>DASPKD010000203.1:0-28744 GCA_035628275.1 Caulobacteraceae bacterium | reverse complement strand
GTGGCCCGCGGCATGGGCCGCCCCTGCGTCTCCGGCGCGGGCGAGGTGCAGATCTTCGAGGCCCAGGGCCTGTTCCGGGCGCGCGGCCGCGAGATCCGGGCCGGCGAGACGATCACCATCGACGGCTCCACCGGCGAGGTGTTGGCCGGCGCGGTGAAGATGGTCGAGCCCGAGCTGTCGGGGGACTTCGCGGCCCTGATGGAGTGGGCCGACGGGGTGCGCCGGCTGAAGGTGCGTGCCAACGCCGAGACGCCGCTGGACGCGCGTACCGCGCGCGGCTTCGGCGCCGAGGGCATCGGCCTTTGCCGCACCGAGCACATGTTCTTCGACGCCGACCGGATCGCGGCGGTGCGCGAGATGATCCTGGCCGACGACGAGGCCGGGCGGCGCGCGGCTCTGGCCAAGATCCTGCCGATGCAGCGGGCCGACTTCGAGCAGATCTTCGAGATCATGGACGGCCTGCCCGTGACCATCCGGCTGCTGGACCCGCCGCTGCACGAGTTCCTGCCGCACGGCGAGGACGACGTGCGCGCGGTCGCCGAAGCCACCGGGCTGTCGGCCGAGAAGCTGATGCGGCGCACCCGCGAGCTGCAGGAGACCAACCCTATGCTGGGCTGGCGCGGCTGCCGGCTGGGCGTGACCTTCCCCGAAATCTACGAGATGCAGGTGCGCGCCATCGTCGAGGCCGCCTGCGAGGCCAAGCGCGCGGGCCGCGACCCGCGGGTCGAGATCATGCACCCGCTGGTCGCCAAGGCCGAGGAGATGAAGCTTCTCCGTGAGTTGACCGACAAGGTTGCGAAAGAGGTTCAGCAGGAGAAGGGCGTCCAGGTCGATTACCTGGTCGGCACCATGATCGAGCTGCCGCGCGCGGCCCTGACCGCCGACCGACTGGCCGAGAACGCTGAGTTCTTCTCCTTCGGCACCAACGACCTGACCCAGACCACCTTCGGCATCAGCCGCGACGACTCCGGGCGCTTCCTGAACGCCTACATCGACAAGGGCGTGTTCGAGAAGGACCCGTTCGTCAGCCTGGACCAGGAGGGCGTGGGCCAGCTGATCCGCATCGCCGCCAAGCGCGGGCGAGCCACGCGGCCGAACGTGAAGCTCGGCATCTGCGGCGAGCACGGCGGCGACCCGGCCTCGATCCAGTTCTGCGAGAGTGTTGGCCTGGATTACGTCAGCTGCAGCCCCTACCGCGTGCCGATCGCCCGGCTCGCCGCCGCCCAGGCGGCGCTGAGCGGCGAGCGTGAGAAGGATCGCTAAGCCCGTTCAGTAGCGGTCCATCGGGTTCGGCTGCTTTGGCGTCAGGCAGCCGGCGCCCAGGTTCGACTTCGGCCCGTCACAGGGCGCAATCGGCGGCGGCATGGGCCGGCTCCAGCGCTCGCGCACCTCGTCGAAGGGCCGTCTGCGCTCCGCCGAAAGGATCGGCAGCGACTGCGCGCCGTCGCTGCGCTCGATGAACCGGCGCGCGCAGGCTTCCCGCTCTTCGCGAGTGAGCCCGAGAAAGTCGGCGTCACGGCAACCGAGCGACCGACGCAGGGCGCCGGCGATCACGGCTGCGGAAGACGGCGCGAGCGGCCGCGGTTCCGCATGATCCGCATCCGGTGAAGCCGGGGGTCTTGAGACGGGGAGCGAAGGCGCCGGGGCCGCGTTCGGTCGCGGCTCTCCGTCGTCGGGGTCGTCGGCGACGGGACGGGCGCGCTGCGACCAGCGAGTGATCAACTCCACTTCGATCGGTCGCCGGAGGTCGGGCGCGAGATCCCGCAGAGCCCCGACGGGGCGCAGCGCCGCCAGCAGCGTCGCGTGGAAGACCACGGCGGCGACGAAAGCCGCGCCGAGGCGGACACGTCTGGACGGCGTGGCGGAGGCGAAAAGCGAGCGCAAACGGACTCCCCGCCGCTCAAGCCCCCGTTCCCCGCACCGACGCTAGAGCCAAGCTCCCCCGACCGCAACGTCGAACGTGCCGGAACGTCCCGGGCCTGCCGCCGGTTGGCCTTCGTCAGTGTGGAGAACAGTCATGGGCAAGCGCGAAAAGCCGGCGCGCGGAACGAACGACGGCGAGGTGCTGAGCGGCGGGCCGGAGCGCGACGTGATTCGCGGACGGGGCGGAGACGACGGCATCTACGGCGCGGGCGGCGACGACCGGCTGTTCGGCGGCGACGGCGACGACGACTTCGTGGCCGGCGGAGGCGACGACCGCATAGACGGCGGCGCCGGCTGGGACAGCGCCGCCTACGCCGCATCCGTCGGCGGCTATCAGTTCAGCTTCCGGGGCGGCGCGCTGATCGTCGAGAACCTCGGCGGCCCCGTGAATGAAGGGACCGACACCCTGCGCGACGTCGAGGAACTGGTGTTTCGCGGCGGCCGGGTCGACGTGGCGCTGATCCGGGCGATGTGGGAGCAGGGCGGAGGCCAGCCGATCCGCGGGTCCGACGACTGGGTCACCGGCTGGGGCTAGAGGTCTCCCACCGCCGCGTCGACCAGCAGCCAGGTGCGGCCGGTTTCGGTGGAGAGCAGGGCCAGGACCGAGGCGCCGCCGGCGTCCCGGCCGGCGGAGGCGTCGACCAGGTCTTCGTAGCGCTTGACGAACCGGTCGGCGCGGGCGCGCAGGGCCTTGTCGGTCAGCACCCGACGCGAGATGCGGCGGATCGCGGCCGGGGCCACGCGGCGCACGATCTGGCGCGCCGCCTCCAGGTCGCCGCCGTTCAGCGCGCCCGCCGCCTCCTCGACGCGCAGGCGCGGCAGCAGGGCGTTGGCGTCGACGCCCAGCGCCTGAACCTCCTCGACGATCCGCTCGGCCAGCTGTTCGTCGCTCTCCACCCCCGGATCGGCCTCGGGATCGACCGTGCCCAGCAGGTCGCGCCAGGTCCAGCTGTCGCCCTCGCGACGCGCCGGGGCGCGGGGCGTCGCCGCGCGCTCGCCGAAGACGGTCTTCATCTCCTCGTCGGTGGCGGGTTTCAGCTTCAGCCGGCCGCGCAGGCCCGCGGCCGAGGAAGGCTCGGCCTCTGGCTCCGGCCGCCGGGCGGCGGGACGGGTCGCCGGTCGTTGAGCCGCGGGGGTATCGAGTTCCAGCGGCTCCTCCGCCGCCGGCTCGACCCGGCGCGGCGGTTCGCGCCGCGGACGCTCGGCCGCCGGCGCCTCGCTTGCACGCCGCCCGAAGGCCGCGCCCTGGTCGCCGGAAACCACGCCCATCAGCCGCACGGCTTCGGACAGCATGTCGTAGTTGCGCTTGACCCGCTCCTGGAAGGCGGCGTCCACCGCCTGGGTCTCCTCGGCCGCCTTGCGGGCGGCGTCGGCCAGGGCCTGCAGCCCCTGCTCGACCGAGGCGCGGATCTCGCCGACCCGGGCGCGGGCCTCATCGGGCAGGCGGGCGGCGCGGCCGTCGATCTCCGACAGGGCGGCGTCGACCTCCCCAAGCGCCGCGCGGACGCCTTGCAGGTTGGCCTGCAGGCGGGCGGCTGACCGGTCGCCGGCTTCGTCTACCAGGGTCGCGGACTCCTCGATCAGGCGACGCGCGGCCTCGACGCGGGCCTCGAACACCTCGTCGGCCCGCTTGCCGGCGTCGAAGGCGGACTCGCTCAGGCGGTCGACACGGCTGCGTGCGGCTTCGGCCGAGGCGTCGGCGGCCTGGCGGGCGTCCTCGGCGGCGGCGGCGAGCGAGGCCAGGGCTTGAGCCGTCTCGGCGGCCAGCTGGTCGCGCGACTCGGCGGCCACGGCGGCGAAGCGGTCCAGGGCCGAGCGGGTGCGATCCTCGAACTCGGTGCGCTCGGCCTCGGTGACCTGGGTGAAGGCGCGGAACTCGCGCGCGGCCGCCTCGACCAGCTCGCGCAGGTTCTCCGCCCCGCGCGCGGACGCGTCGCCGAGCTCGGCGGACGCCAGGCGGGTGACGGACAGGGCCTCGGCCATCTGGGCGCGCTGGCTCTCGACCTGGGCGGAGAAATCCTCCTGGTCGGCGCGGAGCGCATAGGCGGCGGCCACCAGGGCGGCGCGCTGCTGGGACAGGCCTTCCTCGACCGAGCGGATCTGCTCGGCCACGCCGGTTCCGGCGGTCTCCAGCCGGATGGTCTGACGGGCCAGGTCGTCGGAAGCCAGGCGGGCGGCGTCCTGCGCCTCGCCGGCGGCGGCGGCCAGGTCGGCGGCGCGCGCGGCCAGAGCGGCCTCGGCTTCGCGAAGCTGCGCCTGGGCGAGGTCGGAGGTCTCGGCCACCAGCCGGGTCTGGCGCTCGACCGACTGCACCACGCCCGCCGCCTGCTGCTCCAGGGCGGCGCTGGCCTGACCGAGGGACTCGCGCTCGCGGCCCAAGGTCTCGCCGAGCGAGCGGGCGGTGCGGGCGGCGGTCTCGGCCGCCTCGTTCAGGGTGCGGGTCTCGCGCGCCAGGGCCTCGCGCAGGGCGACCAGCTCGCCGCGCGCGCGCTCGGCGCTCTCGGTCGCCTGATCAATCTCGGCGCGCATCTCCTGCACGATCCGGACGGTCTCGGCCGAGGCGAGGGCGGCGGGGGCCACCATGGCTTCGGACAGGGCGTGGGCGCGGGCGGTCTCCGCCGCGAGCCGCGCGCCTTGCCGTGCGGTGCGCGCCATCACGACCATCAGCCCGGCGGGGGCCAGGGCCAGAACGGCGAAGATCGCCACGTTCAAAGGCGTGACGCTGAACTCGCCCAAGCCGTACTGATAGGCCACATACGACCCGATCCCGCCGACCCACAGCACCGAGGCCAAGGTCGCCCACAGGTAGGCGGAGCCGCCGTCGCCGGAGCGTGGGGCCCTCGCGGGCTTGGTCTTGCGGGTTCCGCGGGCTTGCGCCGCAGCGACCGGAGCGACGATCGGCGCGGCCTCCGTGGCCGGTTCGGCCGGGGCTTCGGCGACCGTCTCCACCGCCTCGGGTTCGGGCTCGTCGCGCGCGGGGGCCGCGGTTTCGGTCATCGGCGTTTCCATGCTCGCCGGAACAGGCGTCTCGGCCGCGCCGGGTTCCGCCTCGAGCGGCGTTTCGCCCCGGGGCGCGGACGTGATCCGGCCGGGCGACCTTAGGGTCACCGGCTCGGGCACGGCCGAGAAGTTCAACGGCGGTCTGGTTCGGACTCTCATGCGCGGCTCGTCTTAAGAATCGCGCGCGGGTCACGCCTTCTGCGTAAGAATTCGCGCGTGAGACGAACCCTAACGAAACGTAAAGGCCGCGCCTAGGGGTTCATCTGTGGAACAGCCGCGCTTTCCCGGCGCCCGGGCCCGCGCCATTGCCTTTCCCGAGGCCCTGCGCGAGCTTCCGACTCACGCTCGTTCAAAGGTTTTGCGCCCTTGCCCTCCGGCGGCTTCCGCTTCGACCGCTTCGTGCTCGATCCCGGCGACCGCCAGCTCCGGCGCGACGGCGCGCCGGTGGAGCTGAACGCGCGCTACCTCGACGCCCTGATCCTGCTGGTGCGCGAGCAGGGCAAGCTGGTGTCCAAGGACCGGTTCCTCGACGAGGTTTGGCGCGGCGTGCCGGTCACCGACGAGGCCCTGACCCAGTGCGTGCGGATGCTGCGCAATCGCTTGGGCGACGACGCGACCAACCCGCGCTTCATCGAGACCGTGCCGAAGTACGGCTACCGCTTCGTCGCCGCGGTCGAGCCCTTCGACGACGCCGTCGCCGCCGTGCCGGGAACCTCGCCGGTCGCCGCTGATCCGGGCGAGGTCCGCTCCGCCCGGTCCGGCGCGTGGGACCGGTTCGTTCGAATGGGCGCGGCCGGTTTGGTCGGGGGCGGCGCGGCCGGCCTGGGCGGAGGGCTGGTCTATGGTCTGGTCTGGGCCTCGCTGCCAGGGGTGGGCGCCGTCTCGGCCCTGCTGGTTTTGGTCTGCGTCTCCGGCCTGATCGGGGCTCTGGGCGGGGCGGGGGTCGGCTTCGGTGTGGCGGCGGCGGACTACGCCACGGGCCGCCCCGGCTGGCGGCGGATGATCGGCGGCGCGGCCGGGGGCATGATCGTCGGGGGCGCGGTCAAGCTGCTGGGAACGGACGCCTTCACCCTGCTGCTCGGCCGTTCGCCCGGAGAGATCACCGGCGCGCCGGAGGGTGTGCTGATCGGCGCCGCGGCGGGGCTGGGCGCCTGGTTGGCCGGACGCGACGCAGGATCGCCGTCGCTGCGCCGCGCGGTCGGGGCCGCCGGGCTGGCGGGCCTCGCCTCGGGGCTGCTGATCTCGGCCATGGGCGGTCGGCTGATGGCCGGCAGCCTGGACCTGCTCGCCCGCGGCTTTCCCGGCTCGCGCCTGCGGCTGGACCAGGTCGGCGCCCTGTTCGGCGAGAACGGTTTCGGCCCGATCAGCCTGACCGTGACAGCGGCGGTGGAGGCTTCGCTGTTCTGCGCCTGCGTCGTGGGGGCGATGATCCTGGCCCGGCGTCGGCTCGACGGCGGCGACCGCCCGGACGGGTCATGACGGTCTTCGTCCACCTGACCTCGCACAGGAACCTGCCCGCGATCCGCCGGTCCGGGATCAAGCCGGCCCGACGAGCCGAGGCGATCTACGCCCTGCCGGTCACCCGCAACTTCCAGATCGCGCACCAGTGGCTACGGGAGCTGAAGCGCGACGGCGCCGGCGAGATCTTCGGCGTCTACTTCCGCCTGCCCGGAGACGAGCCCGTCCGGGTCGGTCACTTCGGCAGCGCCCACGTCGAGATGACGGCGGCCGAGGCCGTCGCCCTGATGATGCAGGCCGAGACACGCGACCCGTCTGCGGCGCGTGAGGAGGACCGCGCCTCCAAGGCCGTCGCCCGTGGGCGGCGCCTGCCCTCGTCGCCGGAAGGCTTCGAGGTGCTGGTTCCGCGCCGCATCGAGCCGTCGGAGATCGTCCGCGTGAAGGCCCTGCCTCAGGTGGTCGGATGGCGCTACCGGCCGGGCGCAAACGGCGCGCCGCCTTGCGCCTGCCTCTGCTGCGAGCGGGGACGCTACGGAATCGGCAAGCTGCTGCGCCGGGTGGAGGAGAACGAGGCCGCGGGCCGAGCCGACAAGGCGACGCTGTTCGGGCGAGACGAGGCGTAGGCGCGCCGGGTCGCGCGGCTAGCGAAGAGACGAGACGGATAAGGCCGATCAATCCGTTCGACGAATGATGATCTCTTCACTCAGAACATCGTTATAAAATTATAATTGCTGCCTCGTCAGGGCTAATTTAGCCTGACCGGAATGAGGGGGGGGGCGATGCGGAGGCTCGGGGCAATTATTTTAACCATTGCCGCTTCATTGACTGCAGCAATGAGTTGGGCTGAGCCCCTCGAAGTGGGCGAGATAGCAAGAGGATACGTATATTATAATAAATCCGGCACCAGCATAAACGAGCACAATGTTGATTTGACAAAGTGTGTTTCGGCAACAAACGCACAATATATTAGATCGGTAGCAGGTAGAGGGGGGCTGTTTTTTGCGGGAGCCGTCACCGGGCAGGCAGCTGCCCGCGTCGAAAACTGCATGCTGGTGCGCGGATGGAAGGCCTACCAGCTTGAGGAGTCGCAAGGTAGGCAACTCGCCGAGTTGCCAGAAGAGCAGCTTGCCTCCGCCCTAGCCCCTATGGTTGGCGCGGACGCGCCGCCTGGAAAGCTTGTTCGCGAGTGGAAAAATATCGGACTCTTTCCGAATGGCGTGACGCGAACCTCTCGCCCACATAGCGATTTCTCCCAGCAGCTAAGCACGCGGGTTTGGAATCCGGGGCCGAATGCTAATGTTCCTCTAGTGCCGACCCCGACTGGGAATGTCATCAAGCAATTAAAAGGGACCACTTTGCCGATACCTCGTCAAGGTATGGCTCTAGTGATTGTTCGAACCGAAGGAGTGACTACCAACGGCGGCGGCCTCACATTTGCCCGAGTATTGCCCGATGACGAGAGAGGGCAGCCGGATGTGATTCACGCTAGAGTAGGTGTGGTCTTCGCGAAGAAAGATGGTAATTGGTTTGTATTTGAAGTCCCAGTCGGCACTTGGAGAATATCCGAACTAGGGGTGTTAGATTATTGTTTGGGCGCTCCAGCATTTGTAGTGCAATCGGGAGAAGTTGTATTTGCTGGTAGTTTCGATCTGGACGGACCTGAGCTGGGGCCCCAGCGTGACCCTAATCTTGCTAGGCAGTGCTATGCGGGGCCTGCGGCAGCCTCAATTAAGGAAGCACAATACCAGAATGGGGCTCAGGGTCCGTGCTTAGATTACACCACGGTCTACGCGTTGGAGTTTCCAATCGTCGCGCCCAGATAGCTGCGCGCGTGCCTGACTTCAGGCCTTGAGCTTCGCCTCGTCGGGGCAGTCCTCGTCGTCGGCGGAGCGCTGGAACGCCTGCTTTTCCGCCTGCGGATCGGCCGGGGCGGTGCGGCGAACCTCGGCGGCGGAGGCGTCGTCCCGGCCGGTCAGGTCCAGGCCGACGTGCGACAGCGCCGCGAGCACGAGCGCGGACACCACGGCGGCTATCACGTCGACGAGAACTTGCATCGCAGCAGCCCCTCCCCAGAGGCCGCGATGATCATGCGACGAGGCGCCGCATACGGCAACGCCCCCGGAGATGAACTTTCGTCCATGTCCGGAGGCGCGCCGTCAGGCTCAGGCGGTCAGCGCTTGGCGCAGAGCACGTCGCGCAGGGCCGCGGCGTTGGTGGCGAAGCGGCGGTTGTAGTCCACCGCCCGGCGCGCCCGATCGGTGCCGTCGAAGAACACCGCTGTCCCCAGGCCCTGGCGACGGCAGAACTGGTCGGCGTTGGCCCGGTTGGCGATCAGGTCGTAGCCCTCGAGCTGGGGACGACGGAAGAACACGTGGAAGCGACCTTCCGAGCGCTCGCCGCCGCCGTTGTCCCAGTCAGGACGGTCCGGACGGCCGGGACGATCGTCGTCGGGGCGGCCGCCGCCGGGCCGGTCGCCGCCGGGACGCCCGCCGCCCCACCCGTCGTCCAGGTTGCGGGCCGAGGAGACCATGCGGTTCAAACCGATCCGGGTCAGGTCGCGCACGTCGCCGCTCACGGTCTCGCAGCGGCCCTTGAGGTCGACGTGCTCGCAGACCAGCCAGGTCCCGTCGACCCGCATGCTCTGCGCGCGGTCGTTGAAGCCCAGGCGGACGAAGTCGGTTTCGTTGCGGTTCACGGTGATCGAGCGGCCCTCGAAGTTCGGCAGCTCGTAGAAGGTGACGCTGTCGGGGCGGTCGCGCCCGTCGTGGCGGCCCCCGCTCTGCGCATGGGCCGTGGCTCCGGCGGCGAGAGCGGCGAGGGCGATCGCGGCGGCCAGGGACGTTTTCATCGAATTCTTCTCCTCGGGCCGGCGCGGCCCCTATGGCCACGTTTGTGCGCCTCTGCGTCTGAACGGGCTCCGCGCGGTTCCTTCATCTGGCGTTCAGCGTGGCCGTTCCCCAGATCGTACGCTTCGGCTGCGAACCCGGCCGTGCGCCTTGGCGTTACGCGGGTGGAGGAAATCGGAGAACGCGGTGCTGCTTCGCCCCGGTGAGACCTGCTGGCGCGTCGAGCGGGCCGACCGCGTCGCGTTGCTCATGGAGAACGCCGCCTACTTCAAGGCGCTGGAGGCGGCGCTTCCGCTCGCGCGAAAATCCATCACCCTGCTGGGCTGGCAGTTCGATCCGCGCACACGCCTGGATCCCGAGGGCCCGGCGCACGACCGGGGCGGGGAGGTGGGCTTCCTGCTGCGCCGGCTGGTGCGCGAGCGGCCCGAGCTGCAGGTCCGCATCCTGATCTGGCGCTCGCCCCTGCCGATCGCCTGGTCGCAGGACTTCTTCCCCCAGCGCTCCGGCGCCTGGTTCCGCAAGAACAAGGGCATCGACTTCCGGCTGGACCGCGCCCGGCCGCTGGGCGCCTGCCATCACCAGAAGGTGCTGGTGATCGACGACGTGCTGGCGTTCTGCGGGGGAGGGGACATCGCGGTGGACCGCTGGGACACCGACGAGCACCTGGACCGCGATCCGCGCCGCTGCACGCCCGCCGGGCTGATCTGCTCGCCCAGGCACGAGGTGATGACCCTGATCGCCGGGCCGGCCGCTTCGGCGCTCGGCGACCTGGCGCGCGAGCGCTGGCGGCTGGCCACCGACGAGGTGCTGGAGCCCTGTCCGCCGCAGGAGCCGATCTGGCCGGAAGGGATCGCGCCGGACCTCACGAACGTGACCCTGGGCATCGCCCGCACCGAGCCCGAGTGGCGCGGCCACCCGGAGGTGCGCGAGAACGAAGCCCTGCACCTGGAGGCGGTCGCCCGGGCCGAGCGGCTGATCTACCTGGAGAACCAGTACGTCACCTCGCCGGTGATCGCCGCCGCCCTCGCCGAGCGGCTGCAGCAGCCGGAGGGGCCGGAGGTGGTGATCGTCTCGACCGGCAAGAGCCCGAGCTGGTTCGACCAGGCGACCATGGACAGCGCCAGGCTCGCGCTGCTGGGCCGGCTTCGCGCCGCCGACCGCCACGGCCGCTTCAGCGCCTGGATGCCGCTGACCGAGGGCCGCAAGCCGGTGATCGTCCATTCCAAGGTCAGCGTCGTGGACGACCGCTTCCTGCGGGTCGGATCGACCAACCTGAACAACCGCTCGGCCGGCTTCGACACAGAGTGCGACGTGGCGGTCGAGGCCCGGCCGGACGACCGGGACTCCGTCGATTTCATCCGGCGCTTCAGGCTGAAGCTGCTGTCGCACTTTCTGGCCTGCGAGGCGGAGGATCTGCACCGCCTGCACCAGGACGGCGGCAGCCTGGCCGAGGCGATCCGCACCGCGAACCGGCGCGGGCGCCTGGCGGCCATCGATCGGCCGCCCGGGCGGGTGTCGCTGCTGATGTCGGAGTGGCAGCTCGGCGATCCGGGGACCACCCGAGACGCCTGGCGACCCTGGCGGCGGGGCCGGCTGTCGCACCGGCTGATCGATACGGTGCGCCTGGGTCAGGCCGAGGCGGAGGCCGAGGCCGAGGCGGGCGCTTCCGCAGGCTCGATCTCGAAGTCCACGATCAGCGGCAGGTGATCTGACGCCATCCGCGCCAGCGGGAAGGACGGCGCCTGCACCTTGGTCACCCGTATCCGCGGGCTGACGAACACGTGGTCGATCCGCAGCATGGGAAAGCCCGACGGGAAAGTGCTGACCAGCTTGCCGAGGCCGGGGCGCTTCTGGGCGTCGTCCAGCCTGGACGCCAGCCGCGCGTAGGGCCGGGTGGCGGCGGTGGCGTTCATGTCGCCGACCAGGATCACCGGATCGCGGCAGTCGGGATGGCCCAGCCACTCGCGCCCGACCAGGGCGGCGGCCTGCAGGCGTTGCTCCTGCGGCACCAGCCCCAGGTGGGTGTTGATCACCTGCACCTCGACCCCGTCGAAGTCGATCGCCAGCCACAGCGCGCCGCGCGGCTCCAGCCCCGGCACGCCGGCCAGGGTGGGCAGGGGACCCGTGCGCACCAGCCGCTCCGGGCGGTGGGTCAGGATGGCGTCGCCGTACAGCTCCTCCTCGACCTTCATGGCGGGATGGAAGTGGAACGACATCTCCAGCAGGATCGCCAGGGCGTGCGCCTGGTCGACGTGGCGTGTGCGCCTGCGCCCGACGTCCAGTTCCTGCAGCGCCACCACGTCCGGCTCGTACTCAGCGATCACCGCCGCCACCCGGTCGATGTCCAGCTTGCGATCCATCCCGACGCAGCGGTGGACGTTGTAGGTCATGATCCGAGGCATGCGCGGAGGGTTCTAGCCCGAGCAGGGGCGGGTTTCGAGATGCGAGCGCGGGCGCGGCCAGATGGTCGCTCCTGGTCGCCTTCGGCCGTCATCCCGGCCGCAGCGAAGCGGAGCGCCGGGACCCAGGGGGAGCCCCGGGAGAAGGAAGGCGGGCGTGCTTAGTCGATGACCACCAGCTTGTCGGGCAGTTCGTTCGGATTGGCCGGGCCTGGGGGGAAGTGTGCGGCCAGGACGGTTCCGCACAGGCTCACGGCCTCGACGAAGCCTTCGGCGGGGCGGCCTTGCTGGACGGCCTTGGTCAGGGCGGCGACGGCGTCGCCCCAGACCTCGGGCTTGACCTTCTCGTAGATGCCCTTGTCGGCGATCACCTCGGCGTGGCGGTCGGCCAGGGAGGCGAAGATGAGCACGCCGGTGCGCGCCTCGGTGACGTGGATGCCCTGGGCCAGGAACTGCTCCATGGCCGCGCGATGCACGCGCCTGGCCTTCAGCCCCTTGGGGGTCAGGGCGCGCCGCACCGCCGGAATTGCGCCCAGCAGGGTCACCAAGGCGAAGATCAGCGCCTGGGTGACCGCGTAGGCGGCGAGCGTCGCGGCCGCTGACTCGTCCAAGGCCCCGCTGTGGGCGGCGGTCCAGCCGCCGGCGAAGCCCGGCAGCCAGTGCGGGCCGAAGCCCAGCGGGATCAGCAGCAGCGGCAGGATCAGGGCCGCCGCCGCGGCCCAGGCCAACGGGACCTCTCGGTAGTCGGAGACCTCGTTGGCGACAATGCAGAGGATCTCGCCGGAGGTGTTGCGTTCGGCCGCGGCGATGGCGGCGTCGATCTTCTGATGGTCCGGTTCGCTCAGGCGCATCTCACCATCCCCCCGAGGCGCCGCCGCCTCCGAACGAGCCGCCCCCGCCGCCGAAGCCGCCGCCGCCGAAGCCGCCTCCGCCGCCCCAGCCGCCGCCGCCTCCGCCCCAGAAGATGATCGGCACGCCCATGTGGTGACGCCGGCGGCGGCGCCCGCCGCCCAGCGCCCGCATCAGGCTGGAGAGCACGAAGAACATGACGATCAGGGCGACGAACAGCACTTCGGGGTTCACCTTCGCTTGCGCGGGGAGCTCGCGGCCCGCCAGGCTGGCGCGCCGGACCGCCTCGCCGCGGTCGATGGTAAGCTGTTCGATGACGGCGTCGGTTCCCGCGACGATCCCTCCGGGCATGTCGCCCTGTCGGAAGCGGGGCAGGATCTTCTGGTGGATGATCACGCTGGACAGGGCGTCGGTCAGCACCGGCTCCAGGCCGTAGCCGACCTCGATGCGCACCCGCTTTTCGGCCGGGGCGACCAGCAGGATCACGCCGTTGTTCTGCTCGGCCTGGCCGATCTTCCACGCCCGGCCCAGCTGGTAGCCGTACTCCTCGATCTCGTAGCCCTCAAGCGACGGCACGGTGGCGACCACAACCTGGTCGGTTGTGCGGGCTTCGAGGTCGGCGAGCTTGCGGTCGAGCTCCGCCTCGGTGGCGGGTTCGAGAATGCCCGCCTGGTCCACCACGCGCCCGGTCAGGGCGGGAAAGCGCAGGTTCCCCGCCGTGCCGGTCTGGCCGGACGGATCCGACGCGGCCGAGGAGCCGCCGCCGGTCGGCAGCGACACCTCTCCGCCGCAGCCGGCGAGCGCGAACAGACCGAGCGCGAGCGCCGCCGCCCGGGCGACGCCGGCGGACCAGGAACGGATCATTGCGCCGGCGCGGCCTGGGTCACGGGCGCGGGAGGGGCCGAGCCGGGAGCGGCGCCGGGGGCCAGGCCGCCGAAGTCGACCTGGGGCGCGCTCTGGGCCGCGGCGTTGGCCTGGAACAGCTGCATCGGGCGCGAACCGCCGTGAACGGTCTTGGCCCACAGGATGGTCGGGAAGGTCCGCAGGGACGTGTTGTAGTCCTGGACGGCGGCGTTGTAATCGCGCCGCGCCACGGCGATGCGGTTCTCGGTGCCTTCCAGCTGCGACTGCAGGGCCAGGAAGTTCTGGTTGGACTGGAGCTGGGGGTAGTTCTCGACCACCAGCAGCAGCCGGCCGAGCGAGCGGGACAGCTCATTCTGCGCCGCCTGAAACTGCTGGAACTTGGCCGGATCGTCGAGGTCGTCGGCGGTGATGTTGACGCCGGTGGCGCGGGCGCGGGCGTTGACGACCTCGGTCAGTACGGTGCGCTCCTGGATCGCGGCGCCCTGAACGGTGGCCACCAGGTTCGGCACCAGGTCGGCGCGGCGCTGGTACTGGTTCTGCACGTCGGCCCAGCGGGCCTTGGCGGCTTCTTCCTTGGTCGGGATCACGTTCACGCCGCAGGCGGAGAGCGTGACGGCGGCGAAGACGACCGCCGCGGCGGCGGCGAGGCGTTTGGCGATGGAGGTCATGGTCTCTGTCCCGTCTGTGCGAGTGTAAGACGCCGGATAACGGTGAAATGTTGCACCTGTTTACACGGCGACGCTTGCGCTCGCCACCCGTCAGGTGACGGCGGCGACCTCGGCGTACCGGGGTTCGCGCCAGGCCCCGCTTTCCATCACCTCGGCCAGGCGCTCGGCCGCGTCGAAGGCGTCCACGTGGCGGACGTAGAGCGGGGCGAAGCCGAAGCGCAGCACGTCGGGAGCGCGGAAGTCGCCGACCACGCCGCGCTCGATCAGCGCCTGCATGATGGGGTAGCCGTGGGGATGGCGCAGCGACACCTGGCCGCCGCGTCGGGCGCCGGCGCGCGGGCAGCCGAGCGAGAAGACGCCGGGCAGGCGCGCCTCCACGCGCTCCAGGAACAGGTCGCCCAGCCGCGCCGCCTTGGCTCGCGCCTCGGCCATGGAGACGCCGTCGAAGCTCTTCAGCCCTTCCTCGAGCGCCGCCAGCCCCAGGATGGTCGGGGTGCCGCACAGCATCCGGCGGACGCCGGCGGCGGGCTCGTAGCGGTCGGCGAAGGCGAAGGGCGCGGCGTGCCCCATCCAGCCCGAAAGCGGCGTCTGCAAATCACCTTGCAACCGCTTGGCGACAAACAGGAAAGCCGGCGCGCCCGGGCCGCCGTTCAGATACTTGTAGCCGCAGCCGACCGCCAGGTCGGCGCCGTCGGCGTTCAGCCGCACGTCCAGCACGCCCGCGCTGTGACTGAGGTCCCAGAGCGTCAGGGCCCCGGCCTCTCGCGCGCGGCGGTCGACCGCCGCCATGTCCCAGACCTCGCCGGTCCGGTAGTTCACCTGGGTCAGCACCACCAGCGCGACCTCGGGGCCGATCGCCTCGATCAAGTCTTGGCGGGGCAGGGGGCGGAACTCGATCGCGCCGCCCAGCTGCGCCTCCAGTCCCTGGAGCATGTAGAGGTCGGTCGGGAAGTCGCCGGCCTCGGCCAGCACCACCCGGCGCGGCGCGTTGCGGCGTACGGCGGCCGACGCCAGCTTGAACAAATTGACCGAGGTGCTGTCGGCGGCGACCACCTCGTCGGCATCCGCGCCGATCAGGTTCGCGATCCTGGCCCCCACCCGCGCCGGCAGATCGATCCAGCCGGCGGTGTTCCAGCTGCGGATCAGGTCGTGGCCCCACTCGCGCGCGACCACCTCGGCCAGGCGCTGAGGCGTGGCGCGGGGCAGGGCGCCCAGGGAGTTGCCGTCCAAATAGATGACGCCTGCGGGCAGGGAGAACCGTTCGCGGGCGAACCCCAGCGGGTCGGCCGCGTCCAGCTCTGCGCAATCCTGCCGCGTGACGTCCATCCGCGTCCTTTGAACAGCGCGGGGCCGCGCCGCAAGGGGAGACCAGGTCAGCTCGCGCCGCCGCCGCTTCCGGGCGGGCCGCCGGACGCCTTCTTGCCGCGCCGCTTCAGCACAGCGCCGGCGGCCCGGACCACGCCGGAGCCGCCGCCGGCGGGGCCGACCGTGTCGGCGACCAGGGCGCCGCGCTCGCCCATGGGCTTCTCCTCGCCGGTGGTGGTGTCGACCGCGGTCTGGTGCTCCATCTCGGCGTTCAGCTCGGCCCCGAACAGCACGATCATGGTCGAGATCCAGGTCCAGAACATGAAGCCCATCACCGCCCCCAGCGACCCGTAGGTCGCCTGGAAATCGGCCATGTTGGAGATCCACCAGGAGAAGACGCTGGAGACCGCCAGGTTCAGCACCGCCGCGACGATCCCGCCGGTGCTCAGCCAGCGCCAGCGCGCGCGCGACCGGCACGGGCCCCAGCGGTACAGCAGCGTCAGCATGACCACATAGGCCGCCAGCAGCACCGGCCAGCGCAGGAACGCCAGGTCGAAGGCGGGCCTGTAGCCGATCAGCGAGTAGGCCAGGGGTACGGCGACCACCAGGGCGGTGATCAGCATCACGAACAGCAGCGCGCCCACGGTGAAGGCCGAGGCCATCAGGTTGTACTTCAGCAGGTTGCGCTTCTCGGTCTCGTGATAGGCGACGTTCAGCCCGTACATCAGCCACTTCACGCTGGCGTTGGAGCTCCACAACGCCACCAGCAGGCTGAACACGAAGGTGACGCCCAGGTCGCGCGGGCGGCTCATGGCGATGCGGGTGACCTCCGCCGACAGGAAGTCGGCCACGGGCGTGGGCAGCACGCCGTAAAGCACGCTCAGGTGGTTCGACACCGAGGTCAGGTCGTTGAACAGGCCGTACAGGGATACGAACGCCGCGATCGCCGGAAACAGCGCCAGCAGGGTGAAGAAGGTGATTCCCCCCGCCACGAACGACACCCGGTCCATGAAGAAGGCGACCAGCACCCGCCACAGGATGTCGCGCCAGCCGCGCGCGGGGATGTCGGAGGGCTTCTCGGCGGCGCGGCCGCGCCCGGGCTCGCGCCGCTCGAAGGCCTCGGGGCGGGTGTCGCGGACCTGCTCGGGCTCGATGCCGTGCGGCTTCTCGGCCGCGTCGGGCGGCTGGAAGGCCTGCTTCAGCACCCAGCCGGTCATCTCGGCCGCGTCCTTCGGCGGCTCGCAGGAATCGGGGTCGCGGTCGGTGTCGCGCTCGGCCATGGGCGGGAAAACGGGCTCGTCCGCTCGCCGTTCCGCTTGCCGAGCGGCGCCGCGCACGGCATGAGGCCGGTCGCATGACCACCCTGCTGCAAGCCTGGAAAGCCGCCCAGACCCGCCTGACCCAGGCGCGCATCGACAGTCCGGCGATCGACGCGCGCCTGTTGCTGGAGGCCGCCGCCGACGTCACCCGCGCCGACGTGATCTCCGACCCTTATCGTGAGATCACCGCCGAGCAGGCCTCGACGCTGGAAGCCTATGTCGACCGCCGCGCGCGGCGCGAGCCGGTGTCGCGCATCCTGGGCCGCAAGGGGTTCTGGAAGATCCTGCTGACCGTCACCCCGCACGTGCTGTCGCCGCGTCCCGACACCGAGACGGTGGTGGAGGTGGCGCTGGCCGCCTTCCCGGAGTCCATGCGGTTTTCGGTGCTGGACGTAGGTGTCGGGTCGGGCGCGATCCTGCTGGCGATCCTGGCCGAGCGGCCGGGCGCCAAGGGGCTGGGCACCGACGTGTCGGAGGAGGCGCTGGCGGTGGCGCGCGACAACGCGGCCAACCTGGACCTGAACGACCGCGCGGCCTTCCTGCGGACCTCCTGGGCCGACGGCCTGCCGAGCGAGGGCTTCGACCTGGTGGTGTCCAACCCGCCCTACATCCGCTCGGCCGAGATCGAGACCCTGGACCCCGAGGTGCGCGACCACGATCCCCTGCTGGCGCTGGACGGGGGCCCCGACGGGCTGGAGGCCTACCGGGTGCTGGCGCCGGAGACGATGCGTCTGCTGAAAGCCGGCGGCGTGTTCGCGGTGGAGATCGGCTGGGATCAGGCGGCGGAGGTCGAGCGGCTGTTCCGTGAGGCGGGCGCGCAGGACGTGCGGACCGTGAAGGATCTCGGCGACCGCGAACGGGTGGTCACGGGGATCAAGAATCCGCTTGGAAAAAGCGAACCGACTCGCTAAGTCAGGAACGTCTCCAACCACATCGTCGGGATTCTCCACCCCCAGGGACGAGGGGTCCGGCGTAACGGGCTTGCGGGCCGCGTGAACGTTTCGCGCGCCGACCGCGGCGGAAGACAAAACGTTATTCGCGGCTCAAGAACGACGACGGGGCAAGTCCCCACACCCGTTCCGCCGCATGCGCCAGGCCTGACGCGCGCCTGAGCCCCGGGAACCGCCGATGAGAGATTTCAAGAACATGAAGCGCCAGCGGGGCCGCAACCGCAAGCCGGGCGGCGGCGGGGGGGGCGGCGGCGGGGGCGGTCACAACCCCAATCGCGCTTTCGAGTCCAACGGGCCCGACGGGGTCAAGGTCCGCGGCAACTCGCAGACCGTCTACGAGCGCTATCAGCAGCTGGCGCGCGACGCCTTCACCTCTGGCGACCGGGTGCTGGCCGAGAACTATCTTCAGCACGCCGAGCATTACTTCCGCCTGCTGCGGACCCTGCAGCCCAACCGGCCGGTGTCCGAGATCGCCCAGCGCGACGCGCTCGCTTCCGGCTACGACATCGACTTCGAGGACGAGAGCGGCGAGCAAGCCCGCGCCCAGGCCGAGTTCGACGGCGTGGCCGAGGGCGGCGAGACCGAGGGCGGCGACCAGCGCGACGCCCGCGACGACAACCGGCGCGACGACCGCGGCGAGCGCCGCGACCGCCCGGAACGCGACCGCGGCGAGCGCGAGTTCCGCCGCGACGGCGACCAGCCGCGTGAACCGCGCGGCGAGTTCGGCCGCCGCGAGGAACGCGGGCCGCGCGAGGATCGCCCTCGTGACGACCGGCCGCGCGAGGACCGACCGCGGGAGGACCGGGGCGAGCGCCGCGCCGAGGGCGAGCCGCGCCCCGAGGGCGAAGGCCGCCGTGAGGGGCGCCGCGAGCGCTTCCGCAACCGTGACGAACGCCGCCCGCGCTTCGGCGACGGCGAAGGCGAGAACCGGCCGCGCGATCCGCTGGCGGTGATCGAGCCCGAGGCCGCCCCCCTGCCGCGCCGCGACCGCGAGGCCGACGCCGGCTCGCCGATGCTGCGCGCCGAGGATGGCGCGGTCAGCGACATGCCGGCCTTCCTGGGCCGCGCGTCTCCGAAATCGTCGCCTGACGAAGCTCCGGCCGAGGCCGCCCCGAAGCGCGTCCGCCGACCCCGCAAGGCCGCCGCCGCTGCGGATGCGGGTTCCGACGAGGGCTGAACCTGCTCAAGCGTGTCGGGCGAACACCCGCGTCGATCCGTCCGGTCCGATCAGAAGAGTCTCATAAGCCTCGCGCTTCGCGCCCGGAACCTCCATGCCGGGCGAGCCGATCGGCATGCCGGGGACGGTCAGGCCGCGCGCCTTCGGGCGTTCGGCCAGCAGGCGCACGACGTCCGCGGCGGGCACGTGGCCTTCGACCGCGTAGCCGCCGACCACGCCGGTGTGGCACGAGCTGAGCTCGTCAGCGACGCCGTGGCGGGCGCGGATCGCGGCGGTGTCCTCAACCTCGACCTCGCGCACCGTGAAGCCGGCGGCGCGCATGTGCTTCACCCAGCCGCCGCAGCAACCGCACCACGGCGTGCGGTGAACGACCAGCTCGCGCGGGGGCGCCGCGCAGGCGGTTGCGGGCAGGGCTACGGCGGCGGCGGCCAGGGTCAGGAAGGCGCGTCGGCGCATGGCGATCCTCCGTCGAAGGGCGAACATGCGGATCTTCGGCGGGCGCCGCAAGGCGCCGCATTCAGCAAGGTCGCGAAGCGGACTAGCGTCACGGGATGACGCCAGCCGCCGCGCCGCCCGCGATCGACCTGAACTTCGTACTCGGGGTGACGGTTTTCGTGATCGTGGTGATCGCCGCCTGGGCGGTGCTGCGCGTCACGCCCGACGCGGACGAGGTCCGCTACGTCGGCGTCGCCTGCTTCCGTATCCTGCGCCCGCGCCCGATCCGCCGCGATCCCGGCTAATCGCCGTCAGCTAATCCCGATCAGGCGCGCCCAGCGGGAACAGTGGGCGGTACGGCCGGGCTTCGTCGATCGCCCGGGCGAACGACGGGCGGGCGTTCAGGCGCGAGCGGTAGGCGCGGACCCGGGGGAAGCGGGAGTCGTCGATCGGGTGGACCCAGTCGGCGTAGAACAGGGCGGGCGCGGCTGCGCAGTCGGCCAGGCTGAACGCTTCGCCCGCGGCCCAAGTCCGCCCGGACAGGTGCGCCTCAACCCATGCGTAGGCGTTCTCCAGCAGCGCCCGCGACTCCGCCACGCTCGGGGCGTGTCGGTCGGCCGGGGCGCGGATGGCGTCGAACACGATCCGCTGGAGCGGAGTGTGGACGTAGTTGTCGAAGAACCGGTCGAGGAAGCGCACCTGCAGCGCCGCGTCGGAGTCGTCGGGGAGCAGCCGCACCGGACCGGGATGATGCAGGTGCAGGTGTTCGATGATCACGGTCGCTTCGGCGACCGGACGGCCGCGGTCGACCAGCAGCGGCATCCGTTTCAGCGGCCACAGGGCGGCGAAGGCTTCCAGAGTCTCCGGGTCGCTACCGTCGAAGTGCACGGTGCGGAAGGTGAAGGGCGTGTCGTTCTCGTAGAGCGCGATCAGCGCCTTCTGGCAGTACGAGGAGAACGGGTGGGCGAACAGGGTCAGGTCAGCCATTTCAGCGCTCCTCGGTCGCCGCGTAGATCATGATCCCCGTGGCGACCGACAGGTTCAGGCTGTCGGCCCGGCCGCGCATGGGGATCTTCACGTTGAGGTCGCAGGCGGCGGCGACCTCGGGGGTCAGGCCCGACTGTTCGGCGCCCATCACGATCAGCGTCGGGCGGCGGTAGGGGGCGTCGCGGTGGGTGTTCGTCGCGGTCAGCAAGGTGCCGACCACCGACCCGGGCCAGGACTTGCGCCAGTCCAGGAACTGCTCGCGCGTGGCCCGGGCGATCGGCACGGCGAAGATCGAGCCCATGGTGGCGCGCACCGCCTCGACCGAGAACGGGTCCACCGTGTCGCCGATCAGGATCACCCCGCCGCAGCCCGCCGCGTCGGCGGTGCGTATGATCGTCCCGAGGTTCCCGGGGTCGCGCACCTGTTCCAGCGCCACGAAGCAAGTCGCTGATCCGGGGTCGATTTCGTCCAGCCGGCTGAACTTCTGCTCGAAGATCGCCAGCACGGTCTGGGCGTTGTCGCGGCGGGAGATCTTCTCGAGGATTTCGCGGGTGACCTCGATCACCTCGCCGCGGGCGTTCGTCGTGGCTTCGGCGGCGCGCCGCAGCAGCGGGTGGGCTGCGGCCTCCTTGCCGTAGAGCAGGATCCGGGGCGCGCGGCCCTGATCCAGCGCTTCGGTGATTATCTTCAGCCCCTCGGCCAGGAACAGGCCGGTCTGCTCGCGCTCCTTGCGCAGGTGCAGGGCGCGGGCGGCCTTGACCGTGGGGTTGGTCAGGGAGGTGACGGCCTTCACGTCGCGCTCCAGCGAGCGAAGAAGGACAGGCCGATCTCGCGTCCGCCGTCCTCGGCCAGCACCAGCTCGCCCCAATCGATGCGCCCGCTCCGATCCTTCAGGGCGTCGGCCAGCAGGTGCGCCAGCGCCGGGCCTGAGACCCGAGCGGCGTAGGCGTTCAGCAGCAGGAAAGAGGCGTCGGAAGACAGCAGGGCGGCGCACCGGCGGGTCATCTCCGGCAGGTCCTCGAACAGGCGCCAGACCTCGCCGCCGGGGCCGCGGCCGTACTTCGGCGGGTCGAGGATGATCCCTTCGTACTGCGAGCCGCGCTTGACCTCGCGGCCGACGTACTTGCGCGCGTCCTCGACGATCCAGCGGACCGGGCGGTCCTCGAGGGCCGACAGCGCGGCGTTCTCGCGCGCCCAGCCGACCGCCTTCTTCGACGCGTCCACGTGGGTCACGGTCGCGCCGGCGGCGGCGCAGGCCAGGCTCGCCACCCCGGTGTAGCCGAACAGGTTGAGCACGCGCGGCGCGTTCAGGCCCGCCACCCGCTCGCGCAGCCAGGTCCAGTTGGCCGCCTGCTCGGGGAAGAAGGCCAGGTGGCGGAAGGCGGTCAGGCGACCGTGGAAACGCACGTCCTCCCAGGCCAGCTTCCAGCTCTCCGGCGTGGGACGGGCCATGCGCCAGCGCCCGGCCTCCTCCTCGTCCTCGGGGTCGAACACCGCGTCCGCCTTGGTCCACAGCTCGGGCTTCGCCGGCGCCCAGAAGCACTGCGGCTCGGGCCGGACCACGGTGAAGCGGCCGTGGCGCTCCAGCTTCCTGCCGTCGCCGCTGTCCAGCAGGGCGTAGTCGCCCCAGGAGCGGGTGCGCATGATCTCGGGAGCTTCGGCGACGCGGGGCGGCATGTCTTCCGCTTACCGGGTCAGGCGGCGAGGCGTCCAGCGTCGGACGCGGGCGCGGCGACCGGCTGGTGGTCGGTCTTGTCCCAGTGGTGCGGCGAAAGCATCAGCTGAACCGCCGCGTAGAGGAAGGCGAGGGTCTGCAAGGACCAGTAGAAGGGCGCGGCCAGGGCGTCCCGCACGCGATAGCGTCCGCCCGTGTGGCGCAGGGCCGTGCCGCAGAGCAGGCCCGCCACCGTCCAGCCGACGCCCAGCAGCCCGAGGTCCGGCGGCGGGACCACCGGCGGCACGCGCTGCAGGGCGGTGACCAGCAGACCCGCCAGCACCACCGCCACCACCGGCGCGTGGGCGATCGCGGATAGCAGGCCCAGGCCCAGCGTCGCCTGCAGGGCCGCGAAGCCTCTGAAGCCGAGTCCTGCGGGCCGGCGCATGTGCACCAGCCAGGTCTGGACGTGACCCTTGATCCAGCGGGCGCGCTGGGGGAGCCATTCGCGCAGGTTGCGGGGCGGGCTCTCAAGGGTCGGGCGGGTCAGCACGCCGAGCTTCCCCCCCGCGCGCCACAGGCGAAACCCCAGGTCGGCGTCCTCGGTGACGTTCCAGGCGTCCCAGCCGCCGACCGCGCGCAGAGTCCCGGCGCGGAAGTGGTTGCTGGTGCCCCCAAGCGGGAACGGCAGTCCGAGCCGTGCGAACGCCGGCAGCAGCACCTCGAACAGGGCGGCGTACTCGGCGGCGAACTGGGCTTGCAGGAAGCCCGGCTTCTCGGCGGTGATCCGCAGCGGCGCCTGGAGGCAGGCGAGCTCGGGCGGTCCTGCGCGGAACCGCCGTACAGCCTCGCGCAGCTGCTTCGGATCGGGGCGGTCCTCCGCGTCGTAGACCACCACGTACTCGCCGCGCGCCTGCCCCAGGGCGTGGTTCAGCGCACGGGGCTTGGTTCGCGGCCGGCCGGGCGGGACGATCACGACGCGGACGTTCGGCGGCGGGGCGGCGGCCCGCACCGCCGCCAGGGTGGTCAGATCGTCAGCTTCCAGCGCGATTAGGATCTCCAGCCGCGAACGCGGGTAGTCGATCGCGCCGAGCGCGGCGATCAGCTGGGGGACCACCGCACCCTCCCGGTACAGCGGCGCGATCACCGTGTAGCGGGGCAGGGCGCCGCCGCGCTGGACCGGCGTCTCCTCCCGCGCCGGGCGCAGCGTCAGGGCCGCCACCCTGAGCGCGCTGGCCAAAGCGAAGCCCATCCACAAGCCGACGTGGACGAAGGTCGTGACCGACGACGGGGCGCGGGTCCATGCCAGCACCGATGCGGCGCAAAGGCCGGCCAGTACAACGCCTTGCACCGGGCCGACCGTTCGCCGTGCGCTCAGCGCGGCGTCATGCGCGGGCGCGTTTTCTTGTTGTCGTCCAACCATTCCGCCCCCCGGCGGCCGGACCGTGCCCGCAAAACGGCGTTACCCGAAAGCAACCTGCGGTGGAAGCGTGGCCGCGCTCCGATTTCGCGTCCGGCGGGGAGTCGCGCCGACGCTTGAACGGGTCTATGCAGGGCCGCACAGGTGCGCGTTAAGCAAAGGTCCTCCGTTGACCGACGTTCTGATCAAGCCCGCGAAGTCGTCCCGCAAGCCCAAAGGCGAAGGGCACGCGCGTCGCGGCGAAATCCTCGAGGCGGCCGAGCGGATCTTCGTGGAGTGCGGCTACGAGGGCGCCACCATCCGCAAGATCGCCGAGGAGGTGGGGCTGTCCTCAACGGCGCTCTACATGCACTTCCGCGACAAGAGCGAGATCCTGCTGGAGATTTGCGAGACCGCCTTCCAGCGGCTGATGGCCCGCCACCTGGAGATCAAGGCCGAGGCGCTGGAGCCGGCCGCCAAGGTCCGCGCGATGCTGGAGGCCTACATGGCCTTCGCGCTCGACAACCCCAACGCCTACCGCCTGGTGTTCCTGACCCGGCCGGTCGAGGCTGGAGAAGGGGCGCAGGAAGTCGCCCAGAAGCTCGGCATCCAGGTGTTCGAAAGCTTCGAGGCCACCGTGGCCGAGGTCGCGCGCGCCGGCCGCCTGAAGGGCGATCCCGACACCGCCGCCCAGACGCTGTGGGCCGGGGCGCACGGGCTGGTCGCTCTGCTGATCACCAAACCCTACTTCCCCTGGGCGCCGCGCGAGGCGCTGACCGCGTCCATGCTGGACAGCCTGTTCGAGGGCGCGATCCGGCGGTGAGGCGCGCGGTCGGGGGACTGCTGCTGGCGGCGGGCCTCGCCGTCGCCGTGAACGTGCAGGCCGCGCCCCCGCGCGTGCTGTCGCTGGACCAGTGCGCCGACCAGTACGTGCTGGCGCTGGCGCCGCGCGAGACGATCGCCGGCCTGTCCCCCCGCGCCGACGACGAGGACGCCTGGCTGCGGAGCCGGGCGCGCGGCGCGCCCTTGCGCCGGCCGACGCTGGAGACCGCGCTGGCGGTGCGGCCCGACCTGGTGGTGCGCTTCTGGGGCGGCGACCCGCGGCTGGTGCGCCGGTTGGAGGCCTCGGGCGCGAGGGTGGTGCAGATCGACGAGGCCGCCGACTTCGACGGCGTGCGCGCCAACGTCCGCCGCGTCGCCGCCGCGCTTGACCGGAGGCCGCAGGGCGAGGCCCTGATCCGCGACATGGACGCCCGGCTGGCGCGCAGCCGCGGCGCCTGGCGCGGAGAGCGGGCGCTGTACCTGACCCCCGGTGGCTTCACGGCCGGGGAGGGGACGCTGGTCGGCGCGATGATGGCGGCGGCGGGGCTGATCTCGGTCGCCGGACCGGGCTACAGCCCGGTGTCGCTGGAACGGCTGGTGCTGACGCCCCCGCGCCTGCTGGTGCTCGGCTTCTTCGACACCAGCCGCCGCGACCGCTGGGGCGGCGGGCGACACCCTCAGATCCGGCGGCTGGCCAGGAGCCGCGCGGCGGCTTCCCTGCCGGGATCGATGCTGGGCTGCCCCGCCTGGTTCGCGGCCGAGGGCGCCGAGCGCCTGGCCGCCGCCGCGCCCCGCCGATGAGGCGTTCGGTCCCGCTCGAACTGGCGCTCTCGGCGGCTCTGCTCGCTGCGACCGCCCTGGCCGTTTCGCTGGGCGAGACGCCGCTCGGCTTCTCGCAGTACTTTCACGCCCTGGTGCAACCCACGTCGGCTGCAGGAGAAATCCTGTGGAGCATCCGTGCGCCGCGCGCGGTCGCGGCGGCGGTGGTGGGCGCGTGCCTCGGGCTTTCGGGCGCCCTGCTGCAGGGCCTGCTGCGCAACCCCCTGGCCGACCCTGGCGTGCTGGGCGTATCGGCGACCGGGGCGCTGGGAGCGGCCCTGTCGATCGTGGTCGGGCTGTCTGTCGTCCCCGGTGCGGTCGAGATCGCCGCCCTGCTGGGCGCGGGCCTGGGTGGAGTGGCGCTGGTCGCTTTCGCCGCCCGGTTTCCAGAGCCTGAGGCGCTGATCCTGTTCGGGGTGGCGCTGTCGAGCTTCGCCGGCGCGGTCACCGCCCTGGTGTTCAACCTGTCGCCGACCCCGATCGCCACCGCCGAGGTGCTGTCCTGGCTGCTGGGCTCGGTGGAGAACCGCAGCTGGGTCGACGTGGGCTGGACCGTGGTCCCGCTGGCCGCCGCGGTCGCTCTGGCCCTGCACGTCCGCAAGGGCTTGCTGGCGCTCACGTTGGGCGAAGAGACCGCCGCCACCACCGGCCTGCCGATGCGGCGGCTGAAGCTGCTGGCGGTGGTCGCCGCCTCGCTGGCCACCGGGGCGGCGGTGGCCATGGCCGGGGTGATCGGCTTCGTCGGCCTTGCCGCGCCTCACCTGGTGCGGGCCTGGGTGCGCGAGAACCCGTCCCGGCTGCTGCTTCCCTCGGCGCTCGCGGGCGCCCTGATGCTGGTGCTGGCGGACCTGACCGCCCGGCTGGTCCCGACTGATCAGGAACTGAAGCTCGGCGTGTTCACCGCCCTGATCGGCGCGCCCCTGTTCGGCTTGGTCGCTTGGCGCGCGGCGCGGAGCTGGCGCACGTGAGCCCGCTCGCCCTCCACGGCGTCACGGCGCGCCTCGGCGGCCGCACGGCCCTGGACACGGTCTCCGCCGTTTTCGAGCCTGGGACGATCACCGCCGTCTGCGGTCCCAACGGCGCCGGCAAGACCACCCTGCTGCGCGCGGCCCTGGGCCTGATCCGGCCCGACGCGGGCGACGTCCGCCTGTCCGGCCGCGATCCGGCCCGCATCCCGCCGGCCGAGCGCGCCGCCTTGGCCGGCTACCTGCCCCAGGACCGCCGCCTCGCCTGGGGGATCGACGCCCTGACCGTGGCGAGCCTGGGCGCCGCCGCGGCCGCCCCGGACGAGGCCGAGGCGCGCGGGCGCGAGGCCTTGGGCCGCGTCGGCCTGGCCGGACTGGAAGACCGGGGGGTGTTCGAGATGTCCGGCGGCGAGCGCGCGCGGGTGCTGCTGGCGCGGCTGCTGGCCACGCGCGCGCCTCTGCTGCTGGTCGACGAGCCCGCCGCGGGACTGGACCCGGAGGCGCAGCTGCTGACGCTCGAGATCCTGCGCGATCATGCGCGCGACGGCGGCACGGTCGTGGTCACCGTCCACGACCTGAACCTCGCCGCCCGGTTCTGCGATCGCGCGGTGGTGCTGCATCAGGGGCGGGTCGTGTCGGAAGGCGAGCCGGTTCAGGCGCTTGCGTCCAATATCTTGCGGGACGTCTTCAATCTGGACGCCGCCTGGATCGACACTCCCGACGGACCGCTGCTGTCGGCGCGCAGGCTTCAGGTGGGCGGCGGCGGCGTGTAGCCGCCGCGCCGCAGGTCCGCCGACAGGTTCAGCGGCGCCGATCCGCCGGCCAGCCGTGCGCGGTAGATCTGCAGCGTCTCCATGGTCCGCATCACGTAATCTCGCGTCTCGGAGAACGGGATGCATTCGATGAAGTCGACCGGGTCGGTCCCGCCGCCGCGCGGGTCGCCGCAGTCCGCCGCCCAGGTCTCCGGCCGTCCGGGGCCGGCGTTGTAGGCCGCCGCCGCCATCGGATAGGACCCGCGGAAGCGGTCGATCATGTCCTGCAGGTACACCGAGCCCAGGCGCATGTTGTACTCGGGCTCGTACAGGCCGCTCTCGCGCCAATCCACGCCGATCCGCCGCGCCACGCTGCGGCCGGTGGCTGGCAGCAGCTGCATCATCCCGCGCGCGTTAGCGTGCGACCGGGCTCCGGGGAAAAAGTTGCTCTCCTGCCGGCTGATGCTGAGGACGTAGGCGGGCTCGGCCGCGCCGGACACCGCCGGCGGCTGCACGATCGGATAGCCGCGCTCGGGCAGGACGAAGCCGCGCTGGGCGGCGGTTCTCACCACCTTCATGGCCAAATCCTGCTCGCCGTAGCTCTTGGCCAGGTCGTGCAGCAGCGCGGCCTCTTCGGCGTTGGGCAGGGTGTCGTCGATATGCATGACGAAGGCGCGGAATAGGTCGTTCTCGCCCGCCTGCTTCAGGATGCGCGCCGCCTTGACCAGCTCGCGCCCCTCGAACCGTTGCCGGTCGGCATCGGTCGGAACCGGATCCTTGCCGAGCGTCAGGGTGTTCAGCCCAGCCTTCTCGGCCGAGAGCTGGCCGTAGAAGGTGGTGTAGTTCTTCGCGCCCGCCAGATAGTGCGCCTTGGCCGCCGCCGCGTCGCCGCGCGCGTCGGCCGCGCGGCCTTGCCAGTACAGGGCGCGGCCTTGGGTGATCGGGGTGCTGCCGGCCTCCGCCACCAGGGCGAAGTGCTTGGCCGCCAGCGCCGGGTCGTTCAGCTTGCGCAGCGCGATCCACCCCGCGAAGAACTCGGCCTCCGCCCGCCGCACGCCGCGCTCGTAGCCGTGGTTGTTCATGGCCGCATAGGCGGTGCGCCAGTCGCGCGCCTTCAGCGCCGACAGCATGTACAGCCGCCGCTCGGTCCACAGCAGGTCCTGGCCCTCGACGTGGGTCGGGGCGGCGGGGAAGCGGGCCACCAGGCCGTAACCCAGCGTCTCCAGCCCGCGCTTGCGCAGGTATCGCGCCCGCTCCAGCGCCAGGCCGGGGTCGGCGACGACGGAGCCCGGCACGCGGTTGAACTTTTCGCTCGCGTCGTCGGCCTCGTTGCGCAGCGCGATGCGCGCCTCGGCCAGGGCGCGCCAGTCGGCCGGGACCAGGCTCATCATCGCCTGGGTGGCGGGTCCCTGCGGACCGAGCAGCAGGGTGTCCAGCCGCTTGGTGTGATCGTCCTGGGTCAGCCAGGAGGCGTAGCGGGCCAGCATCCGCTCCTGCACGTCCAGCTCGAACGAGCGGTCGCGCCACCAGGACCGGATCAGCGCCTGCGCCTCGGCGGTCTTGCCGGTCGCCTGCAAGGCGGAAGCAAGGGCCATGGCCCCGGCCGCGGTGCTCGGCGGCGCGCCGTCGAACCAGGCGATCACCCGGTCGGCGGGGTAAGAGGCCCGCTCCAGCCCGCGCTCGGCCGAGGCCTGGCGCGCGTCGCCCCGCGGCCAGCCCCAGAAATCGCGGCGGGCGGTCTCCAGCTCGAACGGCGCCAGGCTGCTCGGCTGGGCGTCCACCGCGGCCCATCGGACAATGCGCTGGGCGACGGGATCGCTGATCTGGTCGCGCAGCGAAGAGGCGCGCTCGAGGTCTCCGGAGCGCACCGCGCGCAAGGCCTCGGCCAGCAGCGATGCGTCGTTGGCGCTGACGGACGAGGCCGAATAGCCGAGCGCCGAGGGCGGAGCCGACTGGAAGGTCTGGGCCGTGGCCGAGCCGGTCCCGAGCGCCGTCGCGGCGATGATCATGAGGCGGACCAGCGAACTCACGCGAAGCTCCTGCAAAAGGACGGCGGCGGTTGCGGCCCGACGACCGCGACCTTAAACCTCGAACGGAAGTTTGGCCGCTCCATGACGGAGCGGCGGAATCGTCACGGTTGTCTCACCCATGTC
>DASPKD010000202.1:0-14570 GCA_035628275.1 Caulobacteraceae bacterium | reverse complement strand
TCCGAGAGCGGCCCGCCCTCGGTACAGTGACGCCATGACCGACCAGCCGACCGTCGAAGACCCGATCCAGCCCGCCGTCGATCCGCGCCTGCTGGAGATCCTGGTGTGCCCGGTGACCAAGGGGCCGCTGGAGTACGACCGCGAGAAGGCCGAACTAGTCAGCCGCGGGGCGAAGCTCGCCTATCCGATCCGAGACGGCGTGCCGATCATGCTGCCGGAAGAGGCGCGGACGCTGGACATCTAGCCCCGAGGCGAGCGGCTCGACCTACTTCTGGAACGGGTAGAAGTCGGAGCCCAGATTCAGGATGGCGGTGAGCTGATCCAGGGCGTTGCGGCTCTCGTCGAGCAAGGCGGGGTCGCGCAGGTCGGCGGGTTGCAGTCGATCGCGGTACCAGCGCTGCGCCCACTCGGTCAGGCGGGCGTGCAGGCCGTCGTTCAGGCGCTGAAAGCCGTTGACGCTGCGCAGTTCCTGCTCGGTCAGCACCACGCGCAGGCGCAGGCACGCGGGGCCGCCGCCGTTCTTCATGCTCTGCTTGACGTCAACGTACTCGACCCGGCCAATCGGGCCGTTGGACGTCACCAGCGCCTGGGCGGCGGCGTGCGCGCGCGGGTTCTCCTCGGTTTCGGTCGGGGCCAGCAGCACCAGCCGATCATCGCCCGGCAGCACCAGCAGCTGGGAATTGAACAGGTAGGAGGCGACGGCGTCGGCGAACGGCAGGTCGGCCGTCGCGATCTCGACGAACTCGGGCTGGAACAGGCCCTCGGCGGCGCGGCGGATCGCCTCCAACGCGCCGGCCTTGTCCTCGAACGCCTGCTCGTGGAACAGCAGGGCCGTGCGCGTGCCCACGCAGACCACGTCGTTATGGAAAGCGCCGCCGTCGATGGCGGCGCGGGCCTGGCGGGCGAACACCGGACGGCCCGCCCCGTGGCGGCGGGCGACGGCGTGGCTGGCCTCCATCGTCTGGCGGGCGGGATAGCGGCCCTGCCAGTCCTCCCACGCCTCGCGGCCCCAGACGAACAGGTTGACGCCGGGCGCGCCGTGCTCGGCGGCCAGGCGCACGTGGTTGGCCGCGCCCTCGTCGCCGAAATGGCCGACCGGATGCAAAGGATCGTGCACCGCGAACCGGCGCGCGTCGGGAAACAGGCGCTTCAGCGCCGCCGTGGTCTGCGCCGGCTCCAGGCTGCGGTGCAGGTTGGAGACGAGGTTCGCGGGGGTGAAGTGCACCCGGCCGTCGGCGCTGTCGGCCGAAGGCGTCACCGTCGCCGCGTTGGCGGCCCACATCGACGAGGCGGAGAACGCCGCGGCGGCGATGGCGGGGGCGTCGCGCCAGGCGGCCTCGACGACCTGGGCGTCGGCGCCCGTCCAGCCCTGCGCGCGCAGGAACGGGACCAGCGGCCGGTCGTGCGGCGGTAGCACGAACTGCGGCACGCCGAGGTCGGCCAGCCGCTTCATCTTGGCCAGTCCCTGCAACACCGCCGCGCGCGGGTTCGACGCCTCGCCGCGGTTGGTCTCGCTGGCGAGGTTGCCGGGGCTCAGGCCCGCGTAGGAGTGGGTCGGCCCGACCAGGCCGTCGGCGTTGGTTTCGACGGCGGGGCTCACGCCCGCACCCCCTTCATCTCGCCCAGGATCGAGCGCACGCCGTCGGCCTCGAAGGAGGCCACCGGATAGGCGCAGTAGTCGGCCGCGTAGTAGGCGCTCGGTCGATGGTTGCCCGATGCGCCGAGGCCCCCGAACGGCATGTCGCCGGCGGCGCCGGTGGTCGGGCGGTTCCAGTTGACGACGCCGGCGCGGCTCTTCGCCAGGAAGCGCCGCCACTTCGCCTCGTCGTCGGAGATCAGCCCCGCCGACAGGCCGTAGCGGGTGTCGTTGGCGCGGGCGATCGCCGCGTCGAAGTCGGCGGCTCGATAGACCTGCAGCACCGGGGCGAAGATCTCCTCGTCCGGCACGTCGCGCGCGTCGGTCATGTCGAACAGGGCGGGGCCGACGAAAGCCTCGGACAGGCCCTCGACGGCCGTAAACGGCCGCACCGGCCGCGCGCCGCGCTCGACCAGGCCGCGCGCCCGCTCGTGCGCTCCTTGCGCGGCGCGGGCGGAGATCAGCGGCCCCATGTAGGGCTCGGGATCGGCGTTCCAGGCAGCGATGGTCAGCCGCTCGGCCAGGGCGGCCACCGCCTCGATGATGCGGTCGCCCTCGGCGCCCCGCGGCACGATCAGCCGCCGCGCGCAGGAGCAGCGCTGGCCGGTGGTGACGTAGGAGGACTGAACCACAAGCGAGGCGACCGCTTCCGCCTCGCCCCCGTCCCAGACGATCAGCGGGTTGTTGCCGCCGAGCTCCAGCGCCAGCATCACGTGCGGGTCGTCGGCGAACTTGCGGCGGAAGAAGTCGCCCGCCTGGGCCGAGCCGGTGAACAGCAGGGCGTCGATCGGCTGGTCGATCAGGGCCGCGCCGGTGTCGCGCGCGCCTTGCACCAGGTTGACCACGCCGGCCGGCACGCCCGCCGCCTCAAGCGCCTCGACCAGCAGCTGGCCCGCCAGGGGCGTCTCCTCGGAGGGCTTGAACACTACCGTGTCGCCGGCCAGCAGGGCCGGCACAATGTGGCCGTTCGGCAGGTGGCCGGGGAAGTTGTAGGGGCCCAGCACCGCCGCCACCCCGTGCGGCTTGTGCCGCAGCACCGCGCGGCCGAAGGCCGTGTCGGCCTGGCGCAGGCCCGTGCGCTCGGCGTAGGCGCGGATCGAGATATCCACCTTGCCGGCCATGGACGCCAGCTCGGCCTTGGTCTCCCAAAGCGCCTTGCCGGTCTCGCGCGACAGGGCCTCGGCGTAGGGGGCGGCGCGCTCGACCAGCACGGCCTTGTAGCGCTGCATCACCTCGACGCGCTGCTCGGCCGGGCGCTCCGCCCAATCGTCGAAGGCGGCGCGGGCGGCCTGGACGGCGGCGGCGACCTCGTGCGGCGTCGCCGCCGGGCCGGACCAGACGGTCTCGCCGGTCGCCGGATCGGTGGAGGCGAACCGCCCGCCCGCGCCGTCGCGCCACTGGCCGCCGATGAAGTGTCGTCCGTTCACGCCCTGATCCTCACTGCGTCGCCCTCGCGCACCCTCAGCGCGTCCGCGATCTCCGCCGTCAGATAGGCGCGCTCCTCGTCGGTCGCGACCGGCGCGCGGGTGGCGCGGAAGTTTTCGATGCCGTCGACCGAGGCCAGCACCGGCGTGTCCGTGTCGGCGCCGCCCCGTGCGATCTCGACGCGCAGGCGTCGGCTCTCGCGCACGGTGCGGATGTCGTCGCGGACGCAGGCGACGGTCGGGCCGGCGTCGAAGATGTCGATCAGGCCGGTTTCGCGGAAACCCTCGCGCTGCAGCAGGGCCTTGGCGGCCTCGCCGTCCTTGTGCACCCGGCCGATCACGGCGCGGGCGGGCTCGGGCAGGACCTCGACGTAGATCGGATGGCGCGGCGCTAGGTCCAGGATGAACTGGCCGTCGGTGGAGGCGCTCATCCGGTCGGCCTCGCCGAACGGGATGCGGAAGAACTTCTGGGCGACGTGTTCCCAGAACGGGCAGGAGCCGTCCTCCTCGAACCAGCCGCGCAGCTCCGCCAGCACCATCTCGGCGAAGCGCTGGGGCTCCGACGCGATCAGCATGTAGCGCGACTGGGCCAGCAGCCGGCCCGCGCCGCCCTGGCGCCGCTCGGCCTTCAGGAACAACGAGCCGACCTCCGACCAGCCGGCGCACTCGTTCACCAGCACCAGCGCCTTGTGGTCGAAGCGCAGGGTCAGTATCGAGGAGAACTGCGACAGGCCCACCACCCGGAAGGAGAAGAACGGCCGCTTCAGCCCGACCGCCGCCTTGACCCCGGCGACCCCGTCCACCTGGCCGGTCTCGGTGTCCTCCAGCATCAGGCTGTACCAGCACTCCAGCGGGTTCAGCTCGCCTGCGAAGCTGGCGCGCGAGCAGTCCAGACGTTCGCGCAGGGTCTGCTCGTCCTCCGGCAGGCTGGTGAAGCCCGGGCCGGAAAGGACGGCGAGTTCGAACAGGGCGTCGAGGTCGGCGGGACCCGCCGGTCGGACCACGAGCATGAAGGCTCCTAGCTTTGCGCCCGAAGGGCTTTCAGGCCGGGGGCGTCGATCTCGCCCGAAGCCAGCTTCATCAGCAGCACGGCCGACAGCCGCGCGCGCTCGACGAAGCTTTGCGGCCACGCGTACTCGGTCTCGCTGTGAATGTCGCCCCCGATCACGCCCAGGGTGTCCACGTTCGGCAGGCCCGCGGCGTAGAGGTTGTTGCCTTCGCACACCCCGCCGGAGGGCCGCCACAGCACCGTCTGGCCGAGCAGGGCGCCGGCCTGTTTCACAGCCTCGAACAGCGCCTGCTGGCCGGCGTCGAAGGGCTTTGCCGGGCGGGTGAAACCGCCGTGGCGGTGCACGCTCAGGCCCTTGAACACGGCGGCGGCGGCGGCCACCCTGTCGATCTCCCGGTCGATCCAGGCGGCGGCGTCCTGGTCCGGGACGCGCACGTTGAAGCGGACGACAGCGGTGTCGGGCACCACGTTCAGCGGCGAGCCGCCGGCGATGGAGGCGACGTTGACGGTGACGCCCTCGCGCTCGCCGTTCAGGGCGTGCAGGGAGGCGGCGAGCTGGGCGGCGCCGGCGACGGCGTTGCGGCCGCTGGCGAAGTCTCGGCCCGCGTGGGCGCTCTTGCCCTTCACCACCAGGTGGAAGTTGCCCGACCCCTTGCGCCCGGAGGCCAAGGCCCCGTCGCCCATCGCCGGCTCGTAGGTCAGGCCGACGTGGCCCAACGCGCCCAGCTCCGCCAGCAGCGGCGCCGATCCGGTCGAGCCGATCTCCTCGTCCGGCGACAGCAGCACGCTATAGCCGACGCGCCCCTTGGCCGGGTGCGCCTCGAACGCCTCCAGCGCCGCCAGCATGACGCTGATCCCGCCCTTCATGTCGGCGATCCCGGGACCCCACAGAGCGCCGTCCCCGCGCGTGCGCACCGTCTGGAACGGACTGCCTTCCGGGTAAACGGTGTCGTAGTGGCCGGTCAGCACCACCTGCACCGGCGCCTCGGGCCGCACGGTCAGCAGCAAGGCGGCCGGGTGCGGCTGCTCGCGCACCACGCCGTCGGCGCCGACTTCCGGAGAGGGGTTCAGCGGGCGGTTCTCGACTTCTCCCGGCAGGCGGGTCAGCACCGCCTCTAGCAGGGCGCGCTGGCGCTCCAGGCCCTCCAGGTTGCGGCTGCCGGAGTTGACCCCGCACCAGTCGACGGCGCGGCCGACGATCTCGGCCTCCCGATCGCCCAAGGCGTCGAGCACGGTGGTGTCTTCGGGGAGAATCCGCATGCGTTGCGGATGCTAGCCTCGCGCGCCCCTCCGGCTCAACGCTTCTCGCGCCGCCAGCGGACCGCCAGCTTGGCGCCGCCCTGGCCGGTGATGCGCGAGATCACCGAGACGTTGCGGCGGGCGCGCCATTCGACCTGCACCGCCGGGCCTTCCTGGCCGCCGCCGATCAGCTCCAGATAGACGTCGTCGCTGATGTACTTGCCGCCCGCGACGGTCATGCCCGACTGGCCGCCGCCGAACGTCAGCCGGTCCAGGCCTGCGAACTCGCGCAGGTTGGCGAACACGTCGAAGCCGCCGCCGCCGCCCGCCAGCGACGCCACCGAGGCCGCCAGCTGCGCCGCTTCCAGGCCCGAGAGCTGCGAGGCGGAGCGGCCGAACAGCACCTGCGCCAGGATCTCGTCCTGCGGCAGGGCCGGTTCGGAGCCGAAGGTGATCTCGGGCTCGGCCGCGGTTCCGCGAACGCGGATGATGGCGGTCAGGGTCGGGTCCTCGCGCACCGCCCGCAGGTCCAGCCGGATGTCGCGCGGGTTGCTGCTGAGCGTGACCGTGCCGCGCTGGTCGAAGACGAAGCGCTTGCCGGCGAACTGGAAGTCGCCGCGCACCACCCTCGCCTCGCCGGTCAGGATCGGCCGGTTCGTTGTCCCGCCGACGTGGGCGTCCAGCGCCATTTCGACATCCAGGCCGCGGCCCTCGACATAGATGCTGCGCGGGGCGTCGAGGGTGACGTCCAGAGCCACGCCGGGTCCAGGCGCACGCGGCGGCTGCAGGTCGGCCTCGTCCGCGCCCGGCTTGTTGATCTCCACCACGTTCATCTGCACCACGCCCGAACGCCCGATCGGGTTCGGCGCGATGTCGGCCCGGTCCACCCGCAAGCGGCCGACCACCGCCAGCTTGCCGTCGGTCGCGCGGGTCAGGGTCACCGGGCCCGAGACCTTGGCTGTGGCGATGTTGTTGTCGATGGCCTGGAACTGGCGAAGGTTCAGGGTGAAGGTGGAGGACCCGCCGGCGCGCAGGTTCATGCGCCCCTCGCCGTTGATCGCGCCGCCCTCGCCGTCGGTCGCCGAGAAGCTCCGCACCACCGCCGAGCCGGAGTCGAACTCGACCTCGGTGTTCAGATCGCGCAGGGTCAGGCCGGTGCCGAAGTCCTCGAAGCGGCCGCCCTGCATGGCGGCGAAACCCTCGACCTGGGGCGCGTTCAGGCTGCCAGCGAGCGTGCCGCGCGCGTTCAGACGACCGGCCAGGCTGCGCTCGCCGCCGTAGAACAGGTTCCAGACCGGGGCGACCTCGCCCTGAAGGTCGAAGCTGCCGCTCATCGGCCTGGTGCGCTCCACCGCCAGCCGCAGCGGGGCGGCCGAGGCGATCACCGGCAGCAGCACATCGGCGTTCGCGCGCACCCCTCCCTGGTCCAGGGCCGAGGCGGTGAGGCGCAGGCGATCGTCGGCCAGCACCGCGCGCACCGTGCCGTCGACCGCCATCTGCGGACCCGTGCCGCGCGCCCGCGCGTCGTCGAGCCGCGCGTCGGCCGTGCCGTCGAGCCGCCCGCCGCGCCCGTTCAGGGCCACGGTGGCGTCGATGCGGCCGTCAAGGTCCTCGTGCAGGGCGCGCAGGCTGACCCCGTCAAGCGCCGCGCGCGCGGTCAGGGTCTGGCCGGCCTGAGAGGCGTCGGCGGTCAAGCGTCCGCCGCCGACGGTCAAGTCGGCGTTCAGCTTGCGCCCCTGCGGCGACAGGGCGACCACCAGCGGCTGGTTGGTGCTGAAGGCGACGCCGCGCACGCTGCCCTGGCCGTTCAGGGCCACGCTCTGGGCGCGACCGACGCGGGAATAGACGCCGTTTCCGGCGAAGCGGATCGGGTTGGCCCCGGCCACGTCGGCGTCGACGGTGAACGGCAGGCGTCCCAGAGTGCCTTGGCCGTTCAGGCGGATGCGCCGGAACAGCATGCCCGATCCCCGCAGGCGCACGTTCTGGCCGGTCACGTCCACCGCCGCACCGGCGTTCGCCGGGCCGTCGGTGATGCGCACGTAGCCGCTGGCCGTGCCGCTCTGCAGGAAGGCGCCCGGTCCCGCGGCGAAGGTCAAATCCGCGCTGGACGGCGCTCCCCGGCGCAGCGCCACCGAGCCCTGAGCCTGCACTCCGCCGGCGTTCACGAGCAGGTCGCTCAGGCGCACGCCGTCGGGAGCGAAACGGAAGTTGGACACCGCTTTCGCCGGGCCGTAGGCGCTGCCGCCGGTCAGCACGATGCGGCCGTCGGAGACGTTGCGGTTCTTGCGGAAGGTCAGGAACAGGTCCGACTTGGTCAGCACCAGCGGGCCGAGATCCAGCTCGTCGAAGAAGGCCCGCAGGTCCAGCCGCGGCCGGGTGATGGAGCCGGTCAGCGAGCCGGAGCCGCGAGCGTCGCCGGCGATCTCCACCGGACCGGCGGCGAACGGTCCCTTGGCCGCCCAGTCGAGCTTGAGCCGCAGGTCGCCGCCGCCCAGGCCGATCAGCCCCCGCCCGTTCAGCCGTCCGGCCTTGCCGGTGAGCGACGCCTTGCTGACCGCCAGCCGCCCGGCGTCCAGCGAGCCGTCCGCCTGGAGCCTGGGCGAGGCGCCGAGCAGCCGGTCGAGCTGACCCATGCCGGTGGCGAAGCGGCGGCCGCGCGCGTCGAAGCCGAAGCTCCAGGGGCGGCCGGCGCGGGTCTGGGACGCACGCCAGGTCCCGTTCAGCTCGCCGCCGGCGCCGCGCCGGATCAGCGACAAGTTGGTCAGAGTTGCGCGGCCCTGGAAGCCGAGCCCGCCGGTGACGGTGCGCCCGCCCTTGCCGGACATCCGCAGACCCGAGCCGGTCGCCTCGAACCGCTCCAGCAGCAGCCTTCCGTCAGCCATGCGGGTCAGCTGGACCTCGGCTTCGGGCCGCGCACCCAACAGACCGGGGATGACGCCGGAGCCGGTTCCGCCGGTTCCCTTCAGCGCCGCGTCCACGTCGTAGCGCCCTTTGGCGAAGGTCACCTTCACCGGGCCGGAGGCGCGGCCCAGCCGGTAGGCGTCGCCGGCCACCACCTGGGCGAAGGACGTGTCGCCGGAAACCGTCCAGTTCGCCGGATCGCCCCTCCACTCGCCCTGGAACCGCGCCGGTCCCGCCACCTGCTTCTGCACCAGGCGCGACAGCGACGGCGTGGACACGTCGATGCGCACGCCGCCCACCGTCGCGCGGGTCTTGGGATCGATCAGGCCCCGCGCGCGGGAGGACAGGTTGTCGGCCTCGACGTTCCAGCCCAGGCCGTAGCGGCCGGTGGTCGAGCGGCGGGCGGCGACGCCGAAGCGGGCCTCGGCGCCCAGCCGCTCGGCGAAGGGGGTCAGGAGGTCCGAGGCGCCGAAGGCCATCCGCCCGGTGGCCTGCAGCCCCTCCTTGTTCCAGGCGCCCGACGCGATCAGGGGCACGAAGTCGCCGGTCTTCACCACCGCGTGGAACTTGGCGTCGGTCATCTCGCCGTCGGTACGGATCACGGCGCTGAAAGGCCGGTCGGGCGAGAAGCCGAAGGCGCCGGCCAGCGCCCCGCCCGCCGCCTCGAACGCCTCGGCGTTGATCTTCATCCCCTTGGGACCGCCCAGATCCACGTCGGCCAGCAGGTAGTCGCCCTTGCGGTTCAGGCTGGCGGCGCGGACCTTGGCCTGCTTGCGCCCGGCGCGGTCCAGCTCGGTCTCGCCGGTCAAGGTCCAGCGGCCGTACTCCTTGCTGAAGCCCGCCAGCAGCTCGACGTCGGCCTCGAACCGGTCGATGTCGATGGTCAGCGGCAGGGGCTTGGGCGGCTCGACGCTCGGCTCGACCTCGGGCCTGCGGATCAGGGTGACCTTCTGGGCGTCGATCAGGTCGGCGTGGAAACGGCGGCGCAGCAGCGAGGCGTAGGTCCAGTCGACCCGTACGTTGCGCGCGTCGAGCCACACGCCTTTGGCGTCGGTCACCGTCACCCGCTCCAGGGTGAAGTCGCTCCACAGGTCGCCGCGTAGGCCGTAGACGTTGATGCGCCCGTAGCGGCCCAGCTTCTTACCGTTGACGAAGGTCGAGACCACGTCCCGACCGGCCGGCGACAGCACGCCGTAACGCCCGAGCAGGGCGAAGGTCAGCAGCAGGGCGGCGATCATGCCCAGCGCCAGCAGCGTCCAGAACAGGACCCCGCGCCGCCTGCGCCTCTTCTCCGCGACTGGCCGGTCCTCGGTCAAAACGCCTGTCCGATGCTGATGTAGACCTGGAAGGCCGGTTGACCCTCGTCGGGGTTCAGGGGCACGGCCACGTCGGCGCGCACCGGGCCGAACGGCAGGTGGAAGCGCACGCCCACGCCCGCGGCCAGGCGGATGTCGCCGAAGTCGGGATACTGCTCCTCGCCGACCGCGCCGCCTTCGAGGAAGGCCACGCCGCCCCAGCGCTCGGTGAAGCGGTGGCGGACCTCCAGCGTGCTTTCGACCAGCGACAGGCCGCCCCGGGGGGTGCCGTCGGGCAGGCGCGGGCCGATCCCCTGGTACTCGTAGCCGCGCACCGAACCGCCGCCGCCGGAGAAGAACCGCCTGGCGGTCGGCACCTCGGGGATCGACCCGCCGAGGACCGAGCCCAGCCGCAGCCGCCCGGCCGCGACCGTCTTGGCCTCGTCCTGCAATGGCACGTAGATCGTGCCCTGGGCCTGGGCGCGCAGGAAGTAGACGTTGTCGTCGCCGGCTATGGCGGTCGGCTGCGCCTCGGCGTTCACCCGCCAGCCGCGGCGGGGGTCCAGCGGATCGTCGGAGCGATCCAGCGACAGCCCGGCGATGCCGGTCAGGATCGCCAGTTCCCGTTGAATCGGGATGCGCTCGGAGGTGACGGGATCAAAGCCCAGTTCCTCGTTACGGCTGGCCTCCAGCGATGCGCCGTAGGTGAAGAAGGAGGTCTTGCCCACCCGCTGGCGCAGGTCCGCCCGCAGCAGGGCGCCCAAGCGGTCGTAGGCCGGGGTGTCCTCGTTGAATATCTCGGCCCCTAGCGTCAGGGTGCGGGCGGGCCGCCGCCAGTGCGGGACCTGAAGCTCCACGCCGAGCCGGCTTTCGATCTGCGCCAGGCGCAGCTCGGTCTGCAGCGTGTCGGCCCGGCCGAAGCGGTTGTACCAGGTGACCAGGGCGTCCAGGCCGAAGCCCTCGCTGGTGGACCAGCCGACGCCCGCCTCCAGCGTCCGCCGCGGCCGGTCGGCCAGGCTGACGATCACCGGACGGTGTCCTTGGGCGTTGGTCGAACTCGGCGGGGAAAGGGCGACGGTGACGGTGCTGTAGACGTTGGTGTCCAGCAGGCGGCGTTCCAGCTCCGCCACATCCTCGGGGTCGTAGACCTCGCCGACCTTCCAGGGAGCGAGGGCCTGCAGCCAGCGCCGGTTGGTGCGGCCCTCGGTGTTCAGCTCGATCCCGTTCAGCCGCACGAGGTCGCCGGAGTCGATGCGGTAGGTCGGGCGCACGGTGGAGTCGGCGTGATCGACCACCACCCGCCGCTCGCCCGCCTTGGCGTCGGCGTAGCCGCGGGTGCTGAGCGCCGCGACGATGCGGCCCTCTGCGGCGATCACGTCGGCGGCGCGGCCGGGCTCGCCCTCGGCCAGTTCCATGGCCGCTTTGGCGGCGGTCTGAGCGTCGGACGTGGCCGGTGGATCCAGCCATTCGACCTGCGGGCCGAAAATCCTGAACCGCGGCCCGGGTGTGACCCGGACCACCGGCGTGGGCGGATCGGCCTCGGCGACGTCCGGCTCGACCACGTGGGCGTAGTAGCCCTCCGAGCGCAGCACGGCGATCACGTCCTGGGCCGCGTCGGCGGCGCGGCGGCGGGCCTGAAACCGGGTCTGGGGCGGGCGCTCGGTCTCGCCGACCGCCCGTGCCAGCCGCTCGCGCAGGTCCTCGTCCTCGACGCCCTCGATCACCGCCTTGGGATCGTCCGCGCGCGCGTTTCCCGGCGTCATCCACGCCAGGGCGCCGAGGGCCGCCGAAGCGGCGAGCGCGAGCCGTAACCGTGCCAAGCTCTTCCCGTCCCGAGGGCGCGGCCCCGTCGGACCGCACGCCACACACAAACGCGAGAACCCGGCGAAAGCTCCGCAGTTCCCCGAACGACGTTCTACTTACGAGTCGGCGCCGGAACGAAGGCAAAGGGTCGCAAAAAGATCACGCCTCCTTCTTTCCGGCTCGAAAGATGTCGCCCAGGGGGGAACAGGTCGAGCGCGGGGCGGTTTGAAGCGCCTGTAAGGGCTGGGACGGGATCCGCTTCAACAAAGGTTGGACATCATGAAGAAAATCGCGCTCGCCACGGCCGCGCTCGTCGCGCTCGCCGCCACGCCGGCTCTGGCCCAAGACGCCGGCAACAACTGGTACGGCTCCGTCGGATACTCGAACCTTTCGGCCGAAGACGACGACGCCGACCTCGGAGCCGTCACGGGCCGCTTCGGCGGTCGGTTCGGCTCGGTGTTCGGAGCCGAGGTCGAAGGATCCATCGGCGTCAACGACGCCGATCTCGGCGGCGGTCTCAGCGCCAAGCTGAAGCACCAGCTGGCCGCATACGCGGTCGGTTATCTGCCGGTCGGAGAAACCTTCGACGTGTTCGGGCGCGTCGGCGTCGGGACGGCCGAGATCGAGATCGAAGGCCCGGGCGCCAGCGCCTCGGGCAGCGACCAGAGCTTCAACTACGGCGTGGGCGCTCAGTGGTTCTGGGACGGCGCCAACGGCCTGCGCGGCGACTGGACGCGCCACGACTTCGACGACGGCGGAGAGGCCGACATGTGGACGATCTCCTACGTCCGCCGGTTCTAGTAGCCAGCTCGGTCAAGCGACGGCGCGCTCCGCAAGGGGCGCGCCGTTCGCGTTTCAGTCCCAGGCGCCGATCTTCTCGGCTTCCTTATGCGTGATCGGCTTGTGGGCGCGGGCGTGGTCCTCCTCGGCCAGCAGACGCACCGCCTCGAGCGCGGCCATGCAGCCCATGCCGGCCGCGGTCACCGCCTGGCGGTAGACGTCGTCGGTGACGTCGCCGGCGGCGAACACGCCTTCGATCGCGGTCGCGGCCGAGCCCGGCTTCACCTTCAGGTACCCGCCCTCGTTGGTCTCCAGCTGGCCCCGGAACAGCTCCGACGAGGGGGCGTGGCCGATGGCGACGAACACGCCGTCCACGGCGATCTCCGACGCCTCGCCGGTCTTCAGGTTGCGCAGCCGCGCTCCGGTCACGCCCAGCGGGTTCTCGGTCCCCACGACCTCCTCCAGGGCGGTGTCCCAGATCACCTCGATCTTCGGATCGGCGAACAGGCGCTCCTGCAGGATGCGCTCGGCGCGCAGTTCGTCGCGGCGATGAACCAGGGTGACCTTAGACGCGAACTTGGTCAGGAACAGCGCCTCCTCGACCGCGGTGTTGCCGCCGCCGATAACCGCCACCGGCTTGCCCCTGTAGAAGAAGCCGTCGCAGGTGGCGCAGGCCGAGACGCCGAAGCCCTTGAACCGCTCCTCCGACGGCAGCCCCAGCCACTTGGCCTGGGCGCCGGTGGAGATGATCAGGGTCTCGGCCAGGAACACCTGGCCGCTGTCGCAGACCAGCCGGAATGGGCGGCTGGACAGGTCGGCCTCGACCACCACGTCGTGGACCATCTCGGTCCCCATGTGCTGCGCCTGGGCCTGCATCTGGTCCATCAGCCAGGGACCCTGGATCACGTCGGCGAAGCCCGGATAGTTCTCCACGTCGGTGGTGATGGTCAGCTGGCCTCCGGGCTGGAGGCCGCAGATCACCACGGGATGGAGCAAGGCGCGGGCGGCGTAGATGGCGGCGGTCCAGCCGGCGGGGCCTGAGCCGACGACGGCGACACGAACGGAGCGGGGCGTGGACATGGCGTCTATCTAGGTGCGATTCCGGTCAGGCGCGAGCCGCCGCGCGGTCGCGCCAGCGCCGCAGGATCTCCGCCGCCGCCCGCTCGGTCTCGCGCAGCGGCTCGTACTCCCACCGGTACAGCTGCCCGCCGAACGGACGGGCGGCGTCCAGCCGCTCCAACTCCTCGTGGAAGCGCCTGAACTTCAGGCTGTCGCCGTCCATTTTGACGATGAACACCGGCTTGCCGGTCGAAGCGGCCTCGGCGGCCATGTTGGTGGAATCCTCGGTGACCAGCACGTAGTCGGCGGCGGCCAGGAAGGCGAAGTAGGGGTTGTCGCCGGTCCCGTCCCAGACGATCCCGGGCAGGTCCTCCAGCCGCGACTTCAGAATGGCGCGGGCGCGGGCGGGGGTGCGGCGCGAGAAGGTCATCAGCAGCGACCCGCCCTCGGTCTCGACCGCCAGGCCGATCTCGGCGGCGGTCTTGGCCGCGCGCTCGGGACTCATGTCGAAGGCCTTGGACTTGCCGCCGATCAGCACCGCCACCCGCGGCGACGGCAGGGGTTCGATCCGCTCGCGGAAGCGCTCGTACTCGGCCGCCAGCTTCTCCGCCGTCACCCGATGGGGAGAGCCGGTGATCTCGACCAGGTTGTCGCCGTGGACGCGGTCGTGGCGCGGCGGCACGACCACGTCGAACATCTGCGGCGGCCAGCGGGGGTCCTGCACCTGGACGACGAAGGTCTCGCCCTTGCTCCAGCGTTTCAGGCGCAGGGCGAACGGAACGGCCGCGCGGCCGGCGCCGATCCACAGGTCGGGCCACGGCGGCTCCACGACGTCGGAGGCCGGATCCAGCAGCTTGCGGGGATTGAGCTTCAGCGCCGTCGGCAGGCGGTCCCAGCGCGGCTGGAAGCGCAGGCGCTTGGGCGTGATCCGGGCCGGCGCCAGGCGCGCGATCGCCTCCGACAGGCCCAGCACCTGGTTCTCGATGCCGGCGCGGCCGTCCGAGACCGCCCAGATCTCCAGCGGCCGTCCGGCGTCGATTGTCGGGAGATCGGCCACCCGGCGCTCAGCCCGCCCGGCTCAGCGCCACTCGACCTTGAGGATCTCGTAGGCCTTCACGCCGCCCGGGGTGTTGACCTCGACCACGTCGCCGACCTCCTTGCCGATCATGGCGCGGGCCAGCGGCGAGGTCAGGGAGATGCGGCCGGACTTCACGTCCGCCTCGTGCTCGCCCACGACCTGGTAGGTGGCTTCCTCCTCGGTGTCCTCGTCGACCACGGTGACGGTGGCGCCGAACTTGACCTGCTTGCCGGACAGCTTGGTGACGTCGATCACCTGGGCGCGGCTGATCTTGTCCTCGATCTCGGCGATCCGGCCCTCGATCCAGCCCTGGCGTTCCTTGGCCGCGTGGTACTCGGCGTTCTCG
>DASPKD010000201.1:0-3592 GCA_035628275.1 Caulobacteraceae bacterium | reverse complement strand
CTGATCGCCTCGGAGAACATCGTCTCGCGCGCGGTGTTGCAGGCGCAGGGCTCGGTGCTGACCAACAAGTACGCCGAGGGCTATCCCGGCCGGCGCTACTACGGCGGCTGCGAGTTCGTCGACGACGTCGAGCGGCTGGCGCAGGAGCGGGCCAAGCAGCTGTTCGGCTGCGCCTTCGCTAACGTCCAGCCGCACTCCGGCGCCCAGGCCAACCAGGCGGTGTTCTTCAGCCTGCTTCAGCCCGGCGACAAGTTCTTGGGCATGGACCTGGCGGCGGGCGGGCACCTGACCCACGGCAGCCCGGCCAACCAGTCGGGCAAGTGGTTCCAGCCGGTGGCCTACACCGTGCGGCCCGAGGACCACCTGATCGACTACGACCAGTTGGCCGAGGTCGCCCGGCGCGAGCGGCCCAAGCTGATCCTGGCCGGGGCGTCGGCCTACAGCCGCCACATCGACTTCAAGCGCTTCCGCGAGATCGCCGACGAGATCGGCGCCTGGTTCATGGTCGACATGGCCCACTACGCGGGGCTGGTCGCCGGCGGCGTCTATCCCGACCCGCTGCCCCACGCCCACGTGGTGACCACCACCACCCACAAGACCTTGCGCGGACCGCGCGGCGGCATGGTGCTGAGCAACGACGAGGCGATCGGCAAGAAGATCAATTCGGCGGTGTTCCCGGGGCTGCAGGGCGGGCCGCTGATGCACGTGATCGCCGCCAAGGCGGTGGCCTTCGGCGAGGCGCTGAAGCCCGAGTTCAAGCTGTATGCGGCCCAGTGCGTGGACAACGCCCGCGCCATGGCCGCGGCCCTGGTCGAGCGGGGGCTGGCGATCGTGTCCGGCGGCACCGACAGCCACCTGATGCTGGTGGACCTGCGGCCCAAGGGCGTTACCGGCAAGGCGACCGAGATCGCGCTGGAGCACGCGAACATCACCTGCAACAAGAACGGCGTCCCGTTCGACGACAAGCCGTTCACCGTCACCTCGGGCGTGCGGTTGGGGTCACCGGCCGGCACCACGCGCGGGTTCGGGACGCCGGAGTTCCGCAAGGTGGGGCTGCTGATCGCCGACGTGGTGGACGGGCTGGCGGCGGGCGGCGGCGAGGCGGACCCGGCGGTGCAGGCCGCCGTGCGCGAACAGGTTGCAGACTTGACCCGGCGTTTCCCTATATATGGCTGACCGAAGCCGTACAGGACGCTAGCTCTTGCGCTGCCCCTTCTGTGGAAACCCCGAAAGCCAAGTGAAGGACTCGCGTCCGTCGGAAGACGGGGCGGCCATCCGTAGGCGCCGGTTCTGTCCGACCTGCAGCGGCCGGTTCACCACCTTCGAGCGGGTGCAGTTGCGCGAGCTGGTGGTGCTGAAGCGCTCGGGCCGGCGCATTCCCTTCGACCGCGAGAAGCTGGAGCGCTCGGTCGGCATCGCGCTTCGCAAGCGCCCGATCGAGCCGGAGCGGATCGAGCGGATGGTGTCGGGCATCGTGCGCCAGCTCGAAAGCCTGGGCGAGACCGAGATCCCGTCCAGCGCCATCGGCGAGCTGGTGATGAAGGCGCTCAAGCAGGTCGACGACGTGGCCTACGTTCGTTACGCCTCGGTCTACCGCGACTTCCGCGAGACCCAGGACTTCGCCAGCTTCCTGGCGCAGGAAGGCCTCAGCGAGCCGGGCGCCGGCGAGTCCGGCGAGGAGCGATGAACGCCCCGCGCCCGCGGGTGACGCTGAAGCTGGCGACCTCTCTCGACGGCCGTATCGCCACCGCGACCGGCGAAAGTCGCTGGATCACCGGCGAGGCGGCGCGCGCGGCCGTCCACCGGCTGCGAGCCGGGCACGACGCGGTGCTGGTGGGCGTGGACACAGCCGTGACCGACGACCCCGAACTGACGGTCCGCCTGCCGGGCTACACGGGGCCGCAGCCCCGGCGGGTGGTTCTGGACAGCCGCCAGCGCCTGCCGCAGACGGCGAAGCTGGTCGCCACGGCGGGCGAGATGCCGACCTGGGTGGTGTCCATCGAGGACCCGCAGCCGCGGCTGACCGAGCGCGGGGTGCGAGTGCTGCAGGTGAAGGCCGCGGGCGACCGGCCCGACCTGGAGCACGCGCTGGAGCGGTTGGCGGACGAGGGCGTGGCCCGGCTGTTCGTCGAGGGCGGCGGTCAGGTGGCGGCGAGCTTCCTGCGCTGCGGCCTGGTCGATGCGGTGGAGTGGTTTCGCGCGCCGATCGTGCTGGGGGGGGAGGGCCGGCCCGCCATCGGCGCCCTGGCCCTGGCGGCGCTGACGGAGGCGCCGAGGTTCACGCGGGTGTCGGTCGAGGCGCTGGGCGAGGACCTGTGGGAGCGGTACGAGAGGGCCTGATGTTCACCGGGATCGTCACCGACGTCGGACGGCTGCGCGCGGTCGAGGTGCGGCCGGGAGGGCGGCGGTTCGAGGTGGAGACGGCCTACGACACCGCCTCGCTCGACCTCGGCGCCTCGGTCAGCCACGCGGGCTGCTGCCTGACGGTGGTGGACAAGGGGCCGGGGTGGTTCGCGGTGGAACTGTCGAACGAGACCCTGTCCAAGACCACGCTCGGCGACTGGCGCGCGGGCGATCCGGTCAACCTGGAGCGGGCGCTGAAACTCGGCGACGAACTGGGCGGCCACATCGTCTCCGGCCACGTGGACGGTACCGGCGAGGTGGTCTCCGTCGCTCAGGACGGCGAATCGTGGCGCGTGCGTATCCGCGCGCCCGATCCCCTGCATCGCTTCATCGCGCCCAAGGGCTCGATCACGGTGGACGGGGTGTCGCTGACGGTCAACGAAGTGGAGGGCGAGCTCTTCGGAATCTCCCTGATCCCCCATACATGGGCGGTGACCACCCTGAACCGGCTGACCTCCGGCGCGAGGGTTAACCTGGAAATCGACGTGCTGGCGCGCTACGCCGCGCGTTGGCGAGAAACCGCCGAAGAACCGTTATGACCCTGAAGCTGGCCGCGAACGTGAACGACAGCCCGATCTCCCCGATCGAGGACATCATCGAGGACGCCCGCAACGGGCGGCCCTACATCCTGGTGGACGCCGAGGACCGGGAGAACGAGGGCGACGTCGTCATCCCGGCCCAGATGGCCACGCCCGAGCAGATCAACTTCATGGCCAAGCACGCGCGCGGCCTGGTCTGTCTGGCGATCACCGGCGAGCGCGCCCGCACGTTGCGCCTGCCGCCGATGGCGGTGGAGAACGGCACCGTCCACGGCACCGCCTTCACCGTCTCGATCGAGGCGCGCGAGGGGGTGACCACCGGCATCTCCGCCCACGACCGGGCGCGCACCGTGGCGGTGGCCATCGATCCGACCAAGGGCGTCGACGACGTCGTCAGTCCAGGCCACGTGTTCCCGCTGGTGGCGCGCGAGGGCGGGGTGCTGGTCCGCGCCGGCCACACCGAGGCGGCGGTCGACATCTCGCGCCTGGCCGGCCTGTATCCGGCCGGCGTGATCTGCGAGATCATGAACGACGACGGGTCGATGGCGCGCCTGCCCGACCTGATCGGCTTCGCCCAGCTGCACGGGCTGAAGATCGGCACCATCGCCGACCTGATCGCCTATCGCCGCCGCACCGAGCGGTTCGTCGAG
>DASPKD010000200.1:0-21727 GCA_035628275.1 Caulobacteraceae bacterium | reverse complement strand
CGAGCGCGCCTACGACATCTTCTCGCGGATGTTGAAGGAGCGGATCATCTTCCTGACCGGCCCGGTCGAGGACGGCATGGCCAGCCTGATCTGCGCCCAGCTGCTGTTCCTGGAGTCGGAAAACCCCAAGAAAGACATCGCCATGTACATCAACTCCCCCGGGGGAGTGGTGACCAGCGGCCTCGCGATCTACGACACCATGCAGTACATCAAGAGTCCGGTGTCGACCGTGTGCATGGGTATGGCCGCCTCGATGGGCTCGTTCCTGCTGATGGCCGGCGAGAAGGGTCAGCGCATCGCCCTGCCGAACGCGCGCATCATGGTGCACCAGCCCTCGGGCGGCTTCCGCGGCCAGGCCTCGGACATCGAGCGCCACGCCGAGGACATCATCAAGACCAAGCGCCGCCTGAACGAACTCTACGCCAAGCACACCGGCCAGTCGGTAGAGGCGGTCGAGCGCGCCCTGGACCGCGACAACTTCATGAGCGCCGACGAAGCCAAGGCCTGGGGCCTGGTCGACCACGTCTACGAGAAGCGCGACGAAGGCGGCGAGGCGACCCCCGCGGGCTGACGCGTTTTCGTCCACCCCATAACGCCTCGGGTCCGGCATGGCGGAGCGGTTCTGGTTCTTGACGCCGGAGTTCGGCGACCTCGGCGATCCGATCTTCCGCACCCAGGTGCTGGCCTTGGCCGAGGCGCTGAAGACGGAGCGGCCCGGGCTGGACGTGGCGATCTGGGGCTGCTGGCCCGAAGCGGGCGTTTCCGACGCCGGCGTCCCGCTGCGCACCCTGCCGCGCGGCGGGCGGCAGTTTCTGCAGGAGGCGAAAGCGGCCGCGACGTTCCTGAAGCAGGTTCCCGCGGACGGGCGCACGGTCGTCTACACCCGCTCCTACATGCCGGCCTTCGTCCTGACCGCCCGGCCGCGCCCTGGCGTCGTCGGCGTGTTCAACGTCCGCGGCCTGGCCGCCGAAGAGCTGCGCATGAAGGGCGGCGGGCGGATCAAGGCCGCCCTGGTGCGGGCGATGGAAGCGCGGGCGGTCCGCGCGTCGGACGTGACCGTGTCCATCGCCGACGCCATGACCCGGCGGCTGCGCGAGTCCTACGGCCTGAAAGACGCCGAGGTGATCCGGCCGACGGTGGACGTGGAGCGCTTCGCCGCTGGCGACGCCGAACGGGCCGCCTTGAGAGCCGCCTGGGGGTGGGGCGAGGACGACTTCGCGTTCCTCTACGTCGGCGGCCGGTCGGCCTGGCAGATGGAGGGACGGCTTGAGGCGCTGGTCGGCGAACTGCTGGCGCGCGAGCCGCGGGCGCGGTTCCTGCGCGTGGTGCGCGACGGCGGCGGCTTCTCCGACGAGGGCGAGCAGGACCGGGTGCGCACGATCCGCAACGCGCCGCACGGCCGCATTCCGGCGTTCGCGGCGGCGGCCGACTTCGGCTTGGTGCTGCGCGAGGCGGACGCGGTCAACCAGGTCGCCTCGCCGATCAAGGCGATCGAGTACCTGGCCGCGGGCCTGCCGGTGATCACCACCGAAGGGGTCGGCGACCTGTCCGACCTGGTGCGAGCGCGCGACGCCGGCGTGGTGTTGGCCGCCCCGGACGCCCTCGGCGAAGTGGACTGGGCCTCGCACATGGACCGGAACGCCTGGGCGCAAGCTTCCGCCCGCGCGCGTTCGCTGGCCGGCGACGAGTTCTCGCTGGAGGCCGCCGCCCGCCGCTGGGGCGCCTTGGCCGACCGGCTGTAGCGCGGGCGCGTGTGGCGTCGCGCCGCCGTTGTTCGCAAGTCCCCGCGCGTGTAGGCGTGCGCGGATGAGCACCGCGGTCTTCACAATCGGAGCCGACAGCGCCGCACGGCCGGGCGAGGCCCGCGTGCTGGTGCTGGGCGTGACCGCGTTCACGGCGCTGGTGCTGCTCTGCGCCTTCGTGCCGGCGCCGCTGCCGGTGCGGCTGGCGGCGGCGGGGGTGGCGGCGGTCCTGTGCCTGTACTCCTGGTCCGGGGCGCTGCTGGTCTTGCTGTCGGTGCTGGCCCTGCCGATGCAAGGGGTCGGCGTTTCCGGCTTGGTGCCGCTGCTGGCGGTGCTGACGCTCGGCAAGTGGGCGATGCTGGAGTTTCCCAGGCGCGGCATGGCGGTGGGCGCCGCGGTGGTCGCCGCCTTGATGATGGTCTGGTGGCTGGGGGCGCAGAGCCTGAGGGCGGAGTCGACCGCCCAGGTCGTCCAATGGCTCTATCCCGGGGCGGCGGTGCTGCTGGGGCTGCTGCTGGTCAATCCGCTGCGACTGGCCGACCTGAACCAGGCCGACCGGCTGTTTCCGATCCCGGTGCTGGCGGGCTTCGCCACGCGGGTTCTGTCGCAGCTCGGCGTGGAGCCGGAGGGGCTGCGCTCTGCCGTGAGCGCGGCGGCCCGACTGGACGTGCTGCAGAAGCTGACCGCCGACCAGACCCTGCTGACCATGGGCGCGCGGCTGAACCGCAACCTGCTGCCGGGCGAGGAGCCGAACTACCAGGCCATGCAGCTGGCGCTTATCGCCTGCGTGATCCTGTTCCTGGCCGCACGCGAGGGCGGAGCGGCGCTGCGCGGGCGCGGCCACGCCCTGCTGCGCGCGGTGCTGGCCGGGTTGGTGCTGTGGCAGATCGTCGGCACCTACAGCCGCACGGGCCTGGCCGCCTGCGTGGTGATCGGCGCGACGTTGCTGCTGGGCCTGCGGGCGAGCTGGCCGACCCGCGCGGCGATCGCCGGGGCGGGCGTCGCCACCGCCGTGCTGCTGCCGGGCCTGGCCGGCGGGGCGGGCCTGCGCTTCCGCAGCCTCCAGGCGCAGCTGGCCGGCAACCTGTCCGACCGCGCCGACGCCTGGGGCAACGGCTGGACGGTGTGGACCCAGAACGTGCTGCTGGGCGGCGGCCCCGGCAGCGTGAAGGCGACGCAAGGCCTGTCGTCGCATCACACCTATCTGAACTACTTCGCCGAACTCGGCCTGGTCGCGGGCGCGGCCCTGCTGGTGATCGCCCTGGGCGTCCCCCTTTGGCGGCTGGCCCGCTGGGGCGAGGGGGAGCGGCAGACCCGGGCGGCTCTGCTGGCGACTTTCGTCGTCCTGCAGTTCGCCATGTTCACCCTGACGCTCGAGTACAGCTGGTTCTTTTCCATGTGGCTGGCGGTGCTCTACCTCGGCCTGCAGCGGATCGGGCCGGGGACGGCGGCGTGACCCCGGCCGCCACGCGCAACGATGCGATCGACGCCTTCCGCGGCCTGTCGATCCTGGCGGTGATCGCCTACCACTATCTGGTCCGCTGGGCGCCGCCGTTCCATTCCGAGAACCTGTACGGGTTCGAGGCGGTCTATCCGCCGGTGCTGGAGCTCGGGCGCTACGGGGTGCACGTCTTTTTCGTGATCTCGGGCCTGGTGATCGCCATGACCGTCAGCCGCTGCGCCGACGCGGGCGAGTTCTTCGTCCGGCGGTTCGCACGGCTGTATCCGGCTTATCTGGCCGCGGCCCTGATCACCTTCCCGCTCGTCCTCTGGCTGGGGCCGCAGGAGAGCCGGGTGGAGGTCGCCGACCTGCTCGCCACCTTCACCATGTTCGCCCCGCTGTTCGGGCGCGAGCATGTGGACGGCGCCTACTGGAGCCTGATGGTCGAGGTGACCTTCTACGGCTGGGTGGCGCTGTCGTTCCTGTTGCTGAAGTCGCGGTTCTGGATCGGCGTGATCGCCGTGGGCGTGCTGGGCGCGGGCGCCTCGTTCGTCCACGCCAAGGCGGCGGACCTGGTGTTTGTCGCCCGCCACATGCCGCTGTTCCTGCTGGGCATGGCGCTTTGGTACGGAGCCTTCGCCAGGCAGCGGCGTACCGCGCTGGCCTTGGCGGGCGCCGGCGCGCTGCTCTACGCCGCCCAGTTCGGGCGCATCGCCGACGGCTGGGGCGGGCACCTGTTCATCGCTATAGGTGCGGCTGCGCTGGCGGCCTCGTGCGTCGGCCGTTTCGAGCGCTGGGGCGCGCTGGCCTGGATCGGGCGGAGATCCTATTCGCTCTATCTCGTTCACCAGCTGATCGGCCTGGGCGTGATCTACCGGCTGAAGGCCATGGGCGCGCCCGACCTGCTCGCCGTGGCGGCGGCGATCGCCGTGTCCTTCGCCCTGGCGCCGGCGATGTACCGCTGGGTCGAGCTGCCGGGGCAGACCGTGGTGATGGGCGCTTACCGCCGCCTGCGCCGCCTCGACCCGCCCGCTGCTCCTGCGGAATCGGTGAAGGAAGCCGCCTAGCCTTTGTCCGCCGCCCGGACCTCGTCCCACAGGCGGTCCATCTCGGCCAGGTCGGACTGCTCGGGCGTGCGGCCGTCCTCGGCCAGGCGCGCCTCGATGTGGCGGAAGCGGCGGACGAACTTGGCGTTGGCGGCGCGCAGCGCATCCTCCGGCTCCACGTCCAGCTTGCGAGCCAGGTTGGCGACCACGAACAGCAGGTCGCCCAGCTCCTCGCGCGCCTTGGCTCGGTCCCCTGCATCGATCTCGGCCTCCAGCTCGGCCAGCTCCTCGCGCAGCTTGTCGATCACCTCGGCGGTGGAGGGCCAGTCGAAGCCGACACGGCCGGCGCGCTTGGTCAGCTTCACCGCGCGGGTCAGGGCGGGGAGCCCCGTCGGCACGTCGTCCAGCACGCCGGTCTTGGCCCGGGCTTTACGCTCCTCGGCCTTCTGCGCCTCCCAGGCGACCGTCTGCTGGTCGCTGGTGCGGTAGCCGGCGTCGGCGAACACGTGCGGGTGGCGGCGGATCAGCTTGGAGGCGATGGCGTCGGCCACGTCGTCGAAGCCGAACAGCCCCTGCTCCTCGGCCATGCGGCTGTGGAACACCACCTGGAACAGCAGGTCGCCGAGTTCGTCCTTCAGCTCGTTCAGGTCGCCGCGCTCGATGGCGTCGGCGACCTCGTAGGCCTCCTCGACGGTGTAGGGGGCGATGGTGGCGAAGGTCTGCTCCACGTCCCACGGACACCCGGTCTGAGGGTCGCGCAAGCGGCGCATGACCTCGAGCACGCGATCGATCGGGCGGGCGGGGGAGGGGGACTCGGACATGAGCCGGGCTTTAGCCGCCCGCCGCCTTCGCATCCAGCGCCGCGCGAATCTCGTCGTGGCGCGCCGGGGTCAGCGGATAGCCGCGCAGCACCCAGGCGGCCGCCGCGATCAGGATCGCCGGAACCACCACGAACAGCCCCTGCAACGCGCCCAGCGCCAGGCCGCTGTTGCCGTCGGAGCCGGGTGTGGCGTCGAAGCCCACCGCCTGCAGCACCAGATAGGGCACCAGCGCCAGCACGTGGCCGATCTTGGTGGTCGCAGACAGGATCGAGAACAGCAGGCCGGTGCGGTCCACCCCGGTCTCCAGCCGCACCTCGTCGCCGACGTCGGCCATCATCGCCCGCAGCAGGAAGAGCCCCGCCGCATAGGGCAGGCCCGCCACGAACATGGCGGCGAGCGTCACCCCGAAGCTGTAGGCCGGCAGCAGGGTCGCGGCCAGGTACAGGCCGGCGAAGATCAGGCTGGCCGCGGCCAGGGCCTTGTCCTTGCCGATCCTGACCGCCAGCTTGACCCAGATCGGCGCCCCGACCAGGCCGGCGACGAAATAGGCCAGCATGAACAGGCTGGCCTCGGTGCGGTCGTAGCCCTTGATCATGCCGAAGAAGAAGAACAGCAACGACCCGGTGATGCCCGGCGCGATCCCCAGCAGCAGGTCGGCCACCAGCAGCTTGCGCACCGAACCGCGCTTGAACAGGTCCAGGTAGGCCCGCACGCCCCCGTGCGGCGTGTCGCCCGGGTTCACCGTCTCCGGCACGAAGCGCAGGTTGATCAGCAGGGTGACCGGCAGGGCCAGGATGATCGCCCAGCCCATGATCCGCACGCCGTCGACGTAGTCGCCGAGGCCCAGCTTCACCACCGCCACCGGCAGGATCAGCACCGACAGCACGCCCACGATGTTGAACGCCTGCCACCAGGCGTAGACGCGCGAGCGTTGGTCGTACTCGGGCGACAGCACGCTGGCCCAGCCGAGCTGCGCCAGGGTGCCGATCGAAAAGCCGACGTAGAGCACGAACAGCCAGGCGAACAGATACATCGCCCCCGCGCCCGGCCGGACCGCCACGAACACGGTGTAGGCCGCCAGCATCAGGATCGGCGCGCCGGCGGTGATCCACAGCCGATAGCGGCCCCAGCGCGTGCGCGTCCGGTCCATCGCCGCCCCGATCAGCGGATCGAGCAGGATGTCCAGCAGCCGCACCGCCATGAACACCAGCCCCACCGTGCCCACGTCCAGCCGCACGAAGGTGGCGTAGAACTCGGGCAGGGTTACGGGCAGGGCCACCCCGAACGCCGCCAGCGGCAGGCAGGGGCCGGCGAAGGCGGCGAGCGTGCGGTTGCTGTGCCGGGTGGCGGTCATGCGGGGCTCCAGGGCGACGAGTCGCGTGTCGGGATCAGACGCTTGGCCAAGCTCGGCCGCAAGACGTGAAAAAGGCCGCGGGCTGAACCGCGGCCTCGATCACGCGCAAGCGGAAGGCGTTCCGGTCAGAACCGGAAGCTGGCCCGCAGCAGCAGGGAGTAGCGGACGTAGTCGTCCAGCATCTGCGCGTCGCCTTCAACCGCGAAGAAGCCCATCGAGCCGCCGCTCATCAGGCGGAAGCCCACCACCAGCCCCCCTCCGTCGATCTCGCCCGGAACCAGGGTGAAGGCGTCGCCCGGCGTGCCGCCGGCGTTGCGGAAGCGGGCGATGGTCTCGCCCGCGTCCGAGGACAGGTACTGACGATAGCCGACCCGCAGCTCGGGCGCGAACCACCAGGACTCCCCGAAGCGGCCGCCGACGTTCAGCATGGCCGAGGCGACGAGGATCTGGCCCTCGCGTTCGTCGATCGACAGGTCGAAGCCCGCGCCGCCGCCGGTCTCCTCGTGCGCATCTTCCGACAGGCGGAAGTAGTCTGCGGTGATCTCGGGCCGGGCGAACCAGCGGCCGATGGCGACCTCGTAGCTGGCGCCCGCGCCGGCCGCGACCGACCAGCCGCTCCAGTCGGACTCGTTGCGGCGCACGACGGTGTCGGCGCTGAACTGGCGAACGCTGTCGAAGCTGGCGTAGCCGCCGGCCGCACGGGCCCAGGTGCGCCAGTGCTCGCCGGTCGCGCGCCAATAGACGCCCAGCTCCAGCAGTCGGGCGGTCAGGTTCTCGTCGCCGACCGAGCTCGGGTCCTCCAGGTCGGAAGAGGTGAAGGCCAGCGACACGCCGAGAGCCCCCAGCGGTCCGCCCCGCTCGATGCCCCCCGCGATTCCGAAACCTTCCGAGGTGAAGCCTTCGCTCTCGGTGCGGTCCTTCTCGGCCTGGAAGTTGATCTCCTGCAGCCAGGCCGTGGTCTCGCCCGCTTCAGAGGTCGGGCGGCGGTCTGACAGGGCGCGGGTCACCGCATCGGTGCCGGCCGCCAACGACAGCAGCGGCGCGCCCGAATGCTCCGGCAGGATCTGCTCGTAGAGCGCGAAGAATTCTTCGCTGGTCACCTGGGCGAGGAAGGCGTTTCGAATCTGCTGATCGGTAGCCAGGGCGCTATAGAAAGGATCGAAAGCGGCCGCTTGCGCCTGGGACATGCCGGCTTGAGCCGCGGTGCGCCGCGCGACGTCCACGTACAACCGGTTGTTGGCCAGATCAGCGCCGGGGGTGGCCACGAACAGGAACGGCGTGTTGCCGGCGAGCGCGGCGAGATCGAGCTTGGTGACGTCGACGTTCAGCGTGCCGGCTTGCACCACCGTGAATTGGGTCGGGGCGGTCAACAAATCCGTGAACCGCACCCCCAGGCCCGCACCGTCTGCGAAGGTCGCCGTGCCGCTGACGTTGAAGCCGCTGGTCTGGCCGCTGGCAGGATCGAGCGTGACGACCAGATCGCCGTCGGCGCCGACGTTGAGGCTGCTGATGTTGATCCGCGAGGCGATGTAGTCGTTCGGGTTGGCCGTGGCGTCGTTCGCCCGGAAGCCGTTTTCCAGCGTACCTTTGACGAGGTTGACCGCCAGTTGACCGTCGCTGTCGAACAAGGCGCCGCGCACCAGCGCGCCGCCTCCGTTGACGACCAGAGTGTCCGCGCCCGCGCCGAAGGCGATGTCGCCGGTGACCGTGCCGTTCAGAATGTTCACATTGTCGGCGCCGGACCCGAGCAGGATAGCCCCGGTGATCGCCGGCTCGTTGTTGTCGTCGACGCCGTCGCCGTCCGCGTCCGCATCCGGCTGACCGTCGCTATTGTCGTCGCCGTCGGTCAGGCCGTTCTGGGTGAAGGTCACCCCGGTGGTGTTCGCCTGCAGATCGAAGGCGATGCCTTTGCCGGTCACCACCTCGTCCGAGGCGTCGGTGTTCGTATCGTCGGCGTCGTTCGCGTCGTCGGTGGCGACGAGCACGGCCGATACCTGGCCGGTGTTCAGGACCGTCGTGATCGACCCCGAGAGGTCCCGTACGGCGACCGCGTCGCCCTTTTCGCCGGCGACGGCCGCGCGTACGGCGCCGGAGATGTTCAGGTCGGGCGCCGACGCGCCCGCGCCGACGAGCAGAGCGACCGCATCCTTGTCGGCTTCGGACGTGCCGCCCGCCAGGAGATTGCCTTCGACGAGAATGCGCGGCGTGGTCACGCCACCGTACAGGCGCATGGCGACGGCGTCGGCTTCCCAGCTGTTCGAGCTCACGGAGCCGACCAGCCGAATCCCCCCGTTGATCTGCAGCGTCTGCCCCGCCGAGGTGCCGAGCTGGATGGACGTGCTGTTGAAGCCGTCGTTCACGCCGCTGGAGGCGATGGTGCCCTTGAGGATGAGGCCGTAGGCGTTCACGCCGGTCCCGACCAGACCCAGGCTGGTCGCCTGGGTCTCCGAGCCGATCAGCACAGCCGGGCTGGAGCCGAAAACCGTAATGTTGGCGGTGGTCTCGTCCTTGTCCAGAATACCGTCGTCGTCTTCGTCGTCGTCGGTGGAGATGGCGTCCAATTGGGCCGAGTCGAACAGCACGCCTTGCGCATAGCTGCCGGACAGGCGCACGGCGGGGCCGGCGTTCAGCAGGTCGTCGCTGTCGAGCTTGGCGCGCGCAGCCGGATCGGGCAGCCGCTGATTGTTGCGGAAACCGGTCGAGCTGACCGTGCCGTCGATTATCACCTTTCCTGAGACGTCGCCGTCCAACGCGACGGCGGTGGCGCCTTCACCGGTGGCGAAAACGCCGCCCCCGATAGTGACGTCGCCCGTCACGTCTCCGGTCACCCGGATCGCGTACGTGCCGCCGGAGGGCGCGACGCGACCTCCGGTCACCCGAATGCTGCCGCGATTGGTGACGTTGCCGGTGACGTTCGTCTCCACCGACAGACCGTAGGAATCGTTGCCCTCGACCGTAATGGCTCCGGTCTTCGCATTGGTGATATTCCCGGTGTGAGCGCCAGGGCCGGTCACGCGAATCCCGTAGCGGTCTTGCCCCGCGGCGAGGGGGCCGTCTGGGTCGCCGTCGCTGTCGGCGTCGGTATAGCTCGTGAGGCTGTCGGACACGGTGATGACGGACGTGTTCTCGACGTTGCCGGTGTTGCCACCCACGACCAGGATGCCCGTCGCGCCGTTGGCGGCGTTTTCCATCAGGATGGTGCCCTGATTGGTGACGTTCTCGGAGCTGTTCAGCGTCACCGCCGCGCCCGTGGTCACCTTGACCGAGCCGCCCGCGGCGATCTTCACGTCGTCGGAGGTGTTGCCGGGCCCCGCCGTGGCGGTGGCGACCGGCGTGGTGCGCTCGTTGGAGATCACGACTTCCGCGTACGCCCCGGAAGCGACGCACAACGGAGCCAACGCGACCGCCGTCGCGAGCATCTTACGCATTCGAAAAACCCCTCAGAGGCTCTGGCGAGCGACGTCCGGCGGCCGACATGGCCTCACCGCCCCAATTTTCGCCGGTTTACGGCGATTAAGAGGCGGACCGCTTCGCTTTTAAAGCCCTTCTCGCAATTCGGCTACGGCTTTGACGCCAGAGCCTCCAGTTCGTCCGCCGCCGTGTCCGGGCCGCACTCCTTGATGATCGCCCGTCCCAGAGTAGCGGCGGCCTGGCGGTATGCGGGCTCGGAGAGGACGCGCTCGACCGCGGCCGCGATCTCATCCGGCGGAGCGTACGGAGATAGCACCACGCCGGCGCCGCGATTCGCCGCGCGGGCCGCGTTGTCGGGCTGGTCGCGCCCCATCGGCAGGCAGACCAGCGGCACGCCTTTCATCAGCGGCCGCACCGCCGAGCCGTGGCCGGCGTGGGTGACGACCAGCGCCGCGTGCTCCAGCACCTGGTCGAACGGGGCGCTGCGCACCGCCCGCACGTTTTCGGTCGTCTCGATCTCGGCGGGTTCCACCGCCGGGCCGGTCAGGACCAGGCCGCGCACCGGCAGCCCGGCGAGCGCCCGGGCGACGTTGCGGATCGCTTCCGTCTGGCCCTGAAAGAAGGTGCTGAACGAAACCAGCACCAGCGGGCGGTCGTCGTCCTGCGGCCACGGCGACGCCCAGGGCTCCACCCAGGCGGGATCGGCGATCTGCGGACCGACGTAGCGGAACGGCTCTGGAGGCTCGCCGTCCAGGAAGTCGAACGCGCGCGCCACCCCCAGCAGGATGCGGCGCGCCCGCAGCGGCTGGTCCGTCAGGGCGTCGAGCGGCTCGAGCCCTTCCCCGGCACGCGCGTCGTTCAGCGCCTGAAGGTGACGGTCGTAGAGCTGCAGGGTCACGGTCCGCACCATGTCGTCCCGCGCCCGCCCGGCCTCATCGGCCGCGGGCTCGAACCCGGCGCCGAACGGGGGGACGCCGGGCAAGGTGGGGAACGGCCACAGGTTGGCGGTCAGCAGCGCCCAGGGCGCGCCTGAAGCCTCGGCCCCGACCATGGCCCCGAACAGCAGCTCCTGCGACACCAGCACCGCGCCGGGATGTTCGCCCAGCACCGCCCGCACGTTGCGGGCGTAGGCCGGCGCCGGGCCGCAGATCACCCGCTCGCACAGCCGATCGATCATCTCCGCCGGCGAGCCAGCTTCGTAGTCGCGCAGCGGATCGGTCTCGGGTCGTTTGTCCGGCCGGTTCGGCGCGGTTCGCCAGGGCTCGAACGGCACGCCGAAGCCCTCCGCGTCGGGCGCGTTGCAGGCGTCGCTGACCACCAGCACCCGCCGCCCGCGGTCCTGCAGCGCCCGCGCGACGATCAGGGCCGGCGTCACATGCCCGCCTCCCTCCCAGGTGGCGAAGACGAATTCAGCGGGCGGATGCTTGGGGACGGCTCAGCTCCTGACTTTCACGTACGCGCCCGTGGCGTCCTCGATCGGTTTCAGCGGGCCGGTCAGCGGGTCGGGGGCTTCGGTAATGTCGCCGAAGCAGGCTTGCAGACCAGCCTCAAGCCGCACGGATCAGACTTCTGTTGAGCTCCGCGATGTCATCTGAGCTCCATTGCTTCGCCCGAGCGAAGCCGACCGTCTCCCGGGCCGCGCCCAGAACCGCTTCGTGTAAAAGCTGAGCGCTTACCTGAACCTCATGCTCCATGTGGTCGTTCTCCATCAGCGAGCATTGGTAGTAATCGCCGGCACGCCGGAGTAGAATCTGGAACGGGCCATCCATGAAGTGTAACTCCGCAACGCTCCCGTCACGGGCGCTACCAAGGGTACTCAGAGTCTCAAGCCACCAAGACAATATTGGAACTACGAAATCGGTCCACCCACCGTCCGGAAAGTGTAAGTCGCCGAACTGAAAGTTGATCTTACCAAAGATGGTGCCGGTGGAGTACAGGTCCCAATCTTCAGGAGTAATGTGTAAAGCGACGCTCGTCACGACCTGACCTTCACATAGCCCCCCGGCGCGTCCTCGATCGGCTTGAGCGGGCCCGCTATGGGATCGCGGGCTTCCGTCATGCCGCCGGAGCGGGCGTGCAGCCATTCGGCCCAGTGCGGCCACCAGCTGCCGGGACGCTCCTCGGCCTCCGCCTGCCACTCGTCGAGCGTCTCGGGCAGGGCGGGGTTGATCCAGTGCTGGTACTTCTTAGCGTCCGGATGGTTGACCACGCCGGCGATGTGGCCCGACCCGGCCATGGTGTAGGTCACGTCGCCGCCGAACAGGCGCGCCGACTTGTAGACCGACCGCGAGGGCGCGATGTGGTCCTCGCGGCTGGCCTGGAAGTAGAGCGGCGTCTTCACCGAGCCCAGATCCAGGCGCACCCCGTCCAGCTCCAGCTCGCCCTTGGCCAGGGCGTTGCTCTGGTAGAAGCGGCGCAGGTACTGCAGGTGCAGGGTCTTGGGCATGCGCGTCTGGTCGGAGTTCCAGAACAGCAGGTCGAAGGCCGCCGGCTCCTTGCCCATCAGGTAGTTGCTGACGAAGAACGACCACACCAGGTCGTTGGCCCGCAGGGCGTTGAAGGTGTCGGCCATCGCCGAGCCGGGAAGCACGCCGCCAGCCGCGTCCATCCGCTGCTCCAGGTCCTTCAGCCAGTTCTCGTCCGTGAACAGCAGCAGGTCGCCGGCTTCGGAGAAATCGTGCTGGGCGGCGAAGAAGGTGGCGGCTCCGATGCGCTCGTCGCCCTCGGCGGCCATGTGGGCCAGGGTCGAACCCAGCAGGGTGCCGCCGATGCAGTAGCCGACCGCGTTCAGCCGGTCGGTCCCGCACTGCTCCATGACCTTCTGCGAGGCGGCGTAGATGCCGCCCTTCATATAGTCCTCGAGCGTGTGGTCCTTCAGCGACGGGTCGGGGTTCACCCAGGAACACAGGAAGACGGTGAAGCCCTGGCTCGACAGCCAGCGGATCATCGAGTTCTCGGGGCGCAGGTCCAGGATGTAGAACTTGTTGATCCAGGGCGGGAAGATCAGCAACGGGATCTCGCGCACCTGCTCGGTCGAGGGGCTGTACTGGATCAACTCGAACAGCTCGTCGCGCCAGACCACCTTGCCGGGAGCGGTGGCGACGTTGCGTCCCACCTCGAAGCGGTCGAGGTCGGTCTGGCTGATCGCCAGCTGCCCGCCGCCGCGCTCCAGGTCGGCGGCGAACCGCTCCATGCCCTTCACCAGGCTCTCGCCCTTGGTGTTCATCAGCTCGCGCAGGGCCGCGGGGTTCGAGGCCAGGAAGTTCGAGGGCGCGAAGGCGTCGGTCAGCATCTTGGTGAAGAACTCGGCCCGCCGCTTGGTCAGGGGGTCGACGCCGTCGGCGCTGGACACCAGGGTGTTCAGCCAGTCGGAGGTGAGCAGGTAGGACTGCTTCATCACGTCGAAGACGGGGTTCTCCGACCACTCCGGGTGGTTGAACCGCTTGTCGCCCTTGGGCGGCTGCACCACCGGCTCCGCCGCCTCGCCCATGGCGCGCCGCGCGGTGGTGGCCCACAGGTCCATGTAGCGGCCGTACAGGTCGGCCTGCGCCTTCAGCAGCCGGTCGGGGTGCGAGGCGAGGCTGGTCATCACCTCTGTCATGGCCGGGGCGACGTTGAACGGGTCGGCGCTGACGCTCGGCGGATGGCGCAGCGCCGCGCCGGCCAGGGCCGTCTGGGCGGTCATCGCCGCCTTGGCCAGGTTTAGCGAGATCGCCTCCAGCGCCTCTCGGTGGCCGGGGTTCAGCAGGTTCATCTCGTACGCCGCGTCGGCGGCCTTGGACGCGGCGGCGTCCGCGGCCGCCGGTTTGCTCGCGGCTTCCGGAGCCGGGGCGGCGGTGTTCGCCGCAGCGGGCTTGCGCGCCGGCGCCTTCTCAGCCTTCGGGATCCCGCCTTCGTCCGCCATGTCCGCTCCCTGGATTATCGGCGCCGCTCTTCCGCGCCGCGCCGTGTTCCCGTAAGACCGGCGAGGGCATGAGACGCGACGGCGGCTATTTGATGAAGCGGGCGGCGGGCCACAAGACGTTTTTCCAGGGCGCGGCCCTGATCGTGTCGGCGGCGGCCCTGTCGGGCTGCGTCAGCGTCGATCCGTTCACCGACACCCAGACCGACCCGACATCGCCCGTGGCCCAGCGGGTGGACGAGGTGGCCGCGAGCAACCGCGAGTACCCGAAGTGGTCGCAGTTCCCGGCCGTGCCCCAGAACGTGCCGACCCTGGCCGAGTTCTCCTCGCGCGTGGAGGGGCTGGAGGCCGCTCAGACCGACCTGACCACCAGCGCCTCGCGCTTGGAATGGACCCTGGCCAACACCGAAGGCTGGGCGGCGCAGGCCCGCACCCAGATCGATCCGGCGCTGGCCCGGCCGGTCGATCCGAACCAGGCGGCCGAAACCGAAGCCTTCGCCCGGGCCTTGCGCGAACTCGCCGTTCCCCCGCCTCCGGGGAAGTGAGCCCCGCGACGAGGCGCGCGCTCGCCGGGGCGCGAGAATCCGGCGATCATCGGCCTCGACAAGGGGTCTGAAAGCAAATGGCGGACGGCGGCGGCTCGGTGGGTTTTCTGGGCGTGGCGCGCTCCCTGACCGGGCGCGTCTGGCGCCGCAGGCCCGCCGACCCGGACCTCGTGACCCTGCACCAGCGCCGCCACGGCCTGATCGAGCCGATCGCCCGCGCCCTGGCTTCGCGCGGCGTGGGAGCCGAGGAGGGGGAGCACTGGCTGAACCCGACCCTGCGGGCGCTGTTTCCCGATCCCTCCAGCTTCACCGACATGGATCGCGCGGCCGAGGCGATCCTGGACGCGCTGTCGGCGGGTAAGCGGACCTACGTCTTCGCCGACTACGACGTGGACGGGGCGTCCAGCGCGGCCCTGCTGGTGCGCTGGTTCCGGGCGATGGGCGCGGAACTGCCGATCTACGTTCCCGACCGGATGACCGAAGGCTACGGACCCAGCCCCGCCGCCTTCCGCAAGCTGAAGGAGTCCGGCGCCGAGCTGGTGATCACGGTGGACTGCGGCGCGGCCGCCTACGACGCCATCGCCGCCGCGGCCGAGATCGGGCTGGAGGTGGTGGTGATCGATCACCACCTGATGCGCGCCGACCCGCCCGCCTGCACCGCGGTGGTCAATCCCAACCGCCCGGGCTGCGCGTCCGGGCAGGGAAACCTGGCGGCGGCGGGGGTGGCTTTCGTGCTGCTGGCCGCCCTGAACCGCGAAGGTCGCCGGCGCGGCCTGTTCGCCGAGAGGAAGGAGCCCGACATCCGCGCCTGGCTAGACCTGGCGGCGCTCGGGGCGGTGTGCGACGTCACCCGCCTGACCGGCTTCAACCGGGCACTGGCCTGGCAGGGGCTGAAGGTCATGTCGGCCTGGGAGAACCCGGGCCTGCGGGCGCTGATGGAGGTTGCCAAGGCCAAGGGCCCGGCCGGGACCTTCCACGCCGGCTTCATCCTGGGGCCGCGAATCAACGCCGGGGGGCGGATCGGCCGCTCGGATCTGGGCGCGCGCCTGCTGTCGACCGACGACTTCGAAGAGGCGCTGGCGCTGGCGCACGAGCTCGACGCCCTGAACGCCGCCCGCAAGGACGTCGAGCGCGAGGTGACCGAGGCCGCGGTGCTGGCGGTGGAGCGCGGCTCCAACTTCGATCCGGCCGCGCCGGTGGTGGTGGTCGCGGCCGAGGACTGGCACCCCGGCGTGATCGGCATCGTCGCCGGTCGGCTGCGCGAGCGCTGGCGCAAGCCGGTGATCGTGATCGGGATCGATCCCGCGACCGGGATCGGGAAGGGCTCGGGCCGCTCCCAGCCCGGCGTCAATCTGGGCGCGGCGGTCCAGGCGGCGTACGAACAGGGGCTGCTGCTGGCCGGCGGCGGCCACGCCATGGCCGTAGGCCTGACGGTGCGCGCCTCGACCGTCCCCGAGTTCCGCGCCTTCCTGGAACAGAAGCTGTCGCAGGAGTGCGCGGAGGCGGCGGCGCTGGACGCGGTGGAGATCGACGCGGTGGTCACCGCCCGCAGCGCCGACCGCGCCCTGTGGGCCGCGTTCGAGCGGCTGAACCCCTTCGGTCCAGGCAATCCCGAGCCGGTGTTCGCCCTTTCCGGCGTGCGGGTGGAGCAGCCCATGGCGATGAAAGGCGGGCACGTCCGCTGCACCCTGGCCGACCCCGACGGGACCAGGATTCGCGCGATCGCCTGGCGTTGCGCCGACCAGCCGCTGGGCGCGCGGCTGCTCCAGGGCGGGGGTGCGATCCACGTCGTAGGCAAGCTGAAACCCGACGACTGGATGGGTCGCGAAGGCGTGCAATTCGAGATCGAAGACGGGGCCGATCCCCGGATGGAGTCTTAGCGGAACAGGCTCTTGCGCCCTCCGGGGAAGGCGGTTATATCGCCCGCTCCTCGCCGCGGTCCCTTCGTCTATCGGTTAGGACGCTAGATTTTCAATCTAGAAAGAGGGGTTCGATTCCCCTAGGGACTGCCACTCATCTCGAGGATTCGCGCGTCAAGCGAAATCTTCGTTTCTCGCCTCCCGCCACAAAATAACCGTGTTATAGTCACGCGCCCGTCATGCGCTCGGCGGGCTCGAGGGGCTGCACAGTGGTTTACGATTTCGAGGGGGCCGGATCGCACGACGAGGCGGTACGGATCAGCGGGCGGGTCAAGTGGTTCGATCCGGGCAAGGGGTACGGCTTCATCGTTCCCGACGACCCCGGCAAGACCGATCTGAAGGACGTCCTGCTGCACGTCACCAGCCTGCGCGACACCGGGCGTGAGAACGCCCTCGAAGGCGCGGTCATCGTCTGCGACGTGGTCCGTCGTCCCAAGGGCTGGCAAGTCGCCTCCATCCATGAGATCGACGAGACCAGCGCCCCGCCTCCGGCCGAGCGTCGGGGCTACGACACCCTCAAGCGTGAACGCGGCGACTTCCTGCGCAGTCCGCCGCGGCGGTCGCCGCTGGAAGCTCGCGGGCCGCTCGAGCAGGCCAAGGTCAAGTGGTTCAACCGCACCAAGGGCTACGGCTTCGTGGTTCGTCAGGCCGAGCCCGGCGACATCTTCGTGCACATCGAGACCCTGCGCCGCTGCGGGCTGGAGGACCTCCAGCCGGGAGACGACGTAATGGTGCGCTTCGCCGAGGGTCCTAAGGGCCTGGTGGTGGCGGAGATCCAGGGTCCGGACGCCTGAGCCCTTTCGGTGAGTATCGCATGACCGGCTTTTCCCGACGCGCGGCCTCGGCCCTGATCGCCGCCGCCTGGGCGCTCGCGTCCTGCGCCGCGGCCGAGCAGGGAGGGGCGAAGGCCCCGGGACTGGAGCGGCTGGAAGTCGTCACCGACCAGGGCGTACGCGCCTTCGAGGTCGAGATCGCCGACGACGAGGAGGAGCGGCGGCAGGGGCTGATGCACCGCACCGACCTGCCCGCAGATCGCGGCATGCTGTTCCAGTTTCCGGACGTGCGGGAGCGGTCGTTCTGGATGCAGAATACGCCCCTGCCGCTGGACATCATCTACATCGGCGCCGACGGGCGCATCGTCTCGATCGCTAGAAACACCGTGCCCTATTCCGAGGCTCCGGTGCCCTCCTACGGCGGCGCCAAGGGCGTGCTGGAGATCAACGGCGGGCTTTCGGACCGTCTCGGCATCGAGGAGGGCGATCAGGTCCGCCATCCCTTCTTCGGGACCCGCTGATCTCGAACCCGGAGCGCGGCCTCGCCCGAACAGCGGCTTCCACTTTTCGGGGCTGAGCTGCTGCACGCGTTGCGGCGGCGCAGACCCCGTGGCAAGAGGGGCGACCGCCGAAGCGGGGTGTGGCGCAGCCTGGTAGCGCATCTGCTTTGGGAGCAGAGGGTCGCAGGTTCGAATCCTGCCGCCCCGACCACCGGCGATCAGAGGGTTTCGCATGCTCGCGCGCATCTACAAGCCGGCCAAGACCGCCATGCAGTCGGGCCACGGCAAGGCGAAGGACTGGATCCTTGAGTTCGAACCGGCCTCGGCCGTCCGCCCGGACCCGCTGATGGGCTGGGGCACGGTCATGGATCCCAACCGCCAGATCAGCCTGTCCTTCGACACCAAGGAGGAGGCGGTCGCCTACGCCGAGAGCCACGGCATCGCCTTCCGCCTGCACGAGCCGCCGCCTTCGCGAATTGTGATCAAGGCTTACGCCGACAACTTCGCCTACAATCGCAAGCAGCCCTGGACCCATTGAGGGACCGGCGAGGAGCGCCCTTAGCTCAGCTGGATAGAGCACCCGCCTTCTAAGCGGACGGTCGCAGGTTCGAGTCCTGCAGGGCGCGCCACCACCCAAATCGGGCGCTCAGGCGCTTCCGGGCCTGCGTGAATCGCCCCCTGAGTGCCGGTCTCCTCCTGGAGACGGCGGCGGTCTCCCCCAGTGACACGCCGGCGTGCGCGCCTCCGGCCTCGCCGGAGGCGCTTTCATTTTCGGCCTGTCGCCTGCGCGTACACGTCCAGCCCGCGCCTGAGATCGGCGATCAGGTCCTGCGGCGCCTCCAGGCCGATGTGCAGGCGGATCAGCGGCCCTTCGTACTCGGCCGGGATGGTGCGGCGGGCCAGCTGGTCGCGGCAGTGGACGACCAAGCTTTCGAACCCGCCCCAGGACACGCCGATCCCGAACAGCTCCAGCGCATCGATCATCGCCAACGCCGCATCCCAGGAGCCGGGTTTCAGCACCACGCCGAACAGGCCGTTCGAACCCGCGAAGTCTCGCTTCCACAGGGCGTGGTCCGGGTGGTCGGGGAGGGCGGGGTGAAGCACGCGGGCGACTTCGGGCTGGTCGACCAGCCAGCGCGCGACCTCAAGGCCGTTCGCCTCGTGCTGCGGCAGGCGGACCTTCAGCGTCCTCAGGCCGCGCAGGGCCAGCCACGCGTCGTCGGGCGAGACGTACCAGCCGAGGTCGTCGATCACCGCCTGTACGCCCCTGGCCAGCGCGGGGTCGGACACCGCGACCGATCCCAGCAGCAGGTCGGAATGGCCGCCGACGTACTTGCTCAATGCCTGGACGCTGTAGTCCACCCCGTGATCCAGCGGCTTGAACAGCACCCCCGCCGCCCAGGTATTGTCCATCAGGGTGCGGATTCCCCTCGCCCGCGCCGCGGCGGCGATCGCCGGAACGTCCTGCATCTCGAAGGTCAGCGACCCCGGCGACTCCAGCACGATCAGGCGGGCGGCGTCGGACGCCGTCGCCAGCACCTCCTCGGCGGAGGCGCGCGGCGGGTACCAGCGCGTGGTCACGCCATAGCGCTTCAGGAATCGTTCGCAGAAGCGCCGTGTCGGACCGTAGGCGGCGTCGGTAACCAGCACCTCGTCTCCGGCTCGGAGCGCCGCCAGCATCGGCACGGTGATCGCCGCCAGGCCGGTGGGCGTCAGGAAGGCCGCGGACGCGCGCTCCAGTTCGCACAGGGCGTCGGTCAGCGCCCGGTGCGCCGACAGCCCCTCGATCCCGTAGAGCGGCCCGCGGTCGGCGCGGAACAGGTCGTCCGCCTGCTCCATGAGGATGGTGGAGGCCCGCTCCACCGGCGGGTTGACCGGCCGGCGCCCCGCCGGGCGGCGGGTGGCGTCGCGGATCAGGCGCGTGCGTTCGTCCATTGACTTGACGCGAACTCTACTTAGCTGGCGAGATCACGAGTAGAGCCCCGGCGCCGCGTCGGGGCAAGCGTACCGGAGGGTCCATGCTGAAGCGCCTCGCCGCCGCGACCGTCGTGCTGGCGCTCGCCGCCTGCGGCGATCCCGGCTCGGCCGTGGACGAGCCCGCCCCCGTCGCCGCCGGCGTGGACGGGGCGCCGGACGCCTCCATCGTCGAGAACGGCCCGCGCGGGGCGACCCTGCGCACGGTGAAGTCGCGCGGGCGGCTGAACTGCGGCGTGAACGTGGGGCTGGTGGGCTTCGCCTACACCGACAACCGCGGCCAGTGGCGCGGCTTCGACGTGGACTTCTGCCGGGCGATGGCCGCCGCGGTGACCGGCAACGCCAACGCGGTGCGCTTCGTGCCCCTGTCGGCCAAGGAGCGGTTCACCGCCGTGCAGTCCGGCGAGGTGGACGTGCTGTGGCGCAACACCTCGATGACGCTCTCAAGAGACACCGTCAACAGTTTGGATTTCCCGGGGATAAATTACTACGACGGCCAGGGATTCCTGGTCCGCCGATCGCTGGACCTGACCAGCGCCACCGAGCTGAACGGCGCGCGGGTCTGCGTTCAGACCGGCTCGACCACCGAGCTGAACCTGTCGGACTTCTTCCGCTCCAAGGGCCTGCGCTACGACCCGGTGATCGTGGAGAGCGACGACCAGGGCCGGGCGAACTACATCCGCGAGGCCTGCGACGCCTACACCGCCGACATCAGCCAGCTGGCCGCCGTCCGCTCGATCCTGCCCAATCCGAACGCCCACGTGATCCTGCCCGAGGTGATCTCCAAGGAGCCGCTCGGTCCGGCCGTGCGCCACGGCGACGACCAGTGGGCCGACGTGGTGCGCTGGACGCTCCACGCCCTGATCCTGGCCGAGGAGTACGGGGTGACGTCGAAGAACGTCGACCAGATGCGCGCGAGCTCGACCAACCCCGAGATTCGCCGCCTTCTGGGCGTGGAGGGCGGGTTCGGGCGGATGCTGGGGCTGAACGACGATTGGGCCTACCGGGCGATCAAGGCGGTCGGCAACTACGGCGAGGTGTTCGAACGCAACATCGGCGGCGGCTCGCCGCTGAACCTCGACCGGGGACTGAACGCGCTGTGGAGCGCCAGGCCCGCGGGGCTGATGTACGCCCCGCCGATCCGCTGATCCGGGCCTGATCCGATGAAGCGTACCCTTTCGACACCCGCCGGGGCGGGGGCGTGGCGCCGTGTGGCGCTGCAGGCGGCGCTGCTGGGCGCGGTGGTGCTGTTCGTCGCGGTGCTGGCCCGCACCGCCGCTCACAACATGGAGGTCCGAGGCCTGGTCTCCGGCTTCGAATTCCTCGACCGCCCGGCCGGCTTCGACATCACCCAGCGGCTGGTGTCCTACGACCCGAGCGACACCCACGCGCGGGTTTTCCTGGTCGGCGCGCTGAACACCCTGCTGGTGGCGGGGCTGGGAATCGCCGCGGCCACCGGGCTCGGCCTGCTGGCCGGGACGCTTCGGGTGTCGCGGAACTTCCTGGCCCGGTCGCTGGCGTCGGCCTACGTCGAGGTGGCGCGCAACACGCCGCTGCCGATCCAGATCCTAGTCTGGTACGCCCTGCTGCTGGCCGCGCCCCCGCCGCGCGACGCCATAGGATTCGGGATCGGGTACCTGACCAACCGCGGCCTGAACCTGCCCGCGCCCCTGTGGGACGCCGAAGGCGACACGGCCCTGCTGGGCGTGGTCGCGGCGGCCTTGGCGGGGTTCGTGGTCGCGCGTCTGCTGAAGGCGGTGCGCGCCAACACCGGACGGGGGCCGGCGCCCGCCTGGGGCTGGGCGGTGTTCGCGGCCGGCGCGGCGGCGGCTCTGCTCGTCACCGGCAATCCGACCAGCTTCAGCGTGCCCAGGCCCGAGGGATTCGGCTTCCAGGGCGGCTTCACCGTCGGACCGCCGCTGGTGGCGCTCTGGGCGGCCCTGTCCTTCTACACCGGCGGTTTCATCGCCGAGGTGGTGCGCGGCGGGCTGAACGCGGTGCAGGCGGGGCAGGGGGAGGCGGCGCGCTCGCTGGGCCTGAACGACGGCCAGACCATGCGGCTGGTGGTCCTGCCCCAGGCCATGCGCGTGATCGTACCGCCGCTCGCCAGCCAGTACCTGAACCTGACCAAGAACTCGTCCCTGGCGGTGATCGTGGGTTACCCCGACCTGGTCGCCACCTTCGCCGGCACCAGCCTGAACCAGACCGGCCAGGCCATCGAGACCCTGGGCCTCGTCATGCTTTTCTATTTGACCGTAAGCCTTTCCATCAGCCTGTTCATGAACTGGTGGAACAGCCGC
>DASPKD010000199.1:0-8235 GCA_035628275.1 Caulobacteraceae bacterium | reverse complement strand
GTGCACGCCGCCGCCAGGGCGCCGGCCCCGCCCGCCGCGAGAAGCACCGTGAGCTGTCGTCTGTTCATGTCGTTACGCGCTCCTCAAAGAAGACCGACCTGCACCGTGTAGGCCTTGTCGGCTGAACGGGTTCTGAACGCTACTGCTTACCTGCGGTTTGGGCGCGGCGGATGTCGCGCACGGCCCTGACGATCTCGTCGAAGTTGAAGGTGGTGTCGAGCGTCAGGTCCACTTCGGTGCCCGACGGCAGCGGCAGCTTCCTGTCCATGAACCGCCGCTGCAGCACCTCCAGCCACGTCAGCTTGATCTCCTGCTTCTGGGGCGGATCGTGGCGACCCTTGATCTTGAACAGCACCCCGAGGCGCCCCTGCGGCAGGCTGTTCACTTCGGCGTCGAGCGTGTCGAAGGCCAGGTTCTCCATGGCCTGGTAGGCGAAGTCCTGGATCGGGCTGGTCTCGGCCGCCTCGCCGCCGCCCTCCGCCTCGACCTTGGTCACCGCCGCCCGCTGGATCGACACGCGTCCGGGCCGTACCGCGTGCAGCTCGCCGCCCATGAAGCGCAAGCCCTCGGGGGTCACCGCGAACGGGATCCGGCCGCTGACCACCGCGCGGATTTCGACATCCTCCTTCCAGCCGGTGGCGTCGACGATCTTGTCCACGTTCACCTCGGTCAGACGGATGGCGCCTTCCCAGCTCTGGCCGGCCTTCAGGGGGATCGCGAACGGCTCGACCGTGACCCGACCCTCGGCGGCGGCGAACTGGCCGCCCTTGATGCGCAACGTCTCGCCGTCCAGCTGCAGCGACACGCTGGCCGACTGCAGCGGCACCAAGGCCGCGACGCTCTCCACCGTCAGGGTCTGGTTCGGCGCGCTGATCAGGGGCGCCAGGCTGGTCAGGGCGATCTCGCCCTTCAGCTGGGTCACCGCGCCGGCGAAGCTGGTGAAGTTCAGCCCGTCGATCGACAGGGTCCCGCCGCTGGTTCCTCCGGCCGGGTTCCAGCGGAACCCGCCGGTGAAGTCGACCGCGCCGGCGACGTCGGTCCCTATCGAGGCGGCGATCGGCGACAGGTCGGCGGGCTGCAAGGCGCCCGGCGCGAAGGTCAGGTCCTCGGCGCGGATGTCGAGCCCTCCGGCCCCGCGGCGTCCGTCGTGGGTCAGGTCCAGCCGCGCCACGCGCACGCCCTCGCGGGTGAGCCCGAACGCGCCCTTCCAGTCGTCGCCGGTCAGGGCGGCGGTCCCGCTCAGCCCCAACGGCCGGAAGCGCGGCTCGGCGGCGGCGTCGACCACCTGGCCCGACGCGATGCGGGTCTCCAGCCTCAGCGGCCCGCGCCCGCCCGAGGCGGTCACCGGCCCGCCCAGGTCGGCGAAATGCATGTCGAGGAACGGCGCGGCGGCGTCGAAGCCCTCCGCCCGCCCGCGCACGGTCCAGCCGTCGGCTAAGGTCAGCAGCGGCGCTCCGTCGGGGCACAGGGCGCCGTTCAGACCGGTCACGTCGCTGTCGCCGAGCTCCAGCCGCTCGGCGGTGATCACGGCGCAGCGCGATCCTGCGAACGTCACGCCGCCGCCGCCGATCCTCAACGTGCCGGCGGCGTCCAGCGTCCCGCCCCGCAGCACGCCCGCGTCCAGCGCGAGCTTTCCGGACGCGTCAGCGACGAAGGCCGAGCCCGCGCCCTCCGGGATCAGACGCCAGGCGGCGACGCTCACGTCCGCTTTCGGCAAGGCGCCGCCGGACATCGCCAGATCGAACCCGCCGCCGCGCCCGGCGCCTTGCGACGACGCGAACAGCGGCGCGCCCCGGCGCGGCGTCAGCACGATCGACCCGCCCGTGGCCGGCGTGAGCCTCAGCGGCGCGTCCAGCGAGAAGGCCGTCCCCGGGCTGCCGGACTCCAGCGTCAGCGCCGGCGCGCTCAGGCGGAAGTCGCCGAGCGCGCGTTTCAGCGCCGCGATCTCCGGCACGTCTTCGCCCGAAGGCGCGCCCAGCGCCGTCCACGATCCGCGTGCGGCGGTGACGCCCCCGGTCAACTGGATCAGCGCCGCGCCCGACAGGCGCGCGTCGCCGCGGAAGTCGCCGCGAACGCCCCGCAGCGTCAGGTCGCCCTGCGCCAGCCGGTCCACGTCGGCCCGCGCCTGAAAGGCGGACTCGATCCCGTGGCCGCTGCGCCCGCCCACGCGCGCCGAGGCGAAGGTCAGGGCCGCGCCCTCCAGGTAGGTCCCGCCCTGGCGCGCCCGGGCCGCGCGCAGGGCGCCTTCGCCGTTCGCCCGCCAAGTCAGGCCCTCGGCGTTCGAGGCCAGCTCCAGGTCCGCCGCGCGCGCTTCGATCCTCAGGTCCCGCGCGTCCAGGGCGCCGGACGAGAATCCTTCCGCTCGGCCGATCAGCCGCCCTTCGCCGGTCAGTCTCAGGTTGTTCAACCAGCCTTGCGAGCGCCCGTCGAAGCGCAGATTCAGTTCAGTGCCCCTGGCTTCCGCCTCGCCTGCGCCGGCGCCTTCCGCGCGCAGCGCGCCGGTTAGCGACACCCGCCCCTCGCCACGCTTGGTCTTGAAGTCGGGGTAGGGCAGGTCGCCCTCGAGGTCGAAGCGCGCGGCTTCCAGCTCCAGCCCGGCGGATATCCATTCCGCCACACCGCCCTCGGCCGTGAACGCCAGCCGGTCGCCGCGCTTGCGCGCGCGCAGCAGCGCGCCCTCGATCTGGCCCGAGAAGCCGGTTCCGGCGAGCCGCGCCGACGGCACGCGCGCGTCCAGCGTCAGCAGCTGCCCGTCGTCGATCGAGGCCCCACCCCGGATCGGCACCAGGCCGTGAGGCGTGCTCAGCCGCACCAGGCCGTCCTCGACCAGCACCCGCGGGCCGCGCTCGTCGGGCCGCGGCGGCTTCTTCATGAACTCGTCGATCACCGGGTCGAGCGCGCCGAAGTCCAGCTCGCCGTTCCGCCACGCCGCCTTCAGCACCGGCTTGACCAGGCGCACCCGCGTCGGGCGCGCGCGGAAGCCGCCCTCCTGCCAGGGCCAGGCCAGCGCCATGTCCACCTCGATGCGCTGCACCGTCAGGGCGGGATCGTTCTGCGGCCCCGCGCGCAGCGTGCCGGTGAAGCCGTCCAGGCCGACCGAGTCGAAGGCGATCTCGGACTCGACGCCACGCTTCTCCAGCCAGCCGACCACCGCCTGCTCGGCGATCTCGCGGCGGGCGACGTAGACGACCACGGCCGTCGCCGCCAGGCCGAACGCCGCCACAGCCAGCACCGCCAGGCTGGCGCGCGCCGCGCCGCGCCGGCGCGGTTCCCGCGGCGGTCTGGCGAAGCTCTGTCCCGTTTCGGCGCTGGCGTCTGTCACGGTCTCACATCGGTGAACAGGTTCACCCTAGAAGAACTCACCTGGGCGGTGAACAAGGGCTGAATCCCGCCTGGACGGGCCCGCCTGCGACGGCGTGTCTCGACCGTCACGCCCGCCCCTTGTAGAACAAGGGAAACGTGACCGTAACCCCGTTCGCCCAAGCGACGTAAAACCACCGTTACCGCCCCGCTGGGGCACAAAAGTGTTGCGGTTAAGGCTCGGTAAACGGCATTCTGCGCCTGACTTCGCCGGGGACGGGGTAGTCGCAGTCCAATGTGTCGCCGGGGCCACGGCCCGCGGCTTGCAACGACGGGGACCGATGGCTCAGTTCGATCCACGCCGCCAACCTCTGCGTTTCGCGCCGCACCTGCTCACGGCCTGCGCCGCCGTGGCGGTCGCCGGCCTGATCTGGAAGGTCTACGCGCCCGCTCACGCCGCGGCGCCCGCCGTGGACCTGCCGCCGCTCGACCCCGCCGCCGTTTCCGCGCTCGAGGCCAAGGCCTTCGCCGTGGCCGAGACCCGGCCCGGTCTGGCCCCGCCCGAGAACGTCGAGGTCAAGGTCCGTCCCGGCGAATCGATCGAACAGGCCGTGCGCCGCGTGGGCGTCAGCCCCGACGACGCCGCCGCCGCCGCCGGCGCCCTGGCGCGCGCCCTGGGCGGCGCTCCCGTCCGCGCCTTCGACGCCGCCGTGGCCCGGCCACGCGAAGGCCGCGGCGGCTCCGCCCGCCTGATCGGCCTGACGCTCCGCACCGGTCCCGCCACCACCCTGACCGTCTCCCGCAGCTTCGACGGCGCCATGAAGCTGCGCGAGCTCGAGGAAGAGGTCACCAGCGAGATCAAGGTCGCCCACGGCCTGGTCAACGACTCGCTGCGCGAATCCGCGACCGCCGTCGGCGCGACGCCCGTGGTGGTGAACCGCTTCGTCAAGCTCTACGCCCACAAGCTCGACTTCAACCGCGACGTGAAGTCCGGCGACCGCTTCACCATGGTGTTCGAGCGCGACGTCACCGAGAGCGGCCGCACCATCAAGATCGGCGACCTGATGTACGCCGAGATCGAGGCCCGCGGGAAACCCTCGCGCCTGTATCGCTTCGAGCGCAACGGCAAGGCCGAGTACTTCGACGAGACCGGCAAGAACATCCGCGGCTTCCTGCTGCGCACCCCGGTCGACGGCGCGCGAATGAGCTCGGGCTTCGGCATGCGCCGCCACCCGATCCTGGGCTACGCCAAGATGCACCAGGGCATCGACTTCGCCGCCGGGTCCGGAACCCCGATCCTGGCCGCCGGCGACGGCGTGGTGATCGAGGCGCGCCGCTGGGGCGGCTACGGCAACTGGGTGCGCATCCGTCACTCCGGCGGCTGGGAGACCGGCTACGCCCACCTCTCGCGCTACGGCAAGGGGATCAAAGCCGGCCAGCGGGTCTCCCAAGGCCAGGTGATCGGCTACGTCGGCTCCACCGGCCGCTCCACCGGTCCGCACCTGCACCACGAGGTCTGGTTCAAGGGCAAGCGGGTCAACCCCAAAGGCGCCAAGGTGCCTCAAGGCACCATCCTGACCGGCGGCGAACTGGTCGCCTTCAAGGCCCAGAAGGCCAAGATCGACGCTCTGGTCCGCAAGGGCGTGCAGGAAACCCACATGGCTTCGGCCGACAAGGCCGGCCTGCGCGACGCGGGGTGAGCGTCTGTTAGTCCTCCCCCGCGAGCGGGGGGAGGGCTGTAACCTTAACAATCCGTAGGCCGAACTTACGCCCAAGTCGGGGCTCAAACCGCCGAGCTGGAGGTCAAGACCATGCCGCTCGCCCGACTGCTCGCCGAAATGTCCGCATCGCTCGCTTTTCTGTGGCTGATCTTCGCCACCGCCGCCGGCGATCCGTCCTGACTTTTCGGGAGCCTGCGGCCCCGCTCGCGCGTTCAGCGGTCGAGTCGGGCTGACAGGGAGAGCGCCATGCGCGCCGTCACATCACGAATGCTCGGCGCCGGCGCGGCCGCGGCGCTCACCGCCCTGGCCGTCGCGGCCCTGGCCCCGATCCCGTCGCGCGCCCACGACGGGCGCGGCTACGAGGGGCGCGGCGTCTACTACGAGCCGGGGTACGGCTACTACAGCGCCGGAGAAGGCCATCGCTACGACCGCCGCCGCGCGCGGCCGAGCTGGTGGGACCAGCGCGACAAGCCCGGCGTTTACGGTTGCGACGCCTACTGGGACCGCGGCCGCACCGACTGCGAGTACGGCCCGGACGACGGCAGCGGGCGCTACTACCCCGACACCGGCTACCGCGGCTACGGACGGTACGACGGCTACGATCGGTACGACCGCCGCTCCAGCTACGGCCTCACCGAGCGACAGGCCTGGTGCGCGGCGCGCTACCGCTCCTACAATCCGCAGAGCGGCTACTACCTGGGCTACGACGGCAGGTATCATTTCTGCGGGTGAGGGCGCTCCCCGCTTCGCCGGGGAGGACTTCGCCTAATGACTCGTGTCTTCGTCCTTGGGATCTGCCTGGCGTCGGTCGGCTGCGCGCCGATGCTCGAGCTGAAGGCGCCGAGGCGCGAGCGCTACCTGCCTCTGGCGGAGAACTATTGCGCCGCCGTGCGCAGCGGCGATTCTGAACGGGCGGCGCAGCTGCTGGCCGAGCCTCTGGCCGAGGCTTACCGGAGCGCGGTTCGCGCGGGTCGCGCCGTTCCGCTGACGTCCGCGCCCATGACCGTCTGCACGCCCGGCAAGGTCTGGTATCTCGGCGGTTCGCGCGTGTTCGTCGAGGTGCGCCTGCAAGGCGGCGCCGACCGGCTGGACATTTGGGCGGGCGACTTCCCGAAGATTTCGGACGTCCAGTTCGGCCGGCCCGTGGCGACGGGATCCGGCGTCAAGGCGCGGACCCTGACCGCGGCGGCGGCTCAGCCGAAGTGAGCGCCCCTGAGAGGGGCCTCACGCGTCGGCGCGCTGGCCTTCCTTCAGACGGTCGGCGACCTGGAGCAGGAACAGGCGCCGGCGCTCGAGCACCTCTTCCGGATTGGAGTCCGCGCCGGTGTCGCGGAAGGTCTTGCGCTCGGACTCGACCTTCAGCGCTTCCGAGACCGCGTCCAGGTGGCCCGGCGACTTGCGCGCGTCCATGATCGCGGCGTGCGAGCGCGCCTCTTCGATGCGTTTGGCCAGGGCCGGCTCGACCTCCTGGCCGGTCGCCGCCTTGGCCGCCAAGCTCGAGAAATCGCGGACGTACAGGCGGACGAAACCTTCTTCGGCCATGGGAACTCCGGGCAGGGGCTGATCGGGCGTGCGGACCACCCGCACCCCGGCTTTCAATTGATAACGCGCGGACCCGGTTAAGGTTGCCCAAGCCTGCGCGCGCCTGACGACGCAGAGAGCGCTTCCCTTTACGCTCACGTCAATTTACAAACCCCGTCGATGCCGAACTCCGACGATCGCCGGACCTACTCGATCCGCCAGCTGTGCCGCGAGTTCGGCGCCACGGCGCGGGCGCTGCGGTTCTACGAGGACAAGGGTCTGCTCTCCCCCTCCCGCCGTGGCCAGACGCGCGTCTTCTCCAGCCGCGACCGCGCGCGGCTGCGGCTGATCCTGCAAGGCAAGCGCGTCGGCTTCTCGCTCGCCGAAATCCGCGACATGCTGGAGCTCTACGACCGCAAGGACGGCGGCGCGACCCAGATGGCCGCGTCCCTGGGCCGCTTCCGCGCCCAGCTCGACAAGCTGAAGGCCCAGCGCGAGGACATCGACGCGGCCATCGACACCCTGACCGTCGGCTGCGCCTGGATCGAGCAGCGGCTGGCCGAGTTCCGGCCCGACCTGCTGCCTCAGGCCGACGACTACCACTCCGTGCTCAAGGCCCGTCTCGGCGACGAGGACGACGAGGACGAAGACGCTTCCCTCCCCCGCAACGCCCGCACCCGGAGCTGACCATGGCCTACAAGGCGCCCCTGCGCGATTTCACCTTTCTGCTCAAGGACGTGCTGGACATCGACCGGTACTCGAACGTGCCGGGGTTCGCGGACGCCTCGTTCGACCTGGTCCAGCAGATCCTGGAGGAGGGCGCCAAGTTCGCCGAGGGCGTGATCGCCCCGCTCGACCGCGTCGGCGACCGCGAGGGCTGCAAGTGGAACCCCGACGGCACGGTGACCACGCCGACCGGCTGGAAGGACGCCTACAAGCAGATGGTCGAAGCCGGGTGGACCTCGCTCGGCGCGGAGGCCGAATACGGCGGCCAGGGCATGCCCGCGGTCGTGGCCATGGCCTTCGGCCAGATGACCGCCGCCGCCAGCCCCGCCTTCTCCATGTACCCCGGCCTGACCCGCGGCGCGGCCGCGGCGCTCCACGCCTCGGGCTCGGAGGAGCAGAAGGCGATGTACCTGCCCAAGCTGATCTCCGGTGAGTGGGGCGGGACCATGAACCTGACCGAGCCGCAGTGCGGCACGGACCTGGGGTTGATCCGCACCAAGGCCGTCCCGAACGGCGACGGCTCCTACCGGATCAGCGGCCAGAAGATCTGGATCAGCTCCGGCGAGCACGACTTCACCGAAAACATCGTCCACCTGGTGCTGGCCCGCATCGAGGGCGCGCCCGCCGGCACCCGCGGCATCAGCCTGTTCATCGTGCCCAAGTTCATCCCCGACGCCGACGGCAATCCGGGCGAGCGCAACTCGGTGAAGTGCCTGGGGCTGGAAGAGAAGATGGGCATCCACGGCAACGCCACCTGCGTGATCAGCCACGAGGAGGCCACCGGCTGGCTTATCGGCGAGGAGAACCGGGGCCTAGCCATCATGTTCGTGATGATGAACGAGGCCCGCATCGGCGTGGGCATGCAGGGCCTCGCCCAGGCCGAGGCCGCGTACCAGGCCGCGGCGGCCTTCGCCAGGGAGCGGCTGCAGGGGCGCTCCCTCACGGGCCCGAAGAACCCTGACGGCCC
>DASPKD010000198.1:0-13160 GCA_035628275.1 Caulobacteraceae bacterium | reverse complement strand
CTAGGAAAGCGGCAAATCAGGAGAAGACCGATGAAGCTATGTCCGCTTTCCATCCAAAGCGGACATAGCCCTACCCGCCGACTTTCACCGCCGGGCTCTCCTTGAAGCCGTAGCGCACCGCCTTGGCTTCGATCTTCGCCTCGGCGGGCGCGGCGACGGGGCCGGTGTAAAGGCGCCAGGCGGACTTGGGGTCGGCGCGCCAGAGCACCGCGGCCCCCGGCGTGGGGGTCTCCAGGGTCAGCTTGCCGGCGCGCACCGCGCCGCTGGGCGGCGAAGTGACCGGCGCGGCGCCGCCGCTGGCGAAACGGTCGCGCAACTCGCGCTCGCCCAGCAGCGAATAGTCGGGCGCGGAGCGGTTGAAGCCGACCAGCGCCGCGGCCAGCCGCTGGACGTCGCCGGCGCGCGCGGGGTCTGAGATCAGGTTGGTCAACTGGTGGGGGTCGGCCTGGAGGTCGTACAGCTCGAAGGTCGGCCGAGGCGTCGCGAACAGCCGCGCCTGTGCGGGCGTCAGACGGTTCGCCTTGCGCGCGGCCTCCAGCGCCTCCAGCGCCGGCCCCTTGGGCGCGTATGAGGCCAGCGACAGCGCCGGCGCCTCGTTGGCGATCAGCAGCCAGCGGCCGTCGCGCACCGCGCGCACCCGGTCGCCGGTTCCGTCCACCCGGCCTTGCAGGGAGACGACGTAGCGCGGACCGGCGCCGGCCTCGGCGAAACGGTCGGCGCCCTGCATCCAGGCCAGGGGCGCCACGCTCGCCAGCTTCAGGATCGAGGGGGCCAGATCGACCCCGCCCACCGGATCGCGACGCACGGTCCCCGCGCCGCGGCCGCCGGGGAAGCGCACGATCAGCGGCACGCGCACGCCGGAGTCGTAGACGGTGCGCTCGGCGCGCGGCAGGTCCGGCCCGTTCTCGGCGGTGACGATCACCACCGTGTTGTTCAGCACGCCGGCCTTTTCCAGTCGCGCCAGCAGGGCGCCCAGGCGGGCGTCGCCCTGGTGCACCCGGTCGTAGCGGGCCTTCAGCGCCGCGCGGACCTCGGGCGTGTCCGGCAGATAGGGCGGCACGACGATCCTGGACGCCACGGTCGGGGTCGCGGGCTTTTCCTTCTTCGCGAACCAGCCCCGGACGGTCTCGACCGGCCCCTTTTTCGGCTTGGGAGCGTCGGCGGGCTCGGCGGTCGGCAGGGCGACCATGCCGAAGAACGGCCCGGTCACGTCGCTCGTCAGCCAGCCGCTCGGATCGGCCACGTCCTGATCCCACAGCGACGCGGGGGCGCCGAACGGGTCGCCGGCGAAGCCGATGCGGAATGTGGTGTAGCCGGCCCGGCGCAGCAGCTCGGGGAAGGCCTTCACCTCCGGCGCGGGGGCCAGCGCGTAGCCCGCCTCGCCCGACCAGTCCTGCACCGCGCCCAGCGTCTGGGGCTGGACCCCGGTCAGCAGCGCCGCCTGGGCCGGACGGTCGGAACCGGAGGCGGCGTAGGCGGCGGTGAACAGCACGCCCTCGCGCGCCAGCTTGTCGATGGTGGGCGTGACCGCCGCCTTGTCGCCGTAGGCGCCGAGCTCGGGGCCCAGGTCGTCGGCGATCACCAGCAGTATGTTCGGCCGCGTCTCGCTAGCGGGCGCGGGGCGGATCGCGGCTTCCGGCGCCTCGCCGCAGGCGGCCACGGCCAGCGTCCCGATCAGAAGCAGCGCCCGCGCGGCGCGGAGCGCCCTGGTGCCGAACTTGAACGCCATGCGTGATACTCGCTTCCGCCCCCGGCCGATCAGACTGCACGTCTGCACGGATCGCGCCAAGCCGAAACGGGAAGCGGGCGGGGCCGCCTATTGTCGCGGAAGCCTCACCAGCGTTCGGCGCGGGCGTCGCGCACCGCCTCCTGCAAGGCGCGCGCGAACGCCGCCCGCTCGCGCGGCGACAGGGCGGCGGCGACGGTGGCCGTGGCTCCCTTGCTGGACAGCCGCACCCGCGCGCCGTGTTTCTCCGCGTCCAGCAGGTCGACCCGGGTGAAGGCGGTGGCCGAGGTCCACAGGGTGCGGCGCGACCGCGGCGTCTCCCACGCCACGCTGATCTCGTCGGCCGAGACCCGCACCCGCTCGCCGCTTTTCGCCGCCTGGAAGTTCGCCCACAGCGCCAGCGACAGCAGCAGCACGTCCAGCCCCAGGAACACCGGCACGAGCGCGGCGCCGGCGATGTGCCACATCACCCCGAAGGCCAGGTTGACGAAGGCGAAGGGGGCGAGCAGCAGGATCACGCCCTGGCGCGACAGCGAGCGCGTGGGCCGGACCAGCCGGTCCATGTACAGGCGGGGCGCGGGGGCGGCGTCCATGCCCTCCAATCTAGCGTCCGGGCCGCCGCTCGCCAGAGGAACGGCTTCACAGCTTCGCGTGCAGCGGCCATGGAAGGCGCATGACCGCCGTCGTCTATCCGCCCGACCCCGACCGGGTCGCCGAGCTGTTCGCCCGCTTCGAGCGTCTGGCGCCGGAACCCAAGACCGAGCTGAACTTCACCGACCCGTTCACCCTGGTGGTGGCCGTCGCCCTGTCGGCCCAGACCACCGACAAGGCGGTGAACAAGGCGACCGAGAGGCTGTTCGCCGTCGCCGACACGCCCGAGAGGATGCTGGCGCTGGGGGAGGAGGGCCTGATCCCCTTCATCGCCTCGATCGGCCTGTTCCGGAACAAGGCGAAGAACGTGATCGCCCTATCGCGCCTCGTGCTGGAGCGGCACGGGGGCCGGGTGCCGCTGGACCGCGAGGGCTTGCAGGCTTTGCCCGGGGTGGGGCGCAAGACCGCCAGCGTGGTGCTGAACGAGCTCGGGATCGAGCCGGCGATCGCGGTGGACACCCACGTGTTCCGCGTTTCCCACCGGCTGGGGCTGGCCAACGCCGCCACGCCCGACAAGGTAGAGGCGCAGCTGCACGCGGTCGTGCCCCAGCCCTGGCTCGGCCGGGCGCACCACTGGCTGATCCTGCACGGCCGCTACGTCTGCACCGCCCAGCGCCCGAAGTGCGAGGCCTGCCCGGTCGCCGACCTGTGTCCCTCGCGGCGTCTCTATGCCGGAACCGCGTCGAGCGCCCGGCGCACCGCCCGGGCGAAGCCCGCGCCGCCGGCCGGGTCGTAGGTCAGGTAGAGGTCGGGCTCCACCAGCTCCAGCTCGATCAAGGCCGGGCGGCCGCTCAGGTCGCGCACCAGGTCGATGCGGGCGTAGAGCAGCGGCTCCTCCACCGCGGCCAGGATCGCTTCCGCCGCCTCCACCTGATCGCGCGCCGGTTCGATCGCCGAGATCACCCCGCCCCATTCGGGCTGAACGCGGAAGTCGCCGGGCTTGGCGACCTTGCCGACCGTGTGGCTGTAGACCCCGTCGAAGTAGAACAGCGAGGTCTCCCCCTCGCCCTCGATGGACGGCAGGTACGGCTGGATCAGCGCCGGCCCGTCCGGCCCCTCGTCCACCGGATCACCGGGAGACCAGCGCAGGGTGCGCCAGGCGCTGGCCGACACGCGCGGCTTGGCCACCAGCCGCTCGACCCCGAAGGCCGCCGCCGCATCGGCCATCGCCCGCGGCGTGACCCGGTCGATGTAAACGGTCGGGATCACCGGCGCGCCGCGCTCCGCCAGGCGGCCGAGGTAGCCCTTGTCGGCGTTCCAGCGCTGGACCGAGGCCGGGTTGCACACCTTGATTGCGTCGCGTTCCCACGCGCGGGTCCGCTCGACCCAGCGGTCCGGCTCGCGGTGGTAGCCCCAGGCGGTCAGCGGCAGCACCAGATCGAAGGCGCGAAGGTCGACGCTCTCGTCGGTCCAGGCCACGCCTACGATCTCCGCGCCGCAGGACGCCAGCGTAGCGGCGTGGGCGGCGAACACATCGCGCCAGCGGGTGTGGAACCCCTCGTCCTCGGGGTTCGGCGTCAGGATGGCGATGCGGCTCAAGACGGCTCGATCCCGGCCAGGCAGGCGTCCACCGCCGGGACCGGCTCGCCGCGCTTGAGCGGCCCGGCCGCCGAGCCGGTGACGCGCAAGGTCCCCTGGGCGTCCGGACGGCGGAAGAAGACGTGCAGGGCGCAGCTCTTCAGCCGGTAGGTCCACATCGCCCCGTCGCCCTCGGCCCGGGCGGTCTCGGGCTCGCCCAGCCGCCGCTCGACCTCCTTTCCGTCGGCGCCGACCAGGGCGGCGGCGGTGAGCTTGGCGGAAGCCGGCTTGGCGGGCTGGGGCTTGGCCTTGGCGCGGGGCTCGCGCTCGGCCTGGATGTTCTCGCTCGGCCGCTTCGGCGCGGCCAGGGCGGGCGCGGCGGCGAGGGCGAGGGCCAGCAGGGCGGCGGCTGCTAAGGTACGCATGCTTCGCCGTTACCACGGCCGCGCCTGTTCGCCGAGACCGCGCGCGGTTGTGCGACCCCGCGCCGCCTCTATACTCGCGGGCGTCTCCCTTCAGTCCGGACCTTCCCATGACCGCCGCCTACGACGTGGTCGCGATCGGCAACGCCATCGTCGACGTGATCGCCCCCGCCACCGAGGCCTTCCTGGAAGGCGAGGGCCTGCAGAAGGGCTCCATGACCCTGATCGATGAGGCGCGGGCGGCGTCGCTGTACGACGGCATGGCGGCGGGGGTGGAGGCGTCCGGCGGCTCGGCCGGTAACACCATCGCCGGTATCGCCTCGTTCGGCGGGCGCGCGGCCTACCTGGGCAAGGTCGCCTCGGACCAGCTGGGGGAGGTGTTCGCCCACGATCTGCGCGCCCAGGGCGTGGCCTTCGACACGCCGTTCCTCGACTGCGGCCCGGCCACCGGGCGATGCCTGATCAACGTCACCCCCGACGGCCAGCGGACCATGGCCACCTTCCTGGGCGCCGCCAACCAGCTGACCGAGGAGGACGTGGACCCCGCCGTGATCCAGGCTTCGGCCATCGTCTACATGGAAGGCTACCTGTTCGACCCCGCGCCGGCCCGCAAGGCGTTCGCCCGCGCCGCCGAGATCGCCAAGGCGGCGGGGCGGCGGATCGCCATAACCCTGTCGGACGTGTTCGTGGTCGAACGCTGGCGCGACGACCTGCTGGCCTTCACCGAGCAGTCGGTGGACGTGGTGTTCGCCAACGAGAACGAGTTGACGGCGCTGTTCCGCACCGACGACTTCGACGCCGCCTGCGAGCGCCTGCGGCCGATGGTGGAGATCGCGGCGGTCACCCGCGGCGAGCAGGGCTCGGTGATCCTGAACCGCGGAGAGACGCACCGGATCGACGCCTTCCCGGTCGATCGCGTGCTCGACACCACCGGCGCCGGCGACCAGTACGCGGCGGGGTTCCTCTACGGCCTGGCCCGCGGCCTTCCCCTGCCGGTCTGCGGGCGGCTGGGCTCGATGGCGGCGGCGGAGGTGATCGGCCACTACGGCCCCCGCCCGCAGGTGTCGCTGAAGGAACTGGCGGAGCGGCACGGCCTGGCGTGATGACGCCTGAGGAGCGGATCGCCTTCGTCCGCGGGCACACGCGCCTGCAAAGGCCGCCGCACGCACCGGAACTCCGGCTGTGGCTGGCCGACGAGATCACCCCGATCTGGCGGCTGACGGAGGAGGAGCTGGGCGAGCTCGGCCTGCCGCCCCCGTTCTGGGCCTTCGCCTGGGCGGGCGGACAGGCTCTGGCCCGCTGGCTGCTGGACCATCCGCGCGAGGCCGCCGGCAAGCGCGTGCTGGACTTCGCCGCCGGCTCCGGCCTGGTCGCGGTCGCCGCCGCCAAGGCGGGCGCGGCGGAGGTCGCCGCCGCCGATATCGACCCCTACTGCGAGGCCGCAGTCGCCCTGAACGCCGAGGCGAACGGGGTGCGGGTCGAGTTCGTGGGCGAAAACCTGCTGGACCGCCCGCCGCCGCCCGCCGACCTGATCACCGCCGGAGACATCTGCTACGAAAAACCCATGGCCGAGGCGGTGCTGGCTTGGCTGCGCACGGCCCACGGGCGGGGGACGCGGGTGCTGATCGGCGACCCCGGCCGCAGCTACTTCCCAAAGGAGGGGCTGACCCGGCTGGCCGAGTACCAGGTGCCGACCACGCGCGAGCTGGAGGACCTGGAGGTCAAGCGCACCGGCGTCTGGACCTTCCCCGATTGACCGAACCGCGCTCGCGTCCCTAGACCTTTCTCAACGAAGGAGGCCGGCATGCGGCAGGACGGGGCGATCGACTACGTGGAGTTTCCGGGCAAGGACATGCCCGCGATCCAGAAGTTCTACCGCGAGGCGTTCGGCTGGCGCTTCGTCGACTACGGCCCGACCTACGCGGCGTTCGAGGGCGCGGGGGTCGACGGCGGGTTCGACATCGAGAACAAGCAGCTCAAGGCGCCGCTGGTGGTGCTCTACGCCGCCGACCTGGAAGCCATGCTGGCCAAGGTCGAGGCCGCGGGCGCCGAGATCGTCGAGCCGATCTTCTCCTTCCCCGGCGGCCGTCGGTTCCACTTCAAGGATCCGTCCGGAAACGTGCTGGCGGTCTGGTCGGACGGCTGAGGAGCGGGATTCGCGCTTTAGCCCGGCGGCGGAGTGCGGGTCGAGACCGGAGCGTCTGGATCCACGGGCCGGGGCGCGCGGCGGACTTCCTCGGCCGGTTCGGCCGCCGGCTCCACCACGATCCGCGGCGCCTCCAGCACGGGTGCGACGGTCGGCGGCGGCACGGTCGGGATCGCGACCGGCGCCTCCTCCGCGACGCGCGTTGCGGCGGCGGTGGTGACGGCGGGCGCGGTCCGGGCGGCGGCGGCGCGGACCTGGGTCGGCGCTGATCGACCCGCGGTGCGGACCGGGGCCGCTTGGGCGAGGATCGTCGGCTCGGCCGAGGGCGAGAGGGCGGTCTCCGCCTGAGCCTGAGCAGGCGCCGCCGGGGCGATGCTCGACTGAGCCGCGGGCGCGGCGATTTCGGGAGCGATCGACGCCGGAGCGGGCGTGCGGTTCGCGTTCAGGGCGACCACGGCGGCGGCCACCGCCAGCGAGGCCGCGACGGCGCCGCCGCTCAGCATCAGCGTTCGGCGCGAGGGGCCGCCCGACCGCCGCTCGGCCGCCCGGGCGAGCGTGGGGCTCACGGTCGGCGCCGGCTCCACGGCCGGCGCGGGAGCGGAGCGCGGAGCAGGCGAGGCGGGTTCGGCAGAAGGCGACGCAGGGGTCGGTTTCGGCGCGGCCGGAACCAGACTGGCCACGCGGCGGGCGGCAGGCTGGCCCGACGCGGCCGCTGACGCGGCCGGCTTGGGCGCGGTCGGCTGCGGGGGCGCCGAGGGCCGGGGCGTGGCCGGAATCAGCGAGCCGCTGAGCGCCGAGGGGCGCGGCCGGGGCTGAGCCTGGGACGCGGGCGCCGGGCGCGGCCCGAGCGGCTTCGGCGTCACCACCGTCGGCGTCACCGTCGGGGCGTCGGACATCCGTCCCCAGCGCACGTAGCCGCGTGCGAACGGGTTGGGCGGGTCCTTGCGGTCTGAGGGCGGCTGCATCGGCTTTGATCTCGAAGCGGAACTTACGCCCCGCGCGGCCTTGGGGGCAACCGGGACGACACGCAGCATATGGGGGACTTGGCCGCTTGTGTGACCCCTGCGGGATAACCGGAGCGAAACTTCCTCGTGCGAGGCTCAAGGCCGGACCACCGGAGCGTCGGGGATGAAGATCGAGGTCGTCAGGCCTTCGGAGCTGACCGAGGGCGAACTCGCCGCCTGGACGCGCCTGCAAGGCGGGCGGCCGGGGCTCGGCACGCCGTTCCTGTCGCCGGGCTGGGCGCTGGCGGTGGAGCGGGCCTACGGCGATTGCGCCCGCGCTCGTGTCGCCGTGGTGCACGAGGGCGGGACGCCGGCAGGCTTCCTGCCGGTCCGGGCGGGGCGGATCACCGCCATGCCGCTGGGCGCGCCCATGTGCGACTATCAGGGCCTGGTCGCCGAACCCGGCCTGCGCTGCGACCCGCGCGACTTGGTGCGGGCGTTGGGCGTGCAGCGGTACGATTTCACCCACATGGTCGGCGACGACCCGAGTTTCGCGCCTTACGGGCGGGGACGCGAGGAGTCGTTTCTAGTCGACCTGTCGGACGGGCGCGCGGGTTGGGAAGCGCGGCGCAAGGCGGCGGGGTCGGGCCTGTTCAAGGACGTCGGCCGCAAGCGGCGCAAGCTCGAGCGCGAGGTGGGCGAGGTGGTGTTCACCGCCCGCTCCGGATCGCGCGCCGACTTCGAGACCCTGCTGGCGTGGAAGCGCGCGCAGTTCCGCTCCACCGGCCAGACCGACGTGTTCGACGCCGGCTGGACGCTCGGCCTGGTGGAGGACCTGTTCCGGCGCGAGGAGAAGGGGTGCGGCGGGGCTCTGTTCACCCTTCACGCGGGCGACAAGCTGCTGGCGGCGCACTTCCATCTGCTGGGCGCGGGCGTGGTCCACGGCTGGCTGGTCACCCACGACGCGTCCTTCGACATCTACTCGCCTGGCCTGCAGCTGTTCGACCACGTCTTGACCTGGATGGACGGGCGCTACGGCGAGTTCGACTTCGGGCCCGTGCCCTACGGCTTCAAGGATCGTTTCTCCGACAGCCGCCGACCCATCACGCACGGTTTCGTGGGCCGGCCGTCGCCCGCGACCCTGGTCCGCGCCGCACAGTATGGCGTGCGCGGGACGGCCGAACGGCTGCCGCTCGGGCGCGCATCGGCCTGGCCCGGCAAGGCCATGCGTCGCGTCGACCTGTGGCGCGGGCTGAACTGAAGCGCCGACGCGTTGTGTTCGCGCACGGGCGTGGCTAGGGTCGCGCCGTTTTCCACGCCCCGCGCTTCATGACCGTCACCCTCGCCGACATCCAGGCCGCCGCCGACCGCATCCGCGGCCACGTCGAGCGCACCCCCTGCCGCCTGTCCCGCCGCCTGTCCGAGGCGACCGGCGCGGAGGTGTGGATCAAGTTCGAGAACCTGCACTACACCTCTTCGTTCAAGGAGCGCGGCGCCCGCAACGCGCTGGAGCAGCTTTCGCCCGAGGAGCGCGCCCGCGGCGTGGTCACCGCGTCGGCCGGCAACCACGCCAGCGCCCTGGCACGCCACGCCTCGCTGTTGGGCGCCCCCTGCACTATCGTCATGCCGGTCGGCACCCCTTCGGTGAAGGTCGAGAAGTCGGAAGGCCTGGGCGCCACGGTGGTGATCCACGGCTCGGGGTACGAGGAGTCGGTCGCCCGCGCCCGCGAGATCGAGGCGGCCGAGGGGCGGGTGTTCGTCCACGGCTTCGACAACGCCGCCATAGTCGCCGGCGCCGGCACCTGCGCGCTGGAAATGCTCGAGGACGCCCCGGATCTGGACGACCTGGTCGTGCCGATCGGGGGGGCGGGCCTGATCGCCGGCTGCGCGGTCGCCGCCAAGGCGCTGAGGCCCGGCATCCGCGTGGTCGGGGTGGAGGCGGCCATGTACCCGTCGTTCCTGGCCCGGCGCGAGGGCCGCACCGTGGAGTGCGGCGGCCCGACCCTGGCCGAGGGCATCGCCATCAAGAAGATCGGCGACATCCCGTTCGAGGTCGCCGACCCGCTGATCGACGACATCCTGATCGTCGACGAGCCGGACTTCGAGGAGGCCGTGGCGATGTTCGCCACGGTCGAGAAAACCGTCGCCGAGGGCGCCGGCGCTGGCGGCCTGGCCGCCCTGCTGCGCCACCCGAAGCGCTTCGCCGGGCGCAAGGTCGGGGTGGTCCTGTGCGGCGGCAACATCGACACCCGCCTGCTGGCCTCGGTGCTGAACCGCGAGCTGGTGCGCGAGCGGCGGCTGGTCACCTTCCGCATCGTCCACGACGACCGCCCCGGCATGCTGGCGGCCATGACCTCGGCCATCGCCGAGGCCGGGGGCAACATCGTCGACGTGGTGCACAACCGGCTGGCGCTGCAGATCCCGGCCAAGTCGACCGAATACCTGATCCAGATCGAAACTCGGGGGGCGGAGCACGACGAAGCGATCGCCTCGGCGCTGAGGAGCAAAGGCTATGCGCTCGAAACCTCTTGAGGCGGCGGCCGCGTTCGCGGCGCTGGCGCTGCTGGCGGCTTGCGGCCGGCCCGGCGCCGACAAGCCGGCGCAGCCCTCGCCCGAGGCCGCGGCGTTCCTGGCCAAGAACGCGAAGGCGGAGGGGGTGAAAACCCTGCCGTCGGGCCTGCAGTACAAGGTCATCCGCTCGGGCCCCGCGAACGCGCCCAGGCCCGACCTGAACGACGAGGTCAAGGTCCACTACGAGGGGGCCCTGATCGACGGCACGGTGTTCGACAGCTCCTACGAGGGCGGCTCCCCCGCGATCTTCACCCTCGACGGCCTGATCCCCGCCTGGGAGCAGGCGATCCCGCAGATGCGCGTGGGCGACGCCTGGTACCTCTACGTCCCGCCCGAGCTCGGCTACGGCCCGGAAGGCGCCGGTCCGATCCCGCCCAACAGCGTGCTGGTGTTCAAGATCGAACTGCTGGGCGTGCTGCCGAAGGCGGGCACGGGGCTGGCTTGACCGCCGCTCCTCGGCGCGGGAGCATCGACGCCTGAACCGGGGGAATGCTGATGCGCATCGTTCTGGCCGCGGCGGCGGTCGCGTCGCTCGCGGGCGCGGCTCGGGCCGAGGTGGTCGAGAGCCAGGCGCACGGCTTTCAGGTGAAATCGACGGTCGAGATCGCCGCCGAGCCGGAGGCGGTCTGGAAAGCGCTGACGCGCGACGTCGGCCGCTGGTGGCACCCCCAGCACACCTGGTCCGGCGACGCGAAAAACCTGTCGATCAAGGCCAGGCCCGGCGGCTGCTTCTGCGAGAAGATGCCGAAGGGGGGCGGCATGCAGCACATGACCGTCAACTACGTGGTCCCGAACCAGGGGCTGCACATGACCGGCCAGCTGGGGCCGCTGCACATGGAAGGCGCGGGCGGCGGGCTGCTGTGGGACCTGAAGCCGTCCGGCGAAGGCACGACCCTGACGCTCACCTACACCGTCGGCGGCTTCGCGGCGGGCGGGCTGAAGAAGTGGGAGAAGCCGGTCGACATGGTGCTGGGCGAACAGCTGAAGCGGCTGGAGCGGTACGTGGAGACCGGTAAGCCCGACTGATCACTCGAGGAACCGGGCGCGCTGGTCCGGCGTGGGGACCATGCACCGTTCCCGCTTTCCGAACAGCCGGTAGCGCCGCGCCGCGACCCAGTCGTACGCCCCGTCCCGAACCGCCCGCGGCAGCAGGCGCAATACGCCGGCCCAGCGCCAGGGCGCCGGCAGACGCGCGGCCACCGCCGCGACCGCCGCGGAGCGGGCGAGCGCGCGTCCTCGGTTGAAGAAGACGAAGCTGTCCGGATTGTCGGCGTCCAGGCCGTGAGCCGCCGCCAGCCTCCGTCCCAGGTCCGACTGCATCGAGGCGAAACGGATTCGCTCCGGCACGGTCGAGCCGCAGGATGGTCTGGACCGTGCCGGAGCACAGGTTGCAGACGCCGTCGAACAGCATCAGTCCGTCCGGCGCCTCCGTCACGTCAGTGCGCATACGGCCGCGCGACCGCCGAGGAGATGAACCCATGGGTCGCTTCGCCGAGTCCGGCGATGATGAACTGGACGGCGAGCGCGCAGAGCACCAGCCCCAGCACCCGCACCACGATGGCCATGCCGATGTTGCCGAGCGCGCGGCTGATCGGGCCCGTGAGCAGGAAGCTGACGAGGGTGGCCACCCCGATGGCGAGGATCGCCAGCAGGCCCGCCGTGGTGCCGCCGGGGCCCAGGCGCTGGGCCTCGCTGGCCTGGATGATCACCGCCGAGATGGCGCCCGGCCCGATCAGCAGCGGCATGGCGAAGGGCACGATCAGCCGCTCGAAACGCCGCCGGGCGTAGCCGCGCACGTCGGTGCCGGCCTGTCCTGCGTCCGGATCGGCGAAGGTGGTCAGGAAGTCGCTGCGGGTCATGTCGAGGCCCAGCAGGAACAGCAGCACGCCGCCGGCGATGCGGAAGGCGGCGATGGAGATGCCGAAGAACTCCAGCAGCGCCAGGCCGGTGAAGTAGAAGAACAGCAGAAAGCCGGTGATGAACAGGGCGATGTAGGCCGCCACCGTGCGCCGCTGGGCCGCCGTCGCGCCCGCCGTCGCCGCCGCGAAGATCGGCACGTTTCCGATCGGATCGATCAGGGCGAACAGGGCCACGAAGAAGTTGACGCCCAACTCGACAAGGTTCATTGCGCCCTCTCAGCCCTGACCGACGTCGACGAGCCGTCGCGGCCCCGCTTGTAGCCGCGCTCCGGCTTCGCGCAACCCTGAGGACTGACCGCATGAGCGCCGACCCCCGCCTGATCACGGCTCTCGACTTGCCTGACGCCGGCGAGGCGCGGCGGCTGGCGGAGGAACTCGGCGAGGCGGTGTCGTTCTACAAGGTCGGCCTGCAGCTGTTCGCCGGCGACGGCATGGCGCTGGCGCGTGCGCTGAAGGCCTCGGGCAAGCAGGTGTTCCTGGATTGGAAGCTGCACGACATCGGCGCGACGGTGGAGAAGGCGGCCGCGGCCCTTTCGGACTCCGGCTGCGATTTCCTGACCGTCCACGCCGAGCCGCAGGTGATGCGCGCGGCCGTGCGCGGGCGGCTGACGCCTGAGCTGAAGATCCTGGGCGTCACGGTGATGACCAGCCTGACCGACGAGGACCTGCGCGAGATCGGCTACGGATGGACTGCGGCCGAGCTGGTCGAGCGGCGGGTGCGCCAGGCGATCGACTGCGGCTGCGACGGGGTGATCGCCAGCCCGCACGAGGCGGCGCGGGTGCGCGAGATCGCCGGCGACGGCTTCCTGATCGTCACCCCCGGCGTGCGCCCGGCCGGCGCCGCGGCCGACGACCAGGCCCGAACCGCCGCCCCCGCCGCCGCCCTGAAAGCCGGCGCCACCCACCTGGTGGTCGGCCGCCCGATCACCGCCGCGGCCGATCCGCGATCGGCGGCCCTGGCGATCGCGGAGGAGATGCGGAGCGCGTGAGGGCGTCCCGGTTAAGGGCTTTCGCGCTTTCCGGGATGACAAGAGGGCGTGCGTCCGCATCGACGGGCCGGAGCTCCGAAGGGGTGGGGAGGCGCGGAGCGCGGGCGGACCGCCCGGAACCGATGACCCTCCGGGGGAGGGCCGCTATGAATTTTCGGCGGGCACGCCCGCGCTCCGCGAAGCCGTTTGGCGCAAGCGGCTCCGGGGCGGGTTCTCCTTGCCGGGGCCGAGGGGGCCACAGCGTGTTTGCCGTCCCTCGGTACGCATCACCCGG
>DASPKD010000197.1:0-7157 GCA_035628275.1 Caulobacteraceae bacterium | reverse complement strand
GCCTCACACCGAAACGCCTGAGCATCAGGCGGCCGAAGGGCTGCACGAAGCCGCGCCCGGCGTGGCCGAGGCGGCCGGCGCCGCCCACGGCGAAGGCGGCGGCCTGCCGCAGTTCGAGTTCGAGTACTGGGGCGGCCAGATTGCCTGGCTGCTGCTGATCTTCGCGGTCCTTTACCTGCTGCTCTCGCGGGTGTTCATCCCGCGCCTGCGCAAGGTGCTGGACGAGCGCGCCTCCACCATCGCCACGGCGATCGAGGAGGCCCGCCGCGTGCAGGCCGAAGCCGAGGCCCAGGCGCAAGCCGCCCAGGCCGAGATCGCCGAAGCTCGCGCCTCCGCCCAGCGGACCGCGACCGAGGCGAAGGCCCGCATCGCCGCCGACGTCGCCCGCCGCCAGGCCGAGCAGGAAGCCGCGCTGGGCGCCCGCCTGGCCCAGGCCGAGGGCGAAATCGCCAAGACCCGTGAAGCCGCCATGGTCCACGTCGGCGCCATTGCGGCCGACACCCTGCAGGCGGTGGTCGGGAAGCTGACCGGCCAGCCGGTCGGCGCCGACGAAGCCGCCCAAGCCGTCGCCGCCGCGCGAGGAGCCGCCTGATGCCCGCCTTCTTCGATCCGCATTTCTGGAGCCCGGGCAACGCCGAGTTCTGGGTCGGCGCCGGCCTGCTGATCTTCCTGGCCATCGTCGTCGTGGCGCGCGTGCCCAAGGCGATCGCCGCCGGGCTCGACGCCAAGGCGGCGAAGATTCAGTCCGATCTGGACGAGGCCGCGCGCCTTCGCGCCGAGGCCCAGAAGATGCTGGACGAGCTGAAGGCCCAGCGCGCCGCCGCCGAGGCCCAGGCCCGCGACATGCTGGCCGCCGCCGAAGCCGACGCCAAGCGGCTGTCGGAAGAGGCCGAGGCCAAGCTGCAGGAGACGATCACCCGTCGCCAGCAGCTGGCCGAACGCAAGATCGCCCTGGCCGAGTCTCAGGCGACCGCGGACGTGAAAGCCGCCGCCGCCGACCTGGCGGTGCAGGCCGCCGAGGCCGTCCTGAAGTCGCGCCTGAAGGGCAAGCGGTCCGACCCGCTGGTCGAGGGCGCGATCGGACAGCTCGGCTCCCGGTTCGGCTGATCGCCCGACGATCAGTAGTGCGTATAGCGAAGAGCGCCCTGGGCATCGGCCCCGCGGGCGCTCTTTTCGTGCCAGTGGCCGCGCAGCCGCGCGTACACCGCGCCCAGCACCAAGCCGTAGACCACGTGCAGCGCGAGCGTCAGCAGCGGCGCCACGCCGCCGTAGCGCAGGCCGAACAGCCCCGCGCCCGCCATCGGCAGGATGATCAGCTGCATCAGCAGCCAGGCCGCGATGGAGAACATCACCGCCTTGGCCGTGCAGGTCGAGGCGGGGATCCTGGGCGCCAGCAGGGCGAACAGCGCGCCCCAGACCACCGACCCGATCAGGAAGTGGCCGATCCAGCTGGCCCACACGGGCAGCTCCAGCGCCCCGGAGAGAAGCGCGACAAGGTCCACCCGGGGCGCGATCCCGGCGATGTCCTTCAACAGCATGAGAATGGTCAGGGCCGCCGTCGCGGCTAGGCCGGCGAGGATGCCCTTCTGTACGCGGTCACGCATGGCGAGTCGCTCCCTTACGCGAAACTCACCCCCGACTTCGACGGCCGCAGTTTAGTCCAATTTCAGGACGGGCGAAACGCCCGATCCGGCCGCCGCAGCTTGAGCAGCAGGGCGGCTGCGATCACCACGGCCGCCGCGGCGAAGGCGGCGAGCGACAGGGCCGCCTCTCCGTCCTGGCGGTTGGCGACGCCGACCGCGGCCAGCCCCCACGCCGCCGGAGCCGCGTACAGCAGCGCGCCGCGGGTCAGGACGACGCCGGCCAGAACCGCCCCGACCGCGAGCGCCAGATAGACGGCGGCGACCTCCGGCGCGGCGGGGTCGGGCGGCAGCACCGCGGCGGCGTTGACCACGGCGGCCACGGTCAGCCATCCGGCCAAGGGCGTCAGGGCGATCACCGCCGCGGTCCGTCCGCCGCCCGCGGGCGCCATGAGCGTACGGCGGCATCCGACCGCCGCCACGGCCAGGATCAGCAGGATTACGGCCAGGGTCGGCGCCTGCAGGCCATCAGCCTGGGCGACCACGATCCAGATCGCGTTAAGGGCGAAGGCCGCCGCCGCCCACCAGCCGATCCCCCGCTGCAACGCTTGGTCGGCGCGGCCCGGCCGGAGCTGGTCCGCCGCGTAGATGAAGGAGGCCAGGAAGATCGGACCCCAGATGGCGAAGGCGTAGCCGGCCGGGGTGACCAGTGAGGGGACCGCGTCCGATCGCGCGCCCACCTCCTGGCCGAAGCCTAGTTGCGGCAGCAGGCCCACCAGCGGCTGGGCCAGGGCCGCGATCGGCACGGCGATCTGGCGGGCGCGGTCGAGGGGCGTGGCCATGCGGCGTCTCTCCTGCGGTTGCAGGGACGACATAGGCGCGGGCTCGTGGAAAGCTAGGCTGCGGGTCTCAGCGCCGGGCGCGGCCGCGCAGGGAGCGGCGCAGGCTCCTCAGGAACCGCCCGCGGCCGCGGGTCAGCAGCCGCTCGGTGCGCAGGCTGGTCTGCCAGAACACCGGCACGAACTGCGGCTTGGGCCGCATCAGGCGGCGCACCGGGAACAGCCAGCGCGGCCAGCGGTGCTGGGCCTTGATGAACTCGCGCTTGGCCCACATGGAGTTGCGCAGCACGATCATCAGCCCGACCACCGCGATCGGCAGGCCGAACGGGCCCGGCAAGGGCGCGATGGCCACGCCCGCGACCATGATCAGGGCGCCGGCGACCATGGCTCCGAACTTCAGCGCCCGGCGCACGACCGCGCCCAGCAGGTCGGGCCTGCGGGCGCTGCGGGTCTTGGCGCCCGCATGGCCGATGATCATCGCCTGCGACATGTCTTCTCCGGAACGCGGAACGTCGGGATCTTCGAACAACGCGTGACCCGCCCGTAGGGTGGCGCCCTCGATATGGTCCACGGCTTGAGGCGAGAAAAGGACCACGGGGATGCTTTACGAACATTTCATGTGAGCGAAGATTTCCGCTCGTGATCAGAATTCGGAACCCGTTGTTCTTTCAGCCGGTTGCCTGTTCGACGCGGCCGACCGTCGGCCGTGCGAACCAACGAGGACCAGAATGGACAGGGATCGGGTTGAAGGCGCCGGCCGCAAGACCAAGGGCGGCATGAAGGAAGCCGCGGGCAAGCTGACCGGCGACGAGAAGCTGAAGGCCGAAGGCAAGGCGCAGAAGACCGGCGGCAATGTCCAGAACGCCGTCGGCGGCGTCAAGGACGCGCTGCGCGGCAAGCACTGAAGCGCCTAGTCGGAGAGCTTCGCCACCTCGCCGTCTTCCTTGGTGAAGCTCTCCGGACGGCGGTCCAGCACCTCGAACACCTTTTCCGACGGCCGCGCCAGCACCACGCCCCGGGGGCCGGCGACGATCGGGCGTTCGACCAGGATCGGGTGCTCGATCATGGCCGCGATCAGGGCGTCGTCGGACACCCCGTCCTCCAGCAGGCCGAGCTCGGCGGCGGGCGTGCCCTTGGACCGCAGCACCTGGCGCGGCGAAGCCCCCATGCGCGCCAGCAGCTCGCGCAGCCGCTCCGCCGTCCAGCCGGCCTTCACGTACTCCACCACCTCGGGCGCGTAGCCGGCCTCGCGGATCATCGCCAGCGCGTTGCGCGAGGTGCCGCAGTTCGGGTTGTGAAAGATGGTGACGGGAAAGTCGCTCAACGGTCGGTCTCCGGTTTGAACAGCCAGCCGAACAGATAGGTCGCCGCCGTCGCGCCCGCGATCTGGGCGGCGACGAAGGCCGCGGCCGAGGACGGAGCGATGCCGGCGAAGGTGTCGCTGAGCGCCCGGGCCAGGGTCACGGCCGGATTGGCGAACGAGGTGGACGCGGTGAACCAGTAGGCGGCGGCGACGTACAGCGCCACCGTCGCTGGGATCATGTCCGGCCGGAAGCGGATCGCGCCCAGGATCGCGCCGACGAGCCCGAAGGCGGCGACGAATTCCGACAGCGCCTGGGCCGGGCCGTCGCGCAATCGGGTCGAGGTCTGGAACACCGTCTGCTCGAACATCAGGTGCGCCAGCCAAACTCCGGCGACCGCCGCCACGACCTGAACCCCCACGTAGGACGCCGCGGCTTTCCACCCGATCTCTCCGCGCAGGAAGAAGGCCAGAGTCACCGCCGGGTTGAACTGCGCGCCCGAAACCGGCCCGAACACGGTGATCAGCACGAACAGGATCGCGGCGGTTGCGACGGTGTTGGCGAGCAGGGCCAGGGCGTCGGCGCCGTCGGCCAGCCGCTCGGCCATGATCCCGGAGCCGACCACGGCGGCGAGCAGCAGGGCGGTGCCGAGGGCCTCGGCGGTAAGCCGGCGGGTCAGGTTCTGGCGCACCGGCTCAGCACGTCTTCGTGTCGCAGACCGACCGGGCGATGGCTGCGGCCAGGGGCGTGCAGACCTCGGTCGCGCCGCCGCAGCAATCCTCCACCAGAAACGCCAGCAGTTCGCCCATGCGTTCGTATGCGGCGCCGTACACAACCGAGCGGCCGACGCGGCGCGAGCGCACCAGGCCCGCGGCGGAGAGGATCGAGAGGTTTGTCGACAGGGTGTTGGCCGCCATGCCGACGGCCCGCGCCGCCTCGCCCGCCGCCATGCCTTCCGCACCGGCGCGCACCAGCAGCCGGAACACGTTTAATCGGCCCGGATGCGCCAGGGCGGACAGGGCGGCTACTGCGTCAGCAGGTTCCATATTTCCAGAAGTATAGAAACGACCGGCGGACAGCAAGCGGATCCCGGTCGTCAGGGCCGCCCTTCCGGTGCTACTCTCGGCGAAGACAACCGAAGAGGCTTTCCATGCGCAAATCCGTTCTGTCCGGCGCCGCGGCGCTGTTCCTGCTGGCCGGCGGCGCCTACGCGGCGGACAAGGCGATGGACTGCTGCAAGGACTGCAAGTGCTGCGAGAAGAAGGCCGACGACGGCCACAAGGGGCGCGGTTCGCACGACGGCCACCAGCAGCCCGCGCCCGCTCCGAAAGGCTGAGCCGCTAGAGCAGGGCCAGCCTGCCGTCGATAACCGGCAGCACGGCCGCCAGACCCGCGATCCAGGCGGCGGCGAAGACGAGGTGGATGAAGAACGGCGAGAAGCCGTTCCTCAGCATGTCGAAGGCGGCGAACAGCGACAGCAGGAAATCGGCGCCCAGGTACGCCTTGCCGAACGACGCCCAGTCGTCCTCAAGCACCGCGTGAACGGCGGCGAATCCGATGCTCGAAATTACGATCAGGGCTCGTGCGACGAGCACCGTCCTCAGCGCCTGGGCGGCCTGCATGCCGGCTCCGCTTCGACTGCGAAGCTGTTAACCCTTTCGGGCGGCCGGTGGTTGCCTGCTCAGTTCATTCCCGCCCGCACCTTGGCGCGCAGCACGTCGATCGGCGCCAGGCCGCGATCGGAGCGGAAGTGCCAGAAAGTCCAGCCGTTGCAGGCGGGCGCCTGCTGGACCATGGCGCCGAGCTTGTGGATCGAGCCGGTGAGTTCGCCGCGGATCAGCGAGCCGTCGGCGCGGACCCGCGCCTCGTGCTCGCCCTTGGGGCTGTAGAGCCGGTCGCCGGGGCGCAGCAGGCCCGCCTCGACCACCGCCCCGAAGGGCACGCGGGGCTCGGCGCGTTTTGACCCCATGACCTCCAGGTCCTCGGGCGAGACCGGCACCACCTTGTCGATCCGCTCGCGGGCGAGCGCCGCATAGCCTTCGTCCCGCTCGATGCCGATCCAGCGGCGGCCGAGCCTGCGCGCGGCCGCGCCGGTGGTGCCGGTGCCGAAGAAAGGGTCAAGGACCACGTCGCCGGGCCTGGAGGCGGCCAGCAGCACGCGGTGCAACAGCGCCTCGGGCTTCTGGGTCGGGTGCGCCTTGACGCCTTGCTCGTCCTTCAGCCGCTCCTCGCCGGTGCACAGCGGCAGGGTCCAGTCGGAGCGCATCTGGGTGTCGTCGTTGAAGACCTTCAGCGCGTCGTAGTTGAAGGTGTAGCGCTTCTGCCCGCGCGAGCGCGCCGCCCAGATCAGGGTCTCGTGCGCGTTGGTCAGGCGCGTGCCCTTGAAGTTCGGCATCGGATTGGACTTGCGCCAGATCACGTCGTTGAGGATCCAGAAGCCCAGGTCCTGCAGCGCGACGCCCAGGCGGAACACGTTGTGGTAGCTGCCGATCACCCAGATCGCGCCGTCGTCCTTCAGCACCCGGCGGCATTCGGCGAGCCAGGCGCGGGTGAAGCGGTCGTACTCCTCGAACGAGGCGAAGCGGTCCCAGTCGTCGTCGACCGCGTCGACCTTGGAGTTGTCGGGCCGCAGCAGCTCGCCGCCGAGCTGGAGGTTGTAGGGCGGATCGGCGAACACCAGGTCGACCGAGCGGTCGGGCAGGGTCTTGAGCTGCTCGACGCAGTCGCCGGTCAGAATGACGTCGGTCCGGATCATCGCTCGCTCCCGCCCTGAATCATGACCTTTGGCGGGGACGGGGTAAATGCGGCTTTAACCGAGGAGCGCCCTCAGCAGCAGCCAGGCGAGCACGGAGGCACCTAAGGCGGCCAGCACGGCCGCTCCCCAGACCATCAGGCGGCGGCGCAGCTTGCGGGCGGCGCGCTCCTTTTGCCAGGCTTTCGGGTCCTTGGCCTTGAGCTTGATGCGGCGCTGCTCGGCGGGGATGGCGAAACGCAGGCGCGCGCCGGTTCCGCCGCCCGCCGGCTCCTCGCCCGCAGCGGCCACGGTCAGGTCGGAAGCGTCGGCCACCGGCTCGAATCTGAGGCGCGTCGTCATCGTCCGCGCTCATCGCATAGTTGATCCCCCGCGCCAACGGCGGCGGGTGCGGCGAACTGTGGGCGGTGGGAACCTATCCTTGGATAAGTCGTTGCCCGCCCCGCTTGCGGAACGGTGTTCGGCGGCACGCGTTGGGCTGCATGTCAAGTACCCAGTGCCCGGAGTAGCGTACCATGTCCGTGATCTACCGTCCGGACTCCAGTAACGGTAAAGCGTACAAGCGTTCAGTCTCTCACGCGTACACGCGGGAGAAGGCGGCCGGCGAGGATGAATACGTCGAGCTGTCCAATACCGCCGTGATGATCGTCGGGGCCGTGTTCTGGGCCTTCGTCGGTATGCTCAC
>DASPKD010000196.1:0-21684 GCA_035628275.1 Caulobacteraceae bacterium | reverse complement strand
TGGCCCACTGGTTGTTGACGATGTTGAGGATCACCGGCGCGCGGTAGACGGCGGCGAAGGTGAGCGCGTTGTGGAAGTCGCCTTCCGCCGTCGCGCCGTCGCCGATCCAGGTCGCGGCGATCTTGTCGTCGCCCTTGTAGGCCGAGGCCATGGCCCAGCCGACGGCCTGCGGATACTGGGTGCCGAGGTTCCCCGAGATGGTGAAGAAGCCGTACTCCTTGGTGGAGTACATGATCGGCAGCTGGCGGCCTTTGATCGGGTCCTGCGCGTTGGAATAGATCTGGTTCATCATGGTCGCGAGCGGATAGCCGCGGCTGATGAGCAGGCCCTGCTGGCGGTAGGTCGGGAAGGTCATGTCCTCCCGGTCGAGCACCCCCGCCTGGGCGCAGGCGATGGCCTCCTCGCCGGTGCACTTCATGTAGAAGCTGGTCTTCCCCTGCCGCTGCGCCCGGTACATCCGGTCGTCGAAGGCGCGGGTCAGGATCATCGCCTTCAGGCCGCGCCGCAGGGTCTCCGGGTCGAGCCGCGGGTTCCAGGGGCCGAGCGCCGAACCCTCGTCGTCCAGCACCCGGATCAGCGAATAGGCCAGCGCGTGGGTGTCCTGCGCCGCGACGTCGATCTCGGGCCGCGGCGCCTCGCCGGCGGCGTCCAGGCGCAGCTCCGAGAAATCAGAAGCATCACCCGGCCGGCGCTTGGGCGCGGGCACGTGCAGGCTCAAGGGTACGGTGTTCTTCATGGCGTTTCCCAATCGGGGAGCCGGCGCCAGCCGCCGCGCCTTCTGCAGGGCGCGCCCCCTCGGACCTGATGTCGCGCCCTCTTACGTAGGGCCGGGGCCGTGATCAACCGCCGTCACTCGGCGGCCAGGGTTCCGGCCGGCCGCGAGCGTCCGAACAACCCCCTCAGGCTGGCGAGGTCGCGGCGCAGCCCGCCACGATCCAGCAGCCACAGCGCCGCCGGATAGGCCGCCAACCCTGCGCCGATCGAGACCAGCAGGGCGGTCAGCTCCTGACCCTGTCCGGCGAGGACGAAGCGCACGCCCAGCACCGCCGCCGCCATCGCGGCTGCGGCCAGGGCGGGGGCGGCGAGCGCGGCGCGGAAGTCCGCCGCACGGGCTCCCAAGGCGCGGGCGGTGGTCAGGAAGTACGGCCCCGCCGCCAGCACGATCGCCGCCGCGTAACCGATCGCCACGCCCTCGATGCCGAACGTCAGCCCCCCCAGCACTCCGACGAGTGAAAGAGCTGTGATCAGCAGCGACATGCGCAGCTGCACCCCGGCGCGTCCCAGCCCGTTCAGGGCCGCCGCGTTGATCGGAAACAGGCAGAACAGGGCGCCCGCCGGCGCCAGCACCTCCAGCAATCCGGCGACAGGACGCCACTCCGGTCCGAACAGCAGCGGCACCAGAAGGTCGGCCACCAGGGCCAGCCCGACCATGGCGGGCGCGGCGACGATCAGCATGACCCGCAAAGCGCCGAAATAGAGCCGCGCGGCCGCCCGGCGATCGTCGGCGACCCGGGCGATCGACGGGAACAGCGAGGTCTGCACCGGCCCGCTCAGCACCATTTCGGGCAGGCGCATGAACATCACTGCCAGCGAGTAGAAGCCGACCGCCCGCACGCCGACGATGGCGCCCACCAGCAGCACGTCGATGTTGCGCGCGCCGAAGGTCACCAGGTTGGAGCCGAGCAGGCTGAGGCCGAAGCGTGCGTGCGGCTTCAGCAGCGCCGGTCGGCAGAAACGGGGAAGCTCCGGGCGCGACAGGGTTCCGGTGACGATCACCTTCACCGTCCACAGCACCAGCTGCTGGGCCACCAGGCTCCAGGCGCCCCAGCCGTGGGTCGCGCCCCAGAGCGCCGCCGCAAGACCGCAGAGGGTCGAGGCCACGTCGCCTATGGCGAAGCCGTGGAAGCGCGCCTGCCGCTGGAGTCGCGAGGCAGGCACCGTGGTCAGCGAGCTCAGCAGCAGCACCGGCGAGAGGGCCTGCAGGATGGGGGTCAGCGCCGGTTCGGACACCGCCGCGGCGATCAGCGGGGCGCCCAGAAGCAGCAGCAGGGTCAGCGCCGTGCCCACCGCCAGCGCGGTCCAGAACACGGTGGATTCCAGCTTCGCCGACGGGTTCACCGCCTTCACCAGCGAGGCGCCCAGCCCTGCGTCGCCGATCAGCATGGTGAAGAACACCACCGGCATGGCCAGCGCCACCAGGCCGTAGGCCTCAGGTCCCAGCAGCCGGGCCAGCACCGGCAGCAGCAGGAACTGCAGCGCCAGGCGGAAGGCGTTTGCCCCGGCGATCGACGCCGTGCCGGCGACGAGGGCGCGCGCGCTCATCCGCGCCCCTGCTCGGAACCGGCGGCGGCTGGTTCGGCCTCGATCGCCGCCCATCCCCGCCTGCCGACCAGCCGGCGCGCCGCGCTCACGGCTCGCGCCCGCGCCGTCTCGCGCAGGATGTAGACGGCGGTGGCGGGGCTTTCGGCCAGGACCCTGACCGCTGCGCCCAGCCGTCCGGCCTTGCGGGCGTCCAGCGCGCGCCGATGGCTCCATTTCAGGCGGATCGAACGCTGGTGCGCCTTCAGCGCCGCCACCGCCTCCGGCGAAAGGTCGGGCTGCGCCAGCAGACGGTCGTCGGCGTCGATGAGGGCCTTCAGGTCGACGGCCCCGTGCGCCTCGCTGAGCGACCCCTTGCGGGCGATCGCCACGTAGCCGCAGGCGGGCGTCAGGCGGAACCGGGCGCCGCGCGCCAAGGCCTCGGCGTAGAAGGCGTAGTCTTCGCCCAACCTCATCCGTCCGTCGTAGCGCAGGCCGGTCCGTTCCAGGAAGGATCTTCGGACCAGCGGCTTGAGAAAGCCCATCTCGCCGCGGGGCCGGCGCGGGTCGGAAATGTTGGCCCGCACGAACGACGCCAGGTCCACCTCGCCCGCCTTGTCGACGCCCAGCAGCCGTCCGTAGGGGCCGGACTCCCGTCCTTCGCGCGCGGTAAGAAGATCGTCGGCGACGAAGTCCCAGCCCTCTCCGGACGTCTCCAGCAGCCGCCCGAGCCGGCCGGGCGTCATCAGGTCGTCGGCGTCCAGCACGCAGAGCAGCGGCGCGGAGGTCGACGACATCGCGCGGTTGCGGGCGCCCGACGGGCCGGTGTTCTCCTGGACCACGACGTTCAGCCGCCCGGAGCCGTCGTCGGCCTCGCGGGCGACCGCGGCGGTGCCGTCCGTCGAGCCGTCGTCCACCACGACCACTTCCGCGGCCTCCGGCTGGGCCAGGGCCGAGCGCACGGCACGCGCGATCGTGCCGGCGGCGTCCCTTGCCGCGATCAGGACGGCGACCCCGTCCACGGACTCACGCGAAACGCTTACAGACATTGATACGGACCCGCTCGCCCCACACGCCTGAACACGCGCTGGGCCGGGCGGTTCCGGTCTTCAGAGAAGATCGACGGGGTGTGCGCGGATCAGCACGGCGTCCTGGGCGAAGCGGCGCTCCAGCTCGGCGCGGTAGGCGCTCCACCAATTGCGGTCCAGGGTCTCGGCCATCACCTCGACGACGACCAGGTCGTCCTTGACCGGCCGCTCGTCCTCCTCGGGCTTCCACAGCCCCTGCGCCGGTGCGCGGCCGTAGGCGGTGACGCCGCCGAAGCGTTCGGCCAGCTCCTCGCGCACCCGCGTCCGGGTCTCGGGCGGAAACGGCCGCCCCTCCGGGTCGTACAGGGGCAGGAACAGCTGGATGAGGTGCAAACGCTTCAGCCCCGCCCGCCGCGCAGCTGGGTGATCGTGCGTCCGGGCGCGATCGCCTCCACATCGGTCTTCAGCCAGATCAGGGCGGGCAGCCCCGCCGCGCGCGCCTCGGCGAAGGCGGCGGGGAAGTCTTCCGTCCGCTCCACCGTGGTGGCCCAGGCGCCGAAGGAACGGGCCCAGGCGGCGAAGTCGGGGTTCCTCAGGTCGGTGGCGATCACCCGGCCGGGATACTCCCGCTCCTGGTGCATGCGGATGGTGCCGTAGGAGCCGTTGTCCACCACCACCGTGACCACGTTCGCGCCGTACTGGACGGCGGTGGCCAGCTCCTGGGCGGTCATCATGAAGTCGCCGTCGCCGGCGAAGCAGACCACCTCGCGCTCAGGATGGACCAGCTTGGCGGCGATCGAGGCCGGGAAGCCGTAGCCCATGGCGCCCGAGGTCGGGGCCAGCTGGGTGCGGCAGGCGCGGTGGCGATAGAACCGGTGCAGCCAGGCGGCGAAGTTGCCCGCCCCGTTGCAGACGATCGCGTCGGCGGGCAGCGCCTCGCCCATGTGGGCGACCACCTCCGAGAGGTTCACAGCCGCCTCCACCGCGATCGGCGAGGAGAAGCGCAGGTAGGACTCGTGCGCGGCGGCGGCCTCCGCCTCCCAGCGTCGTCCCCCGGTCAGGGTCGCAAGCGCGAGGGCCGCGCTCGACGCGTCGGCGACAGCGCCCAGCGACACCGGCCAGGCGCGGCCGACCTCCTCCGGGCCGGCGTGAATGTGGATCAGCCGTTGCGCGGTCCCCTCGCGGGTCAGGGTCTCGTAGCCCTGGGTGGCGTTTTCACCGAGCCGCGCGCCCACCGCCAGGATCAGGTCCGCCGCCTTGACCCGCGTGATCAGGTCCGGGTTCGGGCCCAGCCCCAAGTCGCCGGCGTAGGCCGGGTGCAGGTTGGACACCAGATCCTTGCGTCGGAACGACAGGGCGAAGGGCAGGGCGCGGGCTTCGAGCCACCCGGCGACCGCCGCGCGCGCCTGCTCGGTCCAGCCCGAGCCGCCCAGCACCACCAGCGGCCGCTCCGCCGCCTCCAGCCGCCGCCCGATCTCGGCCACGGCCTCGGGATCGAGCCCCGAACGGGCGGGCCGCACCGGCGCGGTGGAGGCCGCTCCGCCGTCCTCGTGCAGCTTGTCCTCGGGCAGGGCCAGCACCACCGGCCCCTGCCGCCCCTGCATCGCGGTGGCGAACGCCCGCTCGACCAGCTCGGCCGTGCGCGACGGCTCGTCCAGCTCCGCCGCCCACTTCGTCAGGTCGGCGAAGGCCGAGGCGTAGTCCACCTCCTGAAAGGCGCCGCGCCCCTTCTGCGAGGCCGCGACCTGCCCCACGAACAGCAGCAGCGGGGTTGAGTCCTGTTCGGCGGTGTGAACGCCGACGCTGGCGTGGGTGGCGCCGGGACCGCGGGTGACCATGCAGACGCCGGGCCTGCCGGTCAGCTTGCCGTAGGCCTCGGCCATGTTCGCCGCCCCCGCCTCGTGGCGGCAGGCGACCACCCGGACACGGTCCTTCACGTCGGCCAGCGCGTCCAGCACCGCCAGATAGCTTTCGCCGGGCACGCAGAAGACGTGATCCACGCCGTTCAGCACCAGCGTTTCGACGAGCCGCCGCGCGGCGGTGGTTTGGGAGGTCATCCGGGTCAGGCCTGCACGTAGGTCGTCTTCATGCGGGTGTAGAACTCCCGCGCGTAGGGGCCCTGCTCGCGCGGGCCGAAGCTGGAGGCCTTGGTGCCGCCGAACGGGGCCTGGAGATCGACGCCCGCCGTGGGCAGGTTGACCATCACCATGCCGGCGACGACCCCGTCCTGGAACATCCGCGCGTGCTTCAGCGAGGTGGTGTAGACGCCCGCCGACAGGCCGAAGTCGGTGTCGTTCGCGATCTCCAGCGCGTGTTCGGCGTTGTCGGCGGGGATCACCCCGGCCACCGGGCCGAAGATCTCCTCCCGCGCGATGCGCATGGAGTTGTCCACGTCGGCGAACAGGGCGGGCTGCATGAAGAAGCCGCGCGTGGGCGCCTCCACCCGCGCGCCGCCGAACACCAGCTTGGCGCCCTCGCTCACGCCCAGGTCGACGTACTCCACGTCCTGGCGCAGCTGCTGCTCGCTGACCACCGGGCCGATCTGGGTCCTGGGGTCCAGCGCATGGCCGACCACCACGCCTTCCAGACGCGCCTTCAGCTTCTCCACGAACCCCCCGTAGACGCCCTTGGTGACGATCAGCCGGCTCGACGCGGTGCAGCGCTGGCCGGTGGAGAAGAAGGCGCCGTTCAGCGCGCCCTCCACCGCCAGGTCCAGGTCCGCGTCGTCCAGCACCACCAGCGGGTTCTTGCCGCCCATCTCGAGCTGAAACCGGCGGAACCGCCTGGCGCAGGCCTCCGCCACCCGCGCGCCGACCCCTTGGGAGCCGGTGAAGGAGATCGCATCGATCCCGCGGTGGTTCAGCATGGCCTCGCCGACCACGCTTCCGCGCCCCATCACCAGGTTGAACACTCCGGCCGGGAAGCCGACCTCGGCCAGGATCTCCGCCAGCGCCCAGGCGGAGGCGGGCACCAGGTCGGCCGGCTTCATCACCACGCAGTTGCCGTAGGCCAGGGCCGGGGCGGCCTTCCAGGCGGGAATGGCGATAGGGAAGTTCCAGGGCGTGATCAGCCCGACCACGCCCACCGGCTCGCGCCGCGCCTCGACGCTGACGCCCGGCCGGAGCGAGGGCAACACGTCGCCGATCGCCCGCAGCGGCTCGCCCGCGTAGAACTTGAAGATGCGCCCGGCGCGCTGCACCTCGCCGCGCGCCTCGGCCAGCGTCTTGCCCTCCTCGCGGGCGAGCAGGGCGCCCAGCTCCTCCTCGCGCGCCAGGATGCGGTCGCCGGCCTTGTCCAGCAGGTCGCCGCGCACCTGGGCGGTCGCCCGGCTCCAGGCCGGCAGGGCCGCGCGCGCGGCGGCGACGGCGCGGTCCACGTCCTCGGCCGAGCCCTGCGCGAACTCGCCCACCACGTCGTCGAGGTCGGACGGATTGAGGTTCGGCGAAGCGCTCGCCCCCTCCACCCACTCGCCGCCGATCAGGTTCGCATAGCGTCTGGCCACGTCCGCCCCTTGGTCCACCGAGAACGCGGACCGTTTAGGCCCCTCGCCCGCGCGGTGTCGAGAGCGACGCTCTCGGCCAGCGCCAGGACGGAGGGAGGTCTCCATTAAGGAGCTGTAACTTTTCGCGGTCTCAGACGCGTGTCAGGGTCGCGCCCGCATTGTTCGGGGGAAAACAGCCCATGAAGCGCCTCGCCGTCCTTTCCGTCTCCGCTCTGGCCCTGCTGGCCGCCTCGCCCGCCGCATTCGCGCAACCGGCGACGTCCGCCGCCTCCGCGTCGGCCCTGACGCCGCCGAAGCTGGACTACAAGTTCCGCCAGCTGCCGAACGGGCTGAAGGTCTATTCGCTGCGCGATCCCAAGGCGAAGAACGTCACCGTCCAGGTCTGGTACGACGTCGGCTCCAAGGACGATCCGCAGGGGCGCTCCGGCTTCGCCCACCTGTTCGAGCACATCCTGTCCCGCAAGACGGTGAACATGCCGCTGGGGACCATGAACAAGCTGACCGAGGACGTGGGCGGTTCGCGCAACGCCTCCACCGGCTCGGACTTCACCAACTACTTCGAGATCGTCCCGGCCGAGTACCTCGAGACCATGCTGTGGACCCATGCGGAGCGGATGGCCCGCCCGGTGGTGGACGAGGAGGTGTTCAAGGCCGAGCGCGAGATCGTCAAGGAAGAACTGCGCCAGCGGGTGCTGTCGGTGCCCTACGGCCGGCTGCAGCGCTTCGTGCTGGCCGAGAACTCCTTCGACGGCCACCCGTATCGCCGTCCCGGCATCGGATCGATCGAGGAGCTGAACGCGGCGACGATCGACGACGCCCGCGCCTTCCACGAGGCCTACTACAGCCCGTCCACCGCCACCCTGATCGTGTCGGGCGACTTCGACCAGGCCCAGCTCGACCGCTACGTCGACAAGTATTTCGCGCCGATCCCGAAGGCGGCCAAGCCCGCGCCGAAGTCGCCGCTGAAGCCCGACGCGCCCCGCGCCGAGAGTCGGGCGGTGACCGCCTACGCGCCCAACGTGCCGCTGCCGGCGATCGCCTGGTCCTACCAGACCCCGCCGGTGAAGCACGAGGACACCGCCGCCTTCACCGTGCTGGACGCGATCCTGGCGCGGGGCGAATCCTCGCGGCTGTACAAGTCGCTGGTCTACGACAAGCAGGTGGCGTCGGCCGCCTACACCTTCTTCAACAACCAGGAGGAGGGCGGCTTCTTCGCGCCGATCGTCACCCTGGCCGGCGGCCGCAAGATCGAGGAGGCCGAGGCCGCGCTCGGGGCCGAGCTGGCCCGCCTGCGCGACGCGCCGGTGACCGCCGACGAGTTGGCCGAGGCCAAGAACGAGCTGGCGGCCGACGAGCTGCGCCAGCGCGAGACCGCCAGCGGACGCGCCTTCCTGCTGGGCTACGCCCTGGTCTCCACCGGCGACCCGGCCTGGGCCGACAAGCAGGTGGCCGCGATCCAGAAGGTCACCGCCGCCGACGTCCAACGCGTCGCCCGCAAGTACCTGGGCGACAACCAGAAGGTGGCGATCCGCTACATGGACGAGTCGCAGCGCCCGGCGGGCCAGGCCGACGCCTGGGCCAACCCCGCGCCCATGCCGACGTTCCTGACGGTCCCGGCCGCCACCCGTGCGCCCAACCAGCTGGCCGACGAGAGCGTTCGCCAGGCGCCGCCCGCGCCGGGGCCCAAGCGCACCATCGCCGCGCCAGTGATCGCCGAGCGCACCCTGTCCAACGGCCTGCGGGTGATCGTGGCCAAGTCCAGCGACGTGCCGATCGCCACCGCCTACGTGGTGGCCGGAGGCGGCTCGGCGGCCGATCCGACGGGCCGCGCGGGCCTGGCCGACATGACCGCGGCCCTGATGACCCAGGGCGCCGGCGGCATGACCGCGCCTCAGATCGCCGCGCGCATGGAGGCCCTGGGCGGGACCATCGGCGGCGGCGCGGGTTCGGACGGTTCGAACATGTTCGTGTCCGCGCCCACCGCCAACCTAGAGGCCGCCGGCCGGGTGCTGGCCGACGTGGTGATGCGCCCGAGCTTCGCCGCGGAGGAGGTCGAGCGCCGCCGCAAGCAGTCGCTGGACTCGCTGGCGGTGCAGATGAAGAACCCCGGGGCGATCTCCGGCTGGGCCGCGAGCCGGGTGATGTACGGCGCGGCGCCCTACGGCTCGCCGGCCGGAGGCACGGCCGACACCCTGAAGTCGATCAAGCGCGAGGATCTGGTCGCCGCGCACCAGACCTGGTGGCGCCCCGACAACGCCACCCTGATCCTGTCGGGCGGCATTGAGCCCGAGGCCGGGTTCGCCCTGGCCGAGAAGCTGTTCGGCGGCTGGGCCAAACCGGCGGCCCCGGTTCCGGCCCTGCCGAGCCGCGCGGGCCCCGCGCCGGACGCCAAGGTGGTGGTCATCGACCTGCCCAACGCCGGCCAGGCGTCGGTGGTGGCCGCCCTGCGCTCGGTCGAGCGCAAGGACCCGCAGGTCTATCCGCTGTCGATCGCCAACGCGGTCATGGGCGGGGGCTCCAACGGGCGCCTGTTCCAGGAAGTGCGCGCCAAGCGCGGCCTGTCGTACGGCGCCTACAGCGGCTTGGGCCCCCGGCGCGAGGAGGGCTTCCTGAGCGCTTCGGCGCAGACCAAGAACGAGTCCGCCGTGCAGGTGGCCGACCTGTTCCTGGCCGAGCTGGAGCGCCTGGCCAAGGAGCCGATCCCGGCCGGCGACATCGAGCGGCGCAAGGCCTTCCTGATCGGCAACTTCGGCCGCCAGATCGAGACCAGCGCAGGCCTGGGCGGCTATCTCGCCGGGCTGGTGCAGTCGGATCTGCCGCTGAGCGAGGTCGGGACCTATCCCGACAAGATCGCCGGCGCGACGTCGGACCAGATCGCGGCCGCCGTGGCGCGCGAGCTGCCGGTGTCGCAGACCAGCCTGGTGATCGTCGGCGACGCCAAGCTGTTCCTCGACGAGCTGAAGAAGACCCGCCCGAACGTGGAGGTGATCCCGATCGCGGAGCTGGACCTGAACAGCCCGACCCTGCGCAAGGGGAAGTGACGGTCGGCGCCGTGGGGCGGCTCAGGTCGACATGCAGACGACCTGAGCCACCCGCAGCTCGCGCCGCAGGGTGTCGGCGGTGCGCCCGTAATTCTCGACCGTGACCGGGTCGCGCGGCCCGAACTCCGCCGCGCCGGAGCGGCGGGATAGGATCGGGCGCAGCGTCTCCGGCGCGGTCGTGTAGATACGCCCGCGCCGCGGCGCCTCGGCCACCGTCACGCCCACGACGCGGCCGGCGGAGTCCAGCGCCGGCGCGCCGGACAGGCCGGCCAGGGTGCCGCGCAGGCCGTCGGTGCGCCCGACCTCGGCCCAGGCCAGCACGGGCTCGTCCGGGCGACCCCGGCCGAGTTCTCGCAAGGTCTCGCGGCCGAGCAGGCGGGAGGCGACTTCGCCGGGGTAGCCCTGGGGGAAGCCAGGATGGAAGGCCCGCTGCCCCTCGTGCAGCGCCCGCTCCACACCGACCGGCAAGGGCTCGGGACCTCCCTCGGTGGTCAGCACCGCCACGTCCGCGCGCCTGGCCAGGCGCACGCGCGCCGCGACCGCGCGGCCGGGGGAGACGACCAGGGCGGCGTCACGGCAGCCCTCCACCACGTGGCGTGCGGTCAGCCATGTCCCGGTCGACACCGCGAAGGCGGTGCCGGAGGCGGGCTGGGTCGGGCCGCGCGGGGCGTCGACCAGCACCATCGGGTCGAACGGGCTGGCCGGGCCGATCAGCAGACCCTCCTCCTCGCCGGGGGGAGGCGGAGCGGGGGGGGCGTCGGCGTTCTCGCGGCGGCCGAGCGAGGCCATCACCAGGGCGGCGACCGCGGCGGCGTAGATGGTCCAGTCGGGGAGCTTGGGAAAGCTCACGTCAGGCGGCGACCGCGGCCGCCAGGATCAGCGCCGTCGCCAGCTTGGCGGAGACCAGCAACACGGCGGCCGAAACCTCGCCCTCTTGGATGCGCTGGGGCAGACCGGTCAGGATGAAATCCACGATCCGGAAGGCCAGCAGCTGGACCACGATGGTGGCTGCGCCCCAGATGGCGATCTCCCGGATCGAGGTGGAGGCCGACAGCGACACCGCCAGCGGGATCGCGAGTCCGACCATCACTCCGCCGAAGGCGACCGCCGCAGCCGAGTTGCCCTCGCGGATCAGGGCGATCTCGCGGTAGGGCGTCAGCATGGCGTACAGCGCCGCGCCCAGCACCAGCAGCAGCAGGGTCACCGCCGCGTGCAACAGGGTGAGGGGAAAGCCGGTCGCGAACGCCTGCACCTCCGGGCTCATCAGGTCCGGGACGAACTGTTCAGGATTCATCGACTGGGGTTCCGGGAGGTCGAAGCGCCGCTATTGCGCCTTCTTTGCCCGACCCCGGTTCGCCGGCGCAAGCGCGCTCGCGTCGCAGGCGGCGGCTATCGCTGAAGCGCCCACCTGAGGGTCCTGGCCAGGACGAGGGCGCCGCCGCGCACCGCCGGGCGGGTGAGAACCGGGCCCTTGAGGCCGTGCATCTCGCGCGCCCAGGCGGGCAGCAGGTCGACCCCGGCCTGCATGGTCATGCGCTGGAACGGGGCGGCGGCCGGGGTCGGGGCGGGCTGGTGCAGCACCAGACGGGCGACCTCGCGGGTGCGCTCGTCGCAGCGCAGCTCGGAGCGCATGTCGGCGATCACCTGCAAGGCCTCGGCCCGGGTGCGGGGGAGGGGATCGGCGCCCAGCCTGCCGCCGACGTAGACCATCTCGGCGAAGTAGCGGTCCTGATCGGCCGCGCTCATGCCCGGCTCGCCGTAGCGGATCCAGGAGTCCAGGAAGCTGATCGTCTCGGTGGCGTGCACCCAGGCCAGCAGCCGCGGATCGTCGGCGCGGTAAGGCGTGCCGTCGGGCAGTGTCCCTTCGAGCTTGGCGTGGATGGAACGCACCCGCTCGATCGCCGCCTCGGCTTCTTCGGGTCCGGAAAAGGTGGTGACGGCGATGAAGCGGGCGGTGCGGCGAAGGCGTCCATGCATGTCGCCGCGGAAATTGGAGTGGTCCCAGACCCCGGCCAGCACCGCCGGATGCAGCATCTGCAGCAGCAGGCTGGAGACGCCGCCGACCAGCATGGAGACCACGTCGCCGTGCACCCGCCAGGCGACCGCCTCAGGGCCGAACAGTCCGTCGGGACGGCGCACGATCGGACCCTCGCCCTTGGACCGGTCGTGGAACAGCTCCACCACCTGGCCGGCGATGGCGTCGCGCAGGGGCTTGGCGGCGGCGGAAAGCGGCGCGAGGGAGCGGACCATGCGGACCGACTTGGGCCGCACCGGACGCCGGGTCAAGCGACGGGGGCGAGGCTGGTCAGCTTGCGGCGAAACTGCACCCGCAGCAGCCAAAGGCTGATCGCCGCCTGCAGCAGCCCGGAGGCCGCCGACACCAGCCACACCTGCTGGAGCGTGAAGCCCGGTCGGCCAGACAGCCAGATCACCGGCCCCGCGAAGACGACCAGACGCGCGGCGCTGCCGACCAGGGCCGGGCGGGTGTCGCCCAGCGCCTGGAACATGCCGCCGCAGGCGAACACCAGGCCTACCGCCACGAAGTTCCACGACAGGATCTGCAGGTACTCGACCGCCACCTCGGCCGCGGCCGCGTCGCTGGTGAACGGGGCGATCAGCAGGTCGGGACGGACGTGGCAGAGCACGCTCAGGGTCAGCATCACGGCGCTGCCGATCAGGGCGGCCTGACGGAAGGTGGCGCGCACCCGGTGCGGGTCGCGCGCGCCGAAGTTCTGGGCTGCGATCGGGGCGGCGGCGAAGGCTATGGCCATGGCGGGCAGGAAGATCGACTGCATCACCCGCGCGCCTACGCCGAAGCCGGCCTGGGCGGTGGCGCCGAAGTCGCGGATCACCCAGTAGACCACGCTCATGGTCGCGAACATCAGCACGAACTCCGCGCCCGCCGGTCCGCCGATCGCGGCGATACGGCCCCAGACGGCCGGAAGCGGCCTCAACTCGGGGACGCGCAGGCGCAGGGGCGTGCGCATCCGAGGCAGCAGCAGGACGAGGGCGGCGAGGCCCGCGACGGTGGCCGCGGTGGTGGCGAGGCCGGCTCCGGCCGTGCCCAGCGGAACGCCGGTGCCCCAGCCCAGCGCCAGAACCGGCGCCAACATCGCGTTCAGCACCAGGGCCAGCGACTGGATGACCATCGGCGGCCCGACCACGCCCGAGGCGCGCAGGCCCGAGCCGATCGCCGCCATCGGGAACATCATGGCGATCGAGGGCAGGTAGGCGAACAGGTATCCGCGCGCGGCCTCCGCCGTTTGCGGGTCGGCCGCGAGGCCGCGCAGCCCGATCGGACCCAGGGCGTAGCCGAGAACCAGCGCCGCCGCGCCCACGGCGACGGACAGCGACAGCGACTGGCCGAACACGCGCTGCGCCTCGTTCGCCTCCTTGGCGCCGATCGCGCGGCCGACCAGCGACATGGTCCCGATGGCGATCACCTGGGTCGCGGCCATGCCCAGCATCCACGCGGTGCCGGCGGCGCTGACGCCCGCCACCGCGGCGCTGCCCAGCCGCGCCACCACCCAAAGGTCGACGAGGAAGTAGAGCGTCTGCACCACCAGGCCGGTGGCGATGAAGCCGGCCATGGCCAGCAGGTGACCGGTGATCGGCCCCTTGGTCAGGTCACGCATCGCCGTTCCCCCCGAACGCCAGCCTGATCGCGTAGTCTCGCACGTCGGCGGGCCAGCGCGCGATCTGAACGATGAAGCGGGCTCGGTCGCCGGCGAAAAGGGCGCGGGTCGCCTCCTCGAAGCCCGGCAGGTCGCCGGCCAGCGCCGACATGAAGCGGTAGGCGGCGTCGCGTCGGGAGCGGACGGTCTGGACGTCGGCCGACGTGCGCCGCGCCTCGTCGACCAGCCGCCGCAACGCCGCCGAGGCGCCGCCCGGCTGGGCTCCCAGCCACTCCCAATGGCGCGGCAGCAGGGTGACCTCGCGCGCGACCACGCCGAGCTTCGGCCGTCCGCGGCCGCGCGGCGCGCTCTCGCCGGCGTCTACCGTGCCCCGGGCCGGCGCCAGCCGCCGGATGGCCTGCTCCAGGCTTTCGCGCGGGTCGAGGTCCACCACCCGGCCGTCCCGGTCGTCGAACAGCAGCGCGGGCCCGACCGCCGCGAGCGCGGTGGGCAGGACCGCGTCTAGCGGCCCCGAAGCCGCGGCCTGATGTCCGTGAAACAGCGTGAACGTCGCCAGGTCCATGGTCGCCCCCCTCTGGGCGCCGCTTTTCACCCGGATCAAAACTGCTGTCAATTCCGCCCGGGTGAAATCGTTGAACGTGACTCAAAGTTCATCTGCCGCCTGATTGACCACGCTACATTTGTAGCGCACCGTCCGCGGGTCGCTTGCGGAGCGCCCTGATGCTGGACGGCCTGCCCCCTCGAGAACGCCAGATCGTCGACGTGTTGTACCTGCGCGGCGAGGCCACGGTGAACGAGGTGCGCGAGGCCCTGCCGGACCCGCTCACCGGCTCGGCCGTCCGCGCCATGCTGGCGCGGCTGGAGGGCAAGGGGGTGGTCGAGCGGCGCGAGACCGAGCGGGGCTTCGTCTACGCCCCCGCCGTGCCGCGCGCGCAAGCCAAGCAATCGGCGCTGAGCCAGGTGGTTCGAGTGTTTTTCGACGGATCGACGGCCGGGGCGGCGAGCGCGCTGCTCGGCATGGGCGGGCCGCTGAAGGACGAAGACCTCGATGAGCTGGAACAGCTGATCGCCGAAGCCCGCCGGGGAGGGCGGTCATGAGTTGGGAATTGTTCTTGGAGGCCGCCCTGAAGTCGGCGGCCGTGGCCGGGGCGGCCCTGCTGGCGCTTAGACTGGCCGGGAAGCGGCCGGCGTCCGAGCGGGCCTGGATCGCACACGTCGGCATCTTGCTGGCGCTGGTCGTGCCGGCGCTCGCCGTATTCGGACCTGAATGGAAGGTCGAGGCTTTGGCGGCGCCGGCACCGGCCGCGCCGGCTCCGGCCTGGGCCGTAGCACCCGGATCGCCGATCATGCCGCTCGCGGCGGAAGCCGACACGTCGCCCGCGCTTTCGCCTGCGTCCGCGGGGGCCCTGGCGCTGATGGCCTATGTGGGCGTCGCCTTGACCCTGCTGCTCGGCCTGATCGCCGGGGTTGCGCGGCTGCTGGTGCTCCAGCACCGGGCCTCGGTGTTGACCGACCAGCCGTGGCTGTCGGCCCTGGCCCACGCCCAGAAGCGCATGGGCTTCAAGCACGGGGCGGCGCTGCTGGTCAGCGAGGAGCTGTCCTCGCCGGTCAGCTGGGGCTTCTTCCGCCCGACCATCCTGCTGAGCCGCGCCGCGGTCGGCGCTCCGAACCAGGCCGAGCCGATCATCGCTCATGAGCTGGCGCACGTGGTGCGGCTGGACTGGGCCAACCTGCTGCTGGCCCGGGTTGGCGCGGCGCTGCTGTGGTTCAACCCGCTGGTCTGGATGCTGGCCCGTCAGGCGCACCAGCTGCGCGAGGAGGCGGCCGACGACGCGGTGCTGCGCGGCGAGGTGTCGGCGCCGGACTACGCCAGCCTGCTGCTGGGCGTGGCCCGGCACGAAAGTCGCGGCGCCCTGCTGGCCGCGAACGGCGTGGCGCCCGGCCGCGACTCGCTGAAGCGCCGGCTGGTGCGCGTGCTGGACGGCGGCGTGGCCCGCGATCCGGCCCGGCCGCTCTGGCGGCTGTCGGCCTCGGCCGCGGCGATCGCCTTCGCCGCTCCCCTGGCCGCGTTCACGCCGGTGGCGGCGACCGCCCCGGACGCCGGTCCTGACCCCGCCGCAGCGACAGGCGCGGCGCTTTCCCCGGCCGAGGAAGCACGCGTCGCCTTGGCCGCGAAGGTCGCCGTCGACACCGCGCTGGCCGACGCGCGCCGGATGCCCGCGTCGGACTCGGACCCCGACGAGGATCATGATCTGGACATCGACATCGACCACGATCTGGACGTCGACATCGACTTCGATCCCGAAGCCGGGCCGGCGCCTGGCTCCCGCCGGCTCCCCAAGACTCGGGTCGTCGCCCAGGCGACCGTCACCGGGACCACGACCGCGTCGGTGGCCAGCGCTCGCATATCGCCCGAGACCCTGGCCTCGTTGAAGGCGCACGGCGTCACCCCCGCATGGATCGCGTCGCTGGAGACGGAGCTGCCGGAAATCCGCCGCCTGCCCGCCGATCACCTCGTGTCCCTGGCCGTCCACCGGGTCAGCGCCTCGTGGCTGAGGGAGCTGGGGCGGGCCGGCTACAACCGTCTGACCTACGACCAGGTGGTCAGCTTCGCGGTTCACAGGATCGACGCCGCCTACGTCCGGGAAATGGCTTCCGCCGGTTACCCGAACCTGCCGGCCGACGACCTGATCAGCTTCCGCGTTCACGGGGTCAACGCCGCCTACGTGCGGGAGCTGGCGGAGGCCGGGTATCGGAACCTGTCGGCGGACGACCTGGTCGGACTGCGTGTCCACGGGGTCAGGGCCGCAGACGTGCACGCACTAGAGGCGCAGGGCCTGACGCTTCCACCCACGACCAAGCCCAAGCGAAAGGCCCGACAGCGAAGTTCGCCGCCGGAACCGCCGGCACCGCCCCCCGCGATCCCGAACTGACGGCCGTCCGCTTCGCCCGCTTCTCTTTCCGCCTCGGTGCGGGAGACCGACGGCGCGCGTCCGAAAAGAACAAAAAAGCTTATAGGAAACGTCCCATGATCCGCTCAGCCTTGGCCTCGATCCTGGCCCTCGCCGCCCTGTCCGGACCCGCCGCGACGGCCCAGACCGCTTCGGCCGCCGACGGCCTGAACATCGTCTTTACCCTCGAGCCTCGCCAGCAGCCTGATCAGGTGCAGCTGGAGCTGACCTATTCGTCGGGGCCCCGGTCGAAGGGACAGTCGTCAGGCCCGCGGGCCTGGTCCGACCTCTCCGGGCTGGATCCGGCGGCGCTGACCCGCTCCGCCGAGGGGCCGGTGCGCTTTCGCATCGCCGCCGAAGCGGGGACGCTGGACTGCGCCGGAACGGCCGGACGGGGCGCGGGAGCGGGGAGCTGCCGGTTCGACGCGGACGAAGCCTTCGCGGAGGCCATGACCCGGCGCGGGCTGGAGCGGCCGGACGCGGCCGAGCAGTTCGCCCTGGCGCTTCACGGCGCCCGCCTGTCGTTGCTGGAAACCCTGGACCGCCACGGCTACTCGCAGCCTTCGACCGACGACTTCCTGGCGGCCACCATCCACGACGTGGACGAGAGCTACGTCGCCGAGATGGCCCAGGCCGGCTACGACTTCGACAGCCTGCAGACCCTGATCGCCTTCCGCATCCATGACGTGGATCCGGACTACGTGCGGGCCATGGCCGCGGCCGACCCGTCGCTGAAGAAGCTCTCGGGCCAGAGGCTGCTGGCCATGCGTATCCACGACGTGGACCCGGACTACGTGCGCGGAATGGTCGAAGCCGGCCTGCGCGACCTCGACGCCGACGACCTGGTGGCCATGCGTATCCACGACGTGACCCCCGAGCTGGTCCGGGAGCTGACGGCGCTGGGCTATCGGAACCTGTCGCAGAGCCAGCTGACCGCCTTCGGCGTCCACAACGTCACCCCCGCTTACATCCGGGCCATGGCCGAGGCGGGCTATCCGAACCTGACCGCAAGCCAACTCATCACGCTGAAGGTGCACGGCGTCGATCCCGACTTCGCCCGCGACCTGGCTGCCGCCGGCGTGACGGCGGACTCCCTGCCGCACGTCCGCCGCCGCTGATCCGCCGCGCCGGCCCCTTTTCGAGAAAGTTCAGACCGTGACCTTCAAAGCCTTCCTCTTCCGCGGCGCCGCCGCTTCCGCCGTAGCCCTCTCCGCCGCCCTGGCCTGCGCCGCGCCCGCCGTCGCGCAGGACGGAACGAGCGCCGAAGCCTCGGCGGAGAACCGCACCTACCTGCCGGCCGAGTTCGCAAGGTTCGCGCCGCAGTCCGCGCTGGACATGCTGAACCAGGTGCCGGGCTTCGTCATCCGCCAGGCGACGGTCGAGCGCGGCCTGGGTCAGGCGACCGGCAACGTGCTTCTGAACGGGCAGCGGATCTCCAACAAGTCGGACGACATCGTCGCCCAGCTGCGTCGCATCCCGGCGGCCAACGTGGTCCGCATCGAGATCCGCGACGGCGCGACCCTGGGCATTCCCGGCCTGTCGGGCCAGGTCGCCAACGTTGTGTCCAAGGCCGGCGGTCTGAAGGGCCAGTGGTCCTATCGCCCGGAGTTCCGCCAGTACTTCACCGACCCGCTGCTGACCCGCTTCGACGTGTCGGTGAGCGGCGAGCGGGGACCGGTGGAGTTCACCTTCGGGATCGAGAACCAGGCCAGCCGCAGCGGCGCCGGCGGCGACACCCTGATCTACGACGCGGACGGCGACCTGATCGACACCCGGCTGGACGAGTGGACCGGCAACTTCGACCAGCCCCGCGCCAGCGCGCGTTTCGTCTACGACGGACCCGGTGACTCGGTCGGGAACCTGAACCTGTCCTACCGCGACTTCGATTACGAATACCGGGAGGACGGTTTCCGAACCGGACCCGGCAAGCCCGACCGGGAGCGCGACGTTACCGAGGTGGAGGAGGGCCACGACTACGAGATCGGCGGGGACTACCAGTTCGACCTCTGGTCCGGTCAGCTGAAGCTGATCGGCCTCGACCGCTACAACGAGGCCCATTACGAGGTCGACGTGATCGTCGATTACGCCGACGCCACGCCGACGGCCGGCGAGCGCGTCACCCAGGACAGCGAGGAGAGCGAGCGGATTCTCCGCGGCGAGTACCAGTGGAAACAGGGCGTCGCCGACTGGGAGATCTCGGCCGAGGCCGCGTTCAACGCCTTGGACAGCGTCACCCGCCTCTTCGAACTCCAGCCAGGCGGCGGCTTCACCGAAGTGGCCTTCCCCAACGGTACGGCCCGGGTGGAGGAGTCGCGCTACGAGACCGGCGTCAGCTACGGTCGGCCGCTGTCCGACACCCTGTCGTTCCAGCTTGCGCTCGGGGCCGAATACTCGGAGCTGAGCCAGATCGGCGGCAACGGCCAGACGAGGACCTTCTGGCGGCCCAAGGGCCAGCTGACGGCCGTGTGGCAGGCCGACCCGCGCACGACGGTGAACTTCCGCCTGCAGCGCAAGGTCGGCCAGCTGAACTTCTCCGACTTCCTAGCCTCGGTGAACCTGAACAACGGCACCACCAACCAGGGCAACCCTGACCTGGTGCCCCCGCAGAGCTGGGAGGCGGAGGTCGAAGGGGCGCGGTCTTGGGGCAAGTGGGGCAACGCCACGCTTCGCGTCTACGGCCACCTGGTGGACGACATCGTCGACTACGTGCCGATCGGGGCCACGGGCGAGTCGATCGGCAACCTGGACCAGGCGACCCGTTACGGAATCGAGTGGCGCGGCACCACCAACCTCGACCCCGCCGGCATCCGGGGCCTGCGCATCGACACCCGCGTCTGGCTGCAGAGCACGAGCGTGGAAGACCCTTTGACCGGCAAAAAACGGGCGATCAGCGGCGCTTTGCAGCAATTCGCCAGCATCAACGCCCGCTGGGACGTGCCGGAGACCGACTGGGCGTTCGGCGGCGGGCTCAGCCACCAGCGGTCCGCGCCCGTGTACCGGCTGACCGAGGTCTCGCGGCAGTGGGAGATCCCGCTCGGCGGAAACCTGTTCGTCGAGCACAAGAACTTCCACGGCCTGACGCTGCGCGCCTCGGTGAACAACCTGTTCTACGGCGAGAGCTACATGGACCGCACCGTCCACGACGGCCGGCGCACCGATCCGGTGTCGTTCGTCGAGATCCGCGATCGCACCATCGGCCCGATCTTCTCCTTCGAGATCCGCGGAAAGTTCTAGCGGGACCCTTCTTCCGGACGTCACGCCGCAAGGCTAAGCTCGCCCGTCCTTGAGGGGGAGGGGCGCGATGAAGCGGACGATCACGGCGGCGACGGCGGCGGCGGCGACGGTGGGCGCGAGCCTGTGGGCCGGAGCGGCCCTGGCGCAGGCGCCGGTGCTGGTCCAGGAGCCGACCTGGGGCGAGGTGCGGGCGGCCGAAGGCGAACTGGTCCCCGTCGCCCAGGCGCAGTCCGGCTGCGCGCGCGACCTGTCGGCCGACGGCCTGTGCTTCGCCGACGCGCTCGCCGAGCTGAAGGCGCGCGGCGCGGCCGAGGGGCTGGTGCTGGGCGTGGAGCGGCCGGTGCGCGACCGCGACGTGGTGGCCGGGCCCTACGGCGCCGGCTGGCGGCTCTACCGGGTGCGCGTCGGCGGCCAGGCCGAGATCCGCCGCGTCGAGCTGCCGACGTCGGACGTGCGCGTGCCGCGCGGCTGCTTCGCCCTGCCGGGCGAGGAGGTGCGCTACGGCGTCGAGGCGCGCGGGCCGCGGACCCTGGCGCGCGAGTTCCAGACCGTGACCTGCGGCGGGCCCGCCCGTCAGGCGTCGGGGCCTTACCAGCCGCTCGGGCGCGCCTATGCGACCGGCGACTTCTGGCCCGCGACCGAGACCATCCACGCCAAGGGCGACGTGCGTCCGCTGGCGGCGGTGCGCCCCGACTGCCCGCCCGCCTCGGTGCTGCGCGAGGGGGTCTGCTACGACGAGACCATCCGCACCCTGTCCGCCGATCCCAAGGGCAAGGACCTGGACGTGATCGCCGCCAAGCGCCCGGTCGCGCTCGACGACCGGCTGGGCGCCGGCGAGGTGATGCAGACGGTGCTGAAGAAGCGCGGCAAGGGCTTCAAGGCCGACAAGCGCTGGTTCGCCCGCTCCGACGTGCGCGTCCCGCACGGCTGCGCGCCGGCGGGCGAGATGTTCTTCCAGGTGGTGTCGCAGGGCGACCGGCCGATGGTTGAGGAGACTCAGGTGGCGACCTGCGGCGCGCCGCTCGCGCCCGAGCCGGTGGCGGTGTGGGAGGCCTACGGCGCCCTGCTGCCGCTGGTGGAGATCGGCGGCAACGCCAATTGCGCGCCAGAGCACCGGCTGACCGGCGACGCCTGCTTCACGCCGCTGGTCAACTGGATGAAGTCGAAGGGCCTGTCGCGCACCGAGGCGGTCATGGTCGACCGGTCCTACGGATCGGGCACGCGGCTGTTCAACGGCGGGCCGGTGCGGTTCTCGACGGTGCTGGTCACCGCCGACGCCAACGGCGTCTACAAGGCCGAGCGGCGCTCGGGCTACACGGCTTCGATCGTCTGGCCGAACGGCTGCCGCGACCACGCCGGCGGACCGTCGGACAGCGAGGGGCTGCTGATCGTCAACGAGCGCGGCGGCCGCATGGCGCAGGCCTTCGCCTGGGCTGCGTGCCCGGTTAGGCGGTGACGAGTATGCGGGGCATGATGACGGTGTTCGAGCGAGACGCCGACGGCGGCTTCTAGGTCTGTGCCCCGGAAGTCCCGTCGACAGGACGTTTGATGTGACTACGAGGAAACGGATGCTAGGAAGCGCAGCTACGTTGCGGATCCCGCTCATCGCCTTGGCGAGCTTCGTAATCACGAGCTTCGTCGTCGCTCGAGTGAGAGATCATGTCGGCCAAGAGGTAAGCCATCTCATTGGTATGATTTGGCTTCTGGTATTCCCGCCGATCGTGTTGATCGTGAACATGGCGTACCACCATGGCAAACGTGCAGGCAGACAGGCTCCATTGGTCCTGAACGGTGAGTGACCGAACGCCACCGGAATGCACAGCGGGCGCCGTTTTGGGCGCGGGCCTGCCAAGGGTCACCTGAACGGCTACCCCCGCTCCTTCGTCCGCTGGAACACCACCTTCGGGTAGCGTTCGGCGACGTAGCCGATCTCCCAGGCGCTCTTGGCCAGGAACACCGGCTGCTCGTCGATGTCGGCGGCCATGGCGCTCCTGT
>DASPKD010000195.1:0-4234 GCA_035628275.1 Caulobacteraceae bacterium | reverse complement strand
CAAGGTGGCCGGCGCCTTCTCGCGCTACGCCTCGGGCAAGGCCAAGCGGGTCGAGGCGGTCCAGGTGAACGGCGAGACGCTGTACCGCACCGCCTTCGCCGGCTTCTCCCGGGACGACGCGCGCGCCTTCTGCCAGGCGCTCAAGGCCGCGGGTCGCGACTGCATCGTCAAGTGAGCGGGGCGTAAGTCCCCCGTGACCTCCGCCTGCATCCTGGGCTGTTCCGGCCCGCGCCTGACGGCCGACGAGCGGGACTTCTTCCGCGACGCGCGGCCGTGGGGCTTCATCCTGTTCCGGCGCAACGTCGAGACGCCCGATCAGCTGCGGGCGCTCACCCGTTCCCTGCGCGAGTGCGTCGGGCGCGAGGACGCGCCGATCCTGGTCGACCAGGAGGGCGGGCGGGTGCAGCGGCTGGGGCCGCCGCACTGGCCGAAGTACCCGACCGCGCGCGCCTACGGCCGGGCCGCGGGCGGCGACCCGGCTAGGACGCGAGAGCTGGTGCGGCTGGGCGCGCGGTTGATGGCCGAGGACCTGCGCCGGGTCGGTATCACGGTCGACTGCGTGCCGGTGGTCGACGTGCCGCAGCCGGGCGCGCACGAGATTATCGGCGACCGGGCCTACGGCGAGGACCCCGACACCATCGCCGTGCTGGGCCGAGCGGCTGCGGAGGGGCTGATCGCCGGCGGGGTGCTGCCGGTGATCAAGCACATCCCAGGCCACGGGCGGGCGACCGCCGACAGCCATCATGACCTGCCGGTGGTGGACGCTTCGCTGGAGGCGCTGGAAGCGAGCGACTTCCGGCCGTTCCGGGCGCTGTCGGACATGCCGATGGCCATGACGGCCCACGTCGTCTACCGCGCGATCGACGCCAAGCGTCCGGCCACCACCTCGAAGAAGGCGATCCGGCTGATCCGCGAGCGGCTGGGCTTCGACGGCCTGCTGATGACCGACGACCTGTCGATGAAGGCGCTGCAGGGCTCTTTCGAGGAGCGGGCCGCCGCGTCGCTGAAGGCCGGCTGCGACCTGGTCCTGCACTGCAACGGCGACATGGCCGAGATGCGGGCGGTGCTGGAGGGCGTGACCAAGCTGAAGGGCGAGGGCAAGCGGCGCGCGGCCGAGGTCATGCGCCGCTTCGTGCGCGACCCGGAGCCGTTCGACGAGGCCGAGGCCCGGGCGCGCTTCGACGAGGCTTTCGTGGGCGCGGTCACGGCCTCTTCCGGCCCGCCGGCGGGTGAAGCGTGAGCGACGCCTTCCAGCCCTCGCTGGACTTCGAGGCGGTCGGCGACGCGGTCGCCGACGGCGAGGCGCTGGTCGTCGACATCGACGGCTACGAAGGGCCGCTGCACGTGCTGCTCGCCTTGGCGCGCACGCAAAAGGTCGATCTGCTGAAGCTGTCGATCACCAAGCTGGCCGAGCAGTACCTGGCCTTCGTGCAGGAGGCGCGGCGGCGGCGGTTCTCGCTGGCGGCGGACTATCTGGTGATGGCCTCGTGGCTGGCCTACCTGAAGTCGCGCCTGCTGCTGCCCCGGCCCGAGCGCAAGACCGGCGACGAGCCGCCGGCCGAGGAGATGGCCGCGGCCCTGGCCTTCCGGCTGGCCAAGCTGGAGGCGATGCGCCGTGCGGTCGAGGGGCTGACGAGCCGGCCGAGGCTGAAGCGCGACGTGTTCACCCGCGGCGATCCCGAGGCGCTGGTGGTGATCCCCTCGACCCGCATCGAGGCCAGCCTCTACGAGCTGATGCAGGCCTACGTCACGCAGCGGAAGAAGGAAGGCGAGCGGCGCTACAAGCCGACCGTGCCGGTGGTCTATCCGCTGGACGACGCGCGCGAGCGGCTGCGGGGCATGGCGCCGCGCCTGACAGGCTGGACCACCCTGGACAGCATCGCGCCGCCGGTCCGGGGAGAGCAGGGGCCCACCCGCGCCTCCTACCTGGCCTCGACCCTGTCGGCGGGGCTGGAACTGGTGAAAGAGGGCGCGCTGGAGGCCCGGCAGCTGGAGCATTTCCACGATCTGTTCCTGCGCAGCCGCCGCGGGTTCGAACTGGAAGCGGAGGCCGAGGGCGCGTGAGCGACGGGATCGAAGCCGAACGCATGGTCGAGGCGCTGCTGTTCGCCGCCGCCGGGCCGATGAGCGCCGCCGATCTGGCCTCGCGCCTGCCCGAGGGGTTCGACGTCGGCCGCGCCTTGGCGGGCCTGCGCGCCCGCTACGCCGGGCGCGGGGTGGAGCTGGAGTGCGTGGCCGAGCGCTGGCGGTTCCGCACCGCGCCGGACCTCGGCTACCTGATGACCGAGGAGCGCGAGGAGCCGCGGCGGCTGTCCAAGGCCGCGCTCGAGACCCTGGCCATCATCGCCTACCATCAGCCGGTCACCCGCGCCGAGATCGAGGCGGTGCGGGGGGTGAGCCTGTCGCGCGGCACGCTGGACGTGCTGCTGGAGATGAACTTCGTGCGCCTGCGCGGCCGTCGCCGGACGCCCGGCCGTCCGGTCACCTACGGCACCTCCGACGCCTTCCTGGAGCACTTCGGCCTGGCGTCGCTGGCCGACCTGCCGGGCGCGTCGGAGATGAAGGCCGCGGGCCTGCTCGACCTGTCGATCCCGGCCGGCTTCGAAGTGCCGGACCCCTCCGGCCGCTCGCTCGACGAGGACCCGCTGGACCCCGGCGACGAGGACGCCCCGGAGTTCGCCATGGATTTCGTCGGCGAAGGTGACGGGTGAGCGGTCCCGGCGGGCGTCCCGCTTGCCGCTTGCGCGAGTCCCCTTGACCTGAACGCGTTCGGCGTCCGACACACGGGTTCATGGCCGCTTTCGTCACCGACACCGATCGCCGGGGCCTGTATCCGGAGATCGAGCCCTTCGCCTATGGATGGATGCCGACCGGCTCCGTCCACGAAATCTACTACGAGGAGTGCGGCGCGCCGGGCGGCAAGCCGGCGGTGGTTCTGCACGGCGGGCCCGGCGGCGCCGTCAACCCCGGGATGCGGCGGTTCTTCGATCCCAAGGTCTGGCACACGGTGCTGTTCGACCAGCGCGGCTGCGGCAAGTCGCGCCCGCACGCCTCGCTGGAGGACAACACCACCTGGGCGCTGATCGAGGACATTGAGCGGCTGCGCGAACGCTGCGGCATCGACCGCTGGACGGTGTTCGGCGGCTCGTGGGGATCGACCCTGGCGCTGGCCTACGCGATCACCCATCCGGACCGGGTCGAGGCCCTGGTCCTGAGAGGCATCTTCCTGCTGACCCGGCGCGAGCTGTCCTGGTTCTACCAGGAAGGCGCCTCGATGCTGTTCCCCGACGCCTGGGACCGGTTCCTCGAGCCGATCCCGGAGAACGAGCGCGGCGACCTGATGGGCGCCTACCACCGGCGGCTGACCGGCGACGATCGCGCGGCGCAGCTCGAGGCGGCGGTCGCCTGGTCGTCCTGGGAGGGCGACACCATTTCGGTCAAAGGACCTGAAGCCCGCCCGGACAAGTTCGCCGAAGCCGAGTTCGCGCTCGCCTTCGCCCGGCTGGAGTCGCACTACTTCGTCAACGGCGGTTTCCTGCCGGAAGAGGACTGGATCCTCAACAACATCGGCCGCATCCGCCACGTGCCTTGTTGGGTGGTGCAGGGGCGCTTCGACGTGGTCACCCCCATGGACGGCGCCTGGCGGCTGAAGAAGGCCTGGCCCGAGGCGAAACTGGAAGTGGTGCCCGACGCCGGCCACGCCTCCACCGAGCCGGGGATCGTCGACGCCCTCGTGCGCGCCACCGACGCCGCGGCGAAGCTCTAGCGCACGAAGCCGGCGCCGTTCACGCCCGACGACGCGGCCCGGCGGCGGGGTAGACAAAAAGGGCGGCGCGGTCGCCGCGCCGCCCGGAGTTCAGGAGGGAAGTCGAAAGGGAGCGGAGGCGTTACGCCGCCTCGCCCTCGATCAGGCCGCGGGTCTGGCCGGTGGCGATCTCGATGCGGCGCGGCTTCATCGCCTCGGGCAGTTCGCGCTTCAGCGAGATCGACAGCAGGCCGTTCTCCAGGCCCGCGTCGGTGACCACCACGTAGTCGGCGAGCTGGAAGCGCCGCTCGAAGCTGCGCTCGGCCAGGCCGCGGTGCAGGTAGCGCCTGCTCTGCTCGTCGTCGTTGGCGGTCTTGCGGCCCTGGACGGTCAGCAGGTTCTCCTTGACCTCGACGTTCAGCTCGTCGGCCTTGAAGCCGGCGACGGCGATCTCGACGCGGTAGGAGTCCTCGCCCGTGGCCTCGATGT
>DASPKD010000194.1:0-3709 GCA_035628275.1 Caulobacteraceae bacterium | reverse complement strand
CCGGGTGATGCGTACCGAGGGACGGCAAACACGCTGTGGCCCCCTCGGCCCCGGCAAGGAGAACCCGCCCCGGAGCCGCTTGCGCCAAACGGCTTCGCGGAGCGCGGGCGTGCCCGCCGAAAATTCATAGCGGCCCTCCCCGGAGGGTCATCGGTTCCGGGCGGCAAGCCCGCGCTCCGCGCCTCCCCACCCCTTCGGAGCTCCGGCCCGTCGATGCGGACGCACGCCCTCTTGTCATATCGGAAAGCGCAAAAGCGCTTATCCGGGACGCCTCACTCGTCCGGCATCAGCCGGTTGGGGGCCTCGGGCGGACGCCATTCGAACAGGCCGCTGTCGAGCGGCTGCTGGGGCTTCACCGGACGCAGCGGCTGGCGGGTGAGGGCGCGCAGGGTGCGGGCGTCGAGCCGCTCGGCCTCCGGGTCGCGGCGGGCGGCGCGCGCCTGGTCGAGCCTCGGCGCCTCGTCGGCGTCGACCGGCTTCCAGTACGAGACCGACAGCCGCCACACGGTGCGCGGCTTCGGCGGCGGCGCGGGCCAGCGGCGGCCGTCGCGGAAGGCGGGCTCGACCGCGCGCGGACGGGGCGTGCGGCCCTTCGGGGCGGGGGCGACCACCTCGCGCAGGGCGCAGAACCGGTCCTCGCCCGCGGCCTCCACCCGTCCACGATAGGCGGCCATGGCCGCCTCGCGGCTGTCGAAGGCGGGGCCGGTCTCCTCGGTGACGAAGCGGACCTCGGCCTTGGCGCGGGCCTTCGCCTCCCGCTCGCGCGCGGCGCGGCCGAGCGGCGCGTTCAGCGCGGCCTCGGCGTTCCTGGCGACGGGGTAGAGCACCGCGGTCATGCCCGCCTTATCCGCCGCGCACGACGACCCGACAAGCGGGCGCGGGCGCGCTATCCTGCGCTTCGATTCGCCCGCGAGGCCGACCGCACCATGGCCGCCACCGATCTCGCCTTCGCCGCCTCCGCCGGGGCCGTGGCCCTGGCCCTGTCCACCACCGTGTGGACCTGGCGCTGGCGCCGCCGCGCCGAGGCCCGCGCCGCCGACCTGGAGAGCCGCCTGGCCACGGTGAAGACCGCCCTGGCCGAGGCGGAGGCCGCCACCGCCGCCTTCGAGGGCGCCCTGATCGCCGTGGAGGGCGCCGACGCGCGCCTGGTCTGGGGCGGCGAGGCGCTGGGCGTCTGCGCCGAGGCGCTGGGGGTCGATCCGGAGCCGGCGGCGGTGCTGGAGGCCCTGGCCGGGGCGGCGCCTGAGCACTCGGCCAAGCTGAAGGGCCTGCTGGAGCGCGGCGAGCCCTGCCGGTTCCTGGCCACCACCCGGCGCGGGGCGCTGGTGCTGGAGGGGCGTCCGTCGGGCGCCGTCGCCTGGATCCGGGTGGTGTTCGCCGGCGACGTGGCCCCCGGCGGCAAGTTCGCAGGCCTGGCCGACCGCTGGCCCGGGCCGGCCTGGATCGCCGACCGCTCCGGCGCCCTGGTCTGGGCCAACCGCGCCTGGCTGGAGGCCGCCGAGGTCAGGACCGTGGAGGAAGCCCACGCGAAGGGCGCCGCCTTCGACCGCGGGGTCGAGAGCCTGATCGTCGAGGCCGCCCGCTCCCGCGAGCTGAAGGAGGGCTTCCGCTGGGTGACCGTGCGCGGCCAGCGCCGCGCCTACCGCGTGGTGGCCGAGCCGCTGGGCGAGGAGGAGGTGTCGGCCTACGCCGTCGACGTGACCGAGGCGGAGGAGACGCGCGAGGCGCTGCGCCGCCACGTCTCCGCTCACGACGAGACCCTGAACCACCTGGCCGACGCGGTGGCGATCTTCGGTCCGTCGCGGCGGCTGACCTATCACAACACCGCCTTCCAGACCCTTTGGGACCTGGACCCCGCGTGGCTGGCCGAACGGCCGACGCACGGCGAGCTGCTGGACCGCCTGCGCCAGCGCCGCCGCCTGCCGGAGACCGCCGACTACGCCGGGTGGAAGGGGCGCGAGCTCGACTTCTACGGCTCCACGCAGGTGGCGCCGGACGACCTGTGGAGCCTGCCGGACGGGCGCACCCTGCGCGTGGTGCGCCAGCCGCACCCGCTGGGCGGCCTGCTGCTGCTGTTCTCCGACATCACCGGCGAGCTGAAGCTGCGCGCCCAGTTCAACGCCCTGATCCAGGTGCAGCAGGCCACGCTCGACAAGCTGAACGACGCGGTCGCCGTGTTCGGCTCCGACGGACGGCTGCGACTGCACAACGAGGCGTTCGAGCGGTTCTGGAACACCGACGCGACGCGGCTGGCCGATGCGGGCGGGTTCGACGAGGTGATCGAGCTGTGCCGGCCGCTGCTGCACGATCCGGCCCTGTGGGGCGAGCTGAAGGCGCGCGTCGCCGACACCGACCCGCAGGCGCGGGTGCCGATCGCGGGCGAGGCCCGGACGTCGGACGGGCGCATGGTCGCCTGGCAGTCGCGGCCTCTGCCCGACGGCGCCACCTTGGTCGCCTTCGACGACGTGACCGCGACCAAGGCGCTGGAGAAGGCTCTGACCGAGCGCTCGGCCGCCCTGGTCGAGGCCGAGCGGCTGAAGCGCGAGTTCGTCGGCAACGTCTCCTACGAACTGCGCACCCCGCTGACGACCATTCTGGGCTACGCCGAGCTGCTGGAGTTACAGGGCGAGGCCCTGCCCGAGCGTTCGCGCGGACACCTAGGCTCGATCAAGACCGCGGCCGGCCAGCTGGCGCGCTCGATCGACGACGTGCTGGACATGGCCCAGATCGACGCCGGCGAGATGGCCCTGTCGCTGGGCGACGTGCGGGTGTGCGAGGCGCTGGACGCCGCCGCCGGGCGCGCACGGGCGGCGGTCGAGGCGCGCGGCGGGACGCTGACGGTGGCGTGCGACGAGGCTGCGGGCGTGATCCGCGCCGACGCCCGGCGCCTGGGCCAGGCGCTGGACCTGCTGCTGGAGAACGCCGCGCGCGCCACCCAGGAGGGCGGCGAAGTGCGCCTGTCGGCCGTGCGCGGCCAGCACGAGGTGCGGGTGCAGGTGTCCGACACCGGGCGCGGCATCCCCTACCACCAGCAGGCCCACGTGTTCGACCGCTTCGTCGGCCGCGACCGCGGCGGACCCGGGCTAGGGCTGGCGTTGGTCAAGGCGCTGGTCGAGCTGCACGGCGGCTGGGCGGCGCTGGAGAGCGAGCCCGGCAAAGGCGCGACCTTCACCCTGCACCTGCCCGAGGAAGCCGCGACCGGCGCGGCCGAGCCTGAACTGGCGCTGGGCGCGGGCTGACCCCGCCCTTGCCGCCGCCGCCCTCGCGGGTCTAGGGAGCCGTCATGACCACGCCCCTCCGCCAGACCGCCCTGATCTACGACTTCGACGGCACGCTCGCCCGCGGCAACATGCAGGAGACGTCGTTCATCCCGGCGATCGGCATGACGCCGCGCCAGTTCTGGCACGACACCGTCCGGCCCGAGGTGATCCGCTCCGACGGCGACGACATCCTGATGTACATGCAGCTGATGCTGGAGAAGGCGCGGCAGGCGGGCCTGACCGTCACCCGCGACATGCTGCGCGAGCACGGCCGCGACGTGCCGCTGTTCCCCGGCATCGCCGACCGGTCGTGGTTCGAGCGGATCAACGCCTTCGGCGCCCAGTACGGGCTGCGGATCAAGCACTTCATCATCTCGTCGGGGCTGTACGAGATGATCGAGGGCTGTCCGATCTTTCCCGAGTTCGAGCACGTGTTCGCGTCACGGTAC
>DASPKD010000193.1:0-3129 GCA_035628275.1 Caulobacteraceae bacterium | reverse complement strand
GACTGCAGGTAGCCGACCTTCCCGAACGGGTCGTTCTCGTAGACGCCCAGCTCGTCGGCCACCCGCTCGGCGTACAGGCCCCAGCCCTCGCTGTAGGCGGAGAAGCCCACGCCCGCGCGGCGGTAGATCGGCAGCTCGCCCGCCTCCTGCATGATCGAGATCTGGAAGTGATGGCCGGGCGAGGCCTCGTGGTAGGTCAGCGTCGGCAGGCCCCAGGACGGCCAGTCGTGGGTGTCCTTCAGGTTGATGTAGTAGGCGCCCGGCCGCGTGCCGTCGAGCGAGCCGCGCTGGTAGTAGCCGCCCGAGGCGCCGAGCTCGATCGACGGCGGCACCCGGCGTATCTCGACCGGCGTCTTGGGCAGAGTGGCGAAGGCGCGCGGCAGGCGCGGCGCCAGGTCCGCCATCTGGGCGTTCAGCGAGGCCAGCAGCTTGGCCCGGCCCTCGTCGGTGTTCGGGTAGAGGAACCGCGGCTCCTTGTTCAGCACGTTCAGCCGCTCGCCGACCGACCCCTGGGTGTAGCCCTGGGCCTTCAGGATCACGTCGATGCGCGCGTGCAGGTCGGCCACCTGCTCCAGGCCGATGCGGTGGATTTCGTCGGCCGACAGGTCGGTGGTGGTGTAGGCGCGCAGGGCCTGGGCGTAGACGGTCTCGCCCTTCGGCAGCCGCCACACGCCCGCGTCGTGCACGGCCTGCGGCCGGAACCGGGTCAGGACCGCGATCTGGCGGTCGAGCGCCGGTTGGACGCGTCCCTCGACCAGCGTCGTGGCGCGGCCCTCCCAGTCGCCCTCGATCCCCGCGGCTTTCGCGCGGCGGGCGACGGATGCCACTAGGGCTGAGGTGCGCGCGGGCGTGTCGCGCAGGGTCTTCAGCTGGGCCAGCGCCTTGTCCAGCACGAAGTCGGGCGGAACCACCCCGGCCTGGCGGGCGTCGCGCTCGAAGTGGCCGGTCTGCTGGTCCAGGGCGACGGCGAACGCCTCCAGCCGCGACAGGTAGGCCTCGGCGTCCTCGGCTGCCGCGATGCGGTGGGTGGTGTCCAGCCAGTCGGGAATCTGCTGGTAGGCGCCGCCGCGCTGGGTGATCACGTACGGGTTGGCGCCCGTGCCGGGGCCGTAGCCGCGGTCGGCTCTCACGGCCGCGCCGCCGTACATGAAGTCGAAGATGTCGAAGCTGAGCGCGCCCTTGGGCGTCAGCCTGGAGCGGTCGATTCGGCGCAACTCGGCGTAGCGCCGCTTGGCCTCGGTGCGGTCATCCTCGGCTTCGCGGGCGGAGCGGTCGTCCAAGCGGAAGCGCAGCGGCGCGCGGGCGTCCTTGTCCAGGCCCAGGCTGGTGGCGAATTCCGGGGAGTCGTCGACGTTCTCCTCGAAGTGCCGGGTCAGCAGCGCGTCGAGCTTCGCGTCCTCGTCGCCGGCGGGCGCGGCCCAGGGCTTCGGCAGGTTCGCGCAGGCCCCGGTGGAGAGCGCGGCCAGGCCCGCGGCCCCGGCCAGCAGGTTGCGACGGTCGAGCATGGGGGTGTCTCCTTTCAACCGCGGGGATGAGCGGGACTAAATCAAGCCCGCGACGCCACCCAGGAGTCGATCACGTTCTCCAGCACCGCCAGCGGCATGGCGCCGGAGAGCAGGCCCGCGTCGTGGAAGCCCTTGATGTCGAAGCGGGGGCCGAGCTTGCGCTTGGCGTCCTCGCGCAGGCGCAGCCACACCGTCTGGCCGACCTTGTAGCTGGACGCCTGGCCCGGCCACACCGCGTAGCGCTCGACCTCGGTGACGTGGCTGCTTTCCGGCTCGCCCAGCTGCTCGACCATGTAGCGGATCGCCTGCTCACGGCTCCAGCGCTTGGCGTGCAGGCCGGAGTCGACCACCAGGCGCACCGCCCGGAACAGGAAGCTCTGCAGGTAGCCGATGCGGCCCCAGGGGTCGTTGTCGTACATGCCGATCTCGTCGGCCAGCTGCTCGGCGTAGAGCGCCCAGCCCTCGGAATAGGCGCTGAACCCGGTGACCTTGCGCAGCATCGGAATGCCCTCGGCCTCCAGCGCCAAAGTGATCTGCCAGTGGTGGCCCGGATTGGCCTCGTGATAGGTGAGGGTGGGCAGCGACCAGCGCGGCCACTCGGCCGTGTCGCGCAGGTTGATGTAGTAGGCGCCCGGACGCGTGCCGTCCAAGGTGGCGTTCTGGTAGTAGCCGCCCGGCGCGCCGGCCTCGATCTCCGGCGGCACCCGCTTCACGTCGACGTTCGCCTTGGGCAGGGCGCCGAAGTAGTTCGGCAGCACCTTGTTCACCGCCGCGATCTGCTTGTTCAGGTCGGCCAGCAGCTCGGCCTTGCCGGCGTCAGTGTTGGCGTAGAGGAACCGCGCCTCCTTCGACATCTGCGTCTGGCGCTGGCCGACCGTGCCCTGGGTCAACCCTTGCGCCTTCATCAGCGCGTCCATGCGCGCGGAGATTTCCGCCACCTGCTCCAGCCCCAGGCGATGGACCTCGTCGCCGGTCATGTTGGTGGTCGTGAACGAGCGCAGGCCCCAGTCGTAGTAAGCCTCGCCGTCCGGCAGCCGCCAGACGCCCGCGTCGTGCGTCGCGTTCGGGCGCATGGCTTCCAGCGCCGCGATCTGGCGGTCCAGCGCCGGGTAGACGGTGCCCTGCACCAGCTTGGTCGCCCGGCCGCCCCAGTCGCCGGCGATGTTCTTCTCCTTGGTCCGGCGGGCCACCGACTTGGCCAGGGTGGTCTCGGCCGCCGCCTGGGCGCGCATGCCGCGCAGCTGCGTCAGCGCCTTGTCGATCACGAAGTCGGGCGGCGCGGCGCCGGCCGCGGCGTCGGCGCGGGCGCGCTCGGTCTCCTGGTCCAAGGCGACGGCGAAGGCCGACACCCGCGACAGGTAGGCTTCGGCGTCCGACGCGGTCTCGATCCGGTGCTGGCTGTCCAGGAAGTCCGGCACGGTCAGGAAGGCCGCGTTCAGCTGGGTGATCACATAGGCCTGCGGAAAGCCGCGCGCCCCGTACTTGAACCGCTCGCCCATCTGCGCGGTCTCGCCGGCGAACAGGATGGTGTCGTGGTTGACCGCGTCCATGCCGGCCAGCCGCTTGCGGTCGATCGCCTTCAGCTCGGCCAGGTACTGGCGGTTCTTGGCGGCGTTGCGCTCGA
>DASPKD010000192.1:0-5004 GCA_035628275.1 Caulobacteraceae bacterium | reverse complement strand
CTCGTGGGCGACCAGAGACACCAGCGAGCGGTCGCCGGCCAGGATCGTCGGGGTGGCGAAGGTCAGGCGCGGGTTCTCCATGCCGCCGAACGGGAAGGAGGGCGGCAGCACCAGCAGGTCGTAGCGGCCCCAGCGATAGGGCCCGTACAGCCCCTCGGCCGCGTCGATCATCTTCTCGACGTCGGCGAGCTCGTAGGCGGCGCGGTCCAGCATCGACGGCTCGGTGTAGACGCCCGAGCGCGGTCCCAGCGGCCGGAAGGCGATGTCGCCGACCGCCAGCGCGATGAGGTAGGGCGGCACCGGCTTGTCGAGCTTGAAGCGGAACGCGCGACCGCCGGGGACCGGCTCGCCGTCGGGGGTCAGCATCTCGGCGCTCATCACCGCCTTCAGGCCTTCCGGCACGACGATGCGGGCGCTGTAGGTCTGGCGAATGCCCGGGCTGTCCTGGGTCGGCACCCAGCTGCGGGTCAGGATCGCCTGGCCCTGGCTGAACAGGTAGGGATGCTTCTTGCCCGCGGTCTGCTGCGGCGACAGCCATTGCAGGGCGCCGGCCTCGGGGTGGGTGGAGTAGCTGACCACGATCCGGCGCACCCCTTCGGGCAGGCGCACCTCCAGCAGGTTGCCAAGGTTGGGGTCGGTGGGGCCGTACGACCAGTCGAGCTTGCGGCCCGAGCCGTCGGCGATCTGGTGGATGATCAGCCCCTTGGTGTCGAGCACCACGCTGGTGGAGCCCGGCGCGCGCACGAGGTCGAGCGTCGCCGTGCCGTCCAGCCGCTTGGCTGCGAAGTCGGTCTTCAGGTCCAGGGCCACATGGGTCACCCGCGCTTCGGCGGGGCGGGCGTAGGAGTGGACGTCCTTCGCCAGAACCGCTGGCGTCGCGGCCTCGCCCCCGAACGGCAGACGGAAATCGCCCGTGGCGCAGGCGCCGAGCACGGTCGCCGAGGCGGCGACGGCGAGCAGGGCGGCGAGGGACTTGGACCGGATCATGAGGGCCTCCGCGAGAGCTGAACCGCCACCGTATCGGCCGTTCGTCGACCGAAGACAACGGCGCGGACGCCGGTTCGGCTCCCGCAAGCTTTGGCGTCAGACGCGCGCTCCGGCGTGGTCTCGAGCACCCACAAGGCGCGCGGCAGGACGAACTGCGCCGGATCGGGGTTCAGGCCGGCGTCCAGCAGGCGGCGGTAGAACTCCTCGCGCGGGTTGTCGGGTCGCCTGCGGCCGCGGGCCCGCTCGACCACGGCTCCGTCCCGCTTGGGGGCCGGTGCGGCCGGGAGGGGACCGCAGGAACGCCCTCGAAGTGGTACACAACCAGTGCATCCGTTCGCGCAACAGTTCACGCCGCTCCCTTCCTCTCGCTTCAGCGTGGAGCTTTCGGCCGAGCGGGCGGGCGGGTTCGCCCCCGCCTTGGGGGCGGCCCTGATCCTGCTGGACGGGGCGGGCCGCGGCGCGCCAAGCCCGGGCCCCTTGTACGCCGACACGCCCGAGCGGCGCCCAGGCGCGGAGTTCGACCGTTCAGGCCGCCTGGACCTGAGCCTCGACGATCTCCCCGCCGGGGTCGAGCGGCTGCTGTACGTCCTGTATGCGGCGGAAGAGCCGTCGCTGCTGGGTCTGGGCCGGGTGCGAGCTGCGGCGGGCGTCTTCGAGCTGGACACACGCGAACGCGGCGAGGCGGCCCTGATCCTGTTCGAGTGGTACCGGCGGGGCGGAACGTGGAGATTGTTCGCCAGCGGGCAAAGCACGGACTGCTGGGTTCCTCGCCCCAGCTGACCGCTTCGGGGCGAGGGACCGTCTGGAGGGGCGCGGCCTGAAGGTCGGCTGACGGGGGCCCTTGCGGGATTTGGTACGCCCCCTGGGACTCGAACCCAGGACCCCCTGATTAAAAGTCAGGTGCTCTAACCGGCTGAGCTAGGGGCGCGCTGTCGAAGCGGCGCGGACCATAGTGGCGCCCGCGGGCTGCGGCAAGCGGGCGCGACCCGATGCGGACGCGCCGTTTCCTTTAATTTGCCGCAGGCGCGGGACTATGGTTCACGAAAGGGGTGGAGATTCCCGCCGCATGACCGTTCGCGTGCTCACCGTGGTCCTGATCGCCGTGGCCTTGAGCGCCTGCGGCACGGGCAAAACCGTGCGGCGCGGCGCCGACCGCGTCGGAAGCGGCCTGAGCAACGCCGTCACCGCGCCGCTCGAGGACCTCAACCTCAAGCGCGTCGACATCCCTGTATCGCTGCAGGCGGCCAAGGCCGATCCCTATGATCTGACGGGCCTGACCCGGTGCGAGTCGATCGCGGCCGAGGTCGGGCGGCTGGACGCGGCGCTGGGGCCCGATCTGGACGACGTGCGCAAGGACGGACGGCGCTGGAACGAGAAGGGCGCCGACGCCGCCGCCGACGCCACCTTGGACGCGGTGCGGGGGACCGCCACCGACGTGGTGCCGTTCAGGAGCTGGGTGCGCCGCCTGACCGGAGCGGAACGCCACAGCAAGTACGTGCAGGCGGCGATCAAGGCCGGCACGGTGCGGCGGGGGTATCTCAAGGGCGTGGGCATGCGGATGAACTGCGCGCCGCCCGCAGCGCCGGCCTGGTTCGAGCCGGCGCCGCCGGAGACTCAGCGGGCCAGGCCGTTCTCGCGGCCCAAGCGCAACTGACGCTCGCGGAAGTCCCGCCGGAACGCCTCGAACCGGCCTTCGGCGATCGCGGCGCGCGTCCGCGCCATCACAGTCTGGAAGAAGGCCACGTTGTGCCAGGACAGCAGCACCTGGCCCAGGATCTCGCCCGCCTTCACCAGGTGGTGCAGGTAGGCTTTCGAATAGTCGCGGCTGGCGGGGCAGGCGCTGTCCGGGTCCAGCGGCTCGTCGTCCTCGGCGAAGCGGGCGTTCTTCAGGTTGACCGCCCCGTCCCAGGTCCAGGCCTGGCCGTGGCGGCCCGAGCGGGTGGGCAGCACGCAGTCGAACATGTCGATCCCCCGCCCCGCGGCCTCGACCAGATCGATCGGCTTGCCGACGCCCATCAGGTAGCGCGGCCGGTCCGAGGGCAGCAGAGGGACCGAGTAGTCCAGGGTGTCGAGCATCTGGTCGTGGCCTTCGCCCACGGCCAGGCCGCCGACCGCGTAGCCGTCGAAGCCGATCTCGATCAGCCGCTCGGCCGATTCGCGGCGTAGGTGCTCGAAGGTCGAGCCCTGCTGGATGCCGAACAGGGCCTGGGCGTCGCGGGCGCCGAACGCGGCCTTGCAGCGCGCGCCCCAGCGGGCCGACAGGCGCAGCGCCTCGGCCGCGCGGGCCTCCTCGGCGGGCCAGGCGACGCATTCGTCCAGCTGCATGACGATGTCGCTGCCCAGCAGGTCGGCCTGGATTTCCATCGACCGCTCAGGCGACAGCACGTGCTTGGACCCGTCGATGTGGCTGGAGAAGGTGACGGCCTCCTCGGTGACCTTGGAGATCGCCGACAGCGACATGACCTGGAAGCCGCCGGAGTCGGTCAGGATCGGCTTGTCCCAGCGGGCGAAGCGGTGCAGCCCGCCCAGCCGCTTCACCCGCTCTGCGCCCGGGCGCAGCATCAGGTGGTAGGTGTTGCCCAGGATCACGTCCGCGCCGGTCTGGGCCACCATGTCCATGGTCAGCGCCTTGACCGTGCCGGCGGTGCCGACCGGCATGAAGGCGGGCGTGCGGATGTCGCCTCGGGGCGTGCGCAGGACGCCGGTACGCGCGGCGCCGTCGGTCGCGGCGATCTCAAAGGGGAAGGCGGCCATCAGGCGGCGCGGAATAGCAGGGAGGAGTCCCCGTAGGAATAGAACCGGTAGCCGGTGTCGATCGCCCGGCGGTACGCCTCTCGCATGGTCGCCTGGCCCGCGAAGGCGGAGACCAGCATGAACAGGGTCGACTTCGGCAGGTGGAAGTTGGTCATCAGTACGTCGGCGGCGCGGAAGCGGTAGCCGGGGGTGATGAAGATCGAGGTCTCGTCGGCGAAGGGGCGGATCACGCCGTCCTCCCCGGTCGCGCTCTCCAGCAGGCGCAGGGAGGTGGTGCCGACGCAGACGATGCGCCCGCCCGAAGCCCTCGCCGCGTTCAGGGCGTCGGCGGTTTCGGCCGTCACCTCTCCGTACTCGGGGTGCATGCGGTGCTCGGAGACCTCGTCGGCTTTCACCGGCAGGAAGGTGCCGGCGCCGACATGCAGGGTGACGAAGTGCGCCGAGACCCCGCGCGCCCGCAGCCGCTCCAACAGCTCGGGCGTGAAGTGCAGGCCCGCCGTGGGCGCGGCCACCGACCCGTCCTCGCGGGCGTAGACGGTCTGGTAGTCGGTACGGTCGCGCTCGTCCTCCCCGCGCTTGGCGGCGATGTAGGGGGGCAGGGGCATCAGGCCGTGCAGGGCCACCGCCTGGTCGAGCGCCGCGCCCGACAGGTCGAACGCCAGCTCGACCTCGCCGCCGTCGTGCTTGGCGGCCACCGTCGCGTCCAGCCGGTCCAGCTCGCAGGCGGTCTGTGAACGGCTTCCGAAGGCCACGCGGTCGCCCTCGCGCAGGCGCTTGCCGGGCTTCATGAAGGCGGTCCAGCGGTCGGGCGCGAGACGCCGGTGCAGGGTGGCCTCGACGCCCACGGCGGAGTCGTCGCGCGTCCGCACGCCGTTCAGCCGGGCGGGGATCACGCGGGTGTCGTTGAACACCAGGGCGTCGCCGGGCTGAAGCAGGTCCGGCAGGTCGCGCACGATCCGGTCCTCGGCCGCCCCGCCCGGCCGCACCACCAGCAGGCGCGCGGCGTCGCGCGGCTCGGCCGGGCGGAGCGCGATGCGGTCGTCGGGCAGGTCGAAATCGAAGTCGGACAGGCGCATGAAGGCGGGGCTAGGCCACGTTCCCGGCCGCGCGGTCAAGCAGGCGGTGCAGGGACGCCCGAAACCTTGACAACCCGGGGGCGCCGTGCGCCCTTCCGCGCTCCCGAAAAGCCGCCTGAAGCTCCTGAAAAACATGCACGCCTATCGCTCCCACACCTGCGGCGCGCTGCGCCTGTCCGACGCCGGT
>DASPKD010000191.1:0-6153 GCA_035628275.1 Caulobacteraceae bacterium | reverse complement strand
ACCTTCCCGAACTGGCGCATCCGCTTCTTGCCTTCCTTCTGCTTGTCCAGAAGCTTGCGTTTGCGGCTGGCGTCGCCGCCGTAGCACTTGGCGGTGACGTCCTTGCGCAGGGCGCGGACGGTCTCGCGGGCGATGATGCGGCCGCCGATCGCCGCCTGGATCGGGATCTGGAACATGTGCGGCGGGATCAGTTCCTTCATCTTCTCCACCATCACCCGGCCGCGCATTTCGGCGCGGGCGCGGTGGACCAGCATGGACAGGGCGTCCACGGGCTCGGCGTTGACCAGCACCTGCATCTTCACCAGGTCGCCCTCGCGGTAGCCCTCGATGGCGTAGTCGAAGCTGGCGTAGCCCTTGGAGATGGACTTCAGCCGGTCGTAGAAGTCGAACACCACCTCGTTCAGCGGCAGGTCGTAGACCACCATGGCGCGGCTGCCGACGTAGGACAGCTCGCGCTGCTCGCCTCTACGGTCCTGGCACAGCTTGATGACCGCGCCCAGGTAGTCGTCGGGGGTGAAGATGGTGGCCTTGATCCACGGCTCGGACACGGTGTCGATCTTCACCGGGTCGGGCATGTCGGCGGGGTTGTGCAGGTCGATCTCGTCGCCGTTGGTCAGCCTGATCTTGTAGACGACGCTGGGGGCGGTCGCGATCAGGTCCAGGTCGAACTCGCGCGACAGCCGCTCCTGGATGATCTCCAGGTGCAGCAGACCTAAGAACCCGCAGCGGAAGCCGAAGCCGAGCGCGGCCGAGGTCTCCATCTCGTAGGTGAAGGAGGCGTCGTTCAGGCGGAGCCGGCCGATGGCCGCGCGCAGGTCCTCGAAGTCGGCGGCGTCGACCGGGAACAGGCCGCAGAACACCACCGGCTGCACCTCGCGGAAGCCGGTCAACGGGGCTGCTGTCGGGCGGCGCTCGTCGGTGATGGTGTCGCCGACCGCGGCGTGGGCGACCTCCTTGATCTGGGCGGTGATGAAGCCGACCTCGCCCGGGCCGATCTCCTCGGCGTCGGTGCGGGCGGGGCGGAACCAGCCGACCTTGTCGACGCGGTAGCTGGCGCCGTTCTGCATCATCTTGATCTGCTGGCCGACGCGTAAGCGGCCGTCGAACACGCGCACTAGCACCACCACCCCTAAGTAGGCGTCGTACCAGGCGTCGACCAGCAGCGCCTTCAGCGGCGCGTCGGGGTCGCCCTTCGGCGCGGGCAGGCGGGTGACGATGGCCTCCAGCACCTCGTCAATGCCGAGGCCGGTCTTGGCCGAGCAGAGGACGGCGTCGGAGGCGTCGATGCCGATCACGTCCTCGATCTGGGCGCGCACGCGCTCGGGCTCGGCGGCGGGCAGGTCGACCTTGTTCAGGACCGGCACGATCTCGTGGTTGTTGTCGATGGCCTGGTAGACGTTGGCCAGCGTCTGGGCCTCGACGCCCTGGCTGGCGTCGACCACCAGGATGGAGCCCTCGCAGGCGGCCAGGCTGCGGCTGACCTCGTAGGCGAAGTCGACGTGGCCGGGCGTGTCCATCAGGTTCAGCACATAGGTCTCGCCGTCGCGGGCCTTGTAGTGCAGGCGCACGGTCTGGGCCTTGATGGTGATCCCGCGCTCGCGCTCGATGTCCATCGAATCAAGCACTTGCTCCTTCATCTCGCGCTGGGTCAGGGCGCCGGTCTGCTGGATCAGCCGGTCGGACAGCGTGGACTTGCCGTGGTCGATGTGCGCGACGACCGAGAAGTTCCGGATGCGGGACAAAGGGGTGCTCATGGCCGCGGCCCGTACCATGCGGAGGGTTGAAGACCAAGGCTTTGCGGTCCCGGTTCCCCTGCGCCGCAAAGCCGCCGTACTCTCCCCGCAGCGTCGGATGATTCGCTTTTCAGGAGAGCCCGAGATGGACCGCCGCACCCTGATCCTGACCGGCCTGGCCGCGAGCGTTTCCGGCTGCGCCACCACCGGCGCGTCGGGCGATCCGCAGCCGGGCTACCAGACCGGAAACGAGCAGGCCCAGGCCTACAGCCGCGACGAGATCCTGCGCGCGGGGTCGGACTTCCTGGGCGTCACGGCCGAGGCGCTGGGCGGGGCGGTGGAGCGCATCGCCCGCGACTACGGCGACGAGCCGACCGGCTACATCGCCGGCGAGGAGGCGTCGGGCGCGATCACGATCGGCGCGCGCTACGGCGAGGGCCTGCTGTACATGAAGGGCGCGCCGCAGCCGCAGAAGGTGTTCTGGCAGGGACCGTCGATCGGCTGGGACCTGGGCGGCAACGCCGCGCGGGTGTTCACCCTGGTCTACGGCCTGTTCCACCCCGACTCGATCTACCGCCGTTTCCCGGGCGTCGAGGGCTCGGCCTATCTGGTCGGCGGCCTGGGCGTGAACTACCAGCGCGCCGACGGCATGGTCCTGGCCCCGATCCGCGCGGGCGTTGGCCTGCGGCTGGGCGCCAACGTCGGCTACCTCAGCTACTCGCGCCAGCGGAACTGGATTCCGTTCTGAGGTTCAGCCCAGGAACTGCATCCCGAGCCACCGGGCGCTGAGCGCGGGCTTGGCCTCGCCCTCGATCTCGACGGTCACGTCGTAGGTCAGCAGCCAGCGGCCGGGGTCGCGCTCGACCGCGTCGGCCAGCACGAAGCGCCCGCGCACCCGTTGGCCTGACTTCACCGGCTGCAGGAAGCGGATCTTCTCGAAGCCGTAGTTCACCGCCATCACCACGCCGCTCAGCACCGGCGCGGCCTGGTAGGCCATGGCCGACAGCAGCGACAAGGTCAGGAAGCCGTGGGCGATGGTGCCGCCGAACGGGGTCCGCTTCGCCTGTTCTGCGTCGACGTGGATGAACTGCCAGTCCTCGGTGGCGTCGGCGAAGGCGTCGATCCGCCTCTGGTCGACGTCGATCCAGTCCGACACGCCCAGTTCGCTCCCGACCATCCCGGCCAGGTCCGCCGCCGCCACCGTCTTCGCCGTCGCGTTCATGTCGTTTCCTCTCAGCCGGCGCGGCGCGCGCCGCCGGCGATCTCCCAGCCGATCAGGGCCGCGCCCTTGGCCACCTCGCCCATGATCATGGCCCCGCGGTCGGCCGCGTTGCCGGCCAGCGCCCGGGCGTAGACGCCCTGGGTGATGCCGGCCAGTCGGAACAGCGACAGCGCCAGGAAAAACGGCCAGTCCTCGACCTCGGCGCGCCCCGCCGCCTTCGCGTAGGTCTCCAGGAACTCGGCCTCGGTCGGCAGGCCCAGCGTGCGCGGATCGACGTCGCGCAAGCCCGGCAGCGGCCCGCCCGGCGGCAGGTGGTAGGGCAGGGCGGCGTAGGCCAGGTCCGACAGCGGGTGCCCCAGCGTCGCCAGCTCCCAGTCGAGCACCGCCGCCACCTGCGGCCGGTCCGGGGCGTAGATCATGTTGCCCAGGCGGAAGTCGCCGTGGACGATCGTCGTCTCGTCCCGCTCGGGCGCATGCTCCGGCAGCCAGGCCATCAGCCGGTCCATCGCCGGAACGTCGTCGGTTTTGGCCGCCAGGTACTGCTTGGTCCAGCGGTCAATCTGGCGGCCGACGTAGTTCTCGGCCTTGCCGAAGTCCTCCAGCCCGGCCGCGCGCACGTCCACCCGATGCAGGGCCGCCAGCGTGGTCGCCAGCGCGTCGTAGATCGGCCGCCGCTCGGCCGGGTCCAGCGCGGTCAGGCGCGTGTCGGTCAGCACCCGCCCCTCGACGTGGTCCATCACGTAGAAGGCCGAGCCGATCACCGCCTCGTCCTCGCACAGCAGCCACATCGTCGGGACCGGCACGGCCGACCCGGCCAGCGCCTGCTGCACCCGGAACTCGCGCTCGACCTGGTGGGCGGAGGGCAGCAGCTTGCCCGGCGGCTTCTTGCGCAGCACCCATCGCCGCTCGCCCGAGGCGACCAGATAGGTCGGGTTGGATTGGCCGCCCTGGAACTGCCGGACCTGCGCCGGTTCGGTGAAGCCCGGCAGCTCGCGCGCCAGGAAATTGAACAGCCGCCGCTCGTCCAGCCGGTGCTGGGGCAGGGGCTCGATCAGCACCGCGCCGCTCAAAGCTCGCCCGCCAGGATGCGGCCGTACAGGCCCGGATCGACGTTGCCGCCCGACAGCACCGCCGCGACCGTCCGCCCCTCGACGGGCAGCTTTCCCGACAGCAACGCGGCCAGCGACACCGCCCCGCCCGGCTCCACCACCAGCTTCAGGGTCGAGAAGGCGTAGCGCATGGCCTCCGCCACTTCGGCGTCGGTCACCCCCAGCGCGCCCTTCAGCCGCCGGCGGTTGATCGGGAAGGTGATCTCGCCCGGCATGGGCGCCATCAGGGCGTCGCAGATCGACGGCTCGGCCGGCGGGTGCGCGGTCCGCTCCCCCGCTTCCAGCGACAGGCGGTGGTCGTCGTAATCCGCCGGCTCCACCACCCAGATCTCGGCCCCGGGCGCCAGCCGCTCCAGCGCCAGGCCGACCCCGGCGATCATGCCCCCGCCGCTGGCCCCGACCAGCACCGTGTCGAGCTCAGCCCCGGCCTCGCCCGCCTGCTCGGCCAGCTCCAGCCCCATAGTCCCCTGGCCGGCGATCACGTGGAAATCGTCGAACGGCGGCACCAGCACCGAGCCGCGCTCGCGGGCGATCTCCGCCCCGATCGCCTCGCGGCTCTCGGTCCAGCGGTCGTACAGCCGCACCTCGCCGCCGAAGGCGCGCACGCCCACGACCTTCACCGCGGGAGCGTCGGACGGCATCACGATCACCGCCGGGGTTCCCACGATCCGGGCGGCGGCCGCCACGCCTTGGGCGTGGTTGCCGGAGGAATAGGCGACCACGCCGCGCCCGCGCTCCTCCTCGCTCAGCCGCGAGATACGGTTGTAGGCGCCGCGAAACTTGAAGCTGCCGGACACCTGCAGGGTCTCGGCCTTCAGCAGCACGCGGGCGCGCAGTCGGTCGTTGAGCGCGGGGCTCTCGATCAGAGGCGTGCGGACGGACCGGCCCTTCAGGCGGGCGGCGGCGTCCTCGACGTCGGCGAAGGCGGGAAGCGTCACGGGCGCGTTCATCGGGCGAGTCTTAGCGGCCGTCGCCGTGACTGGCGAGGGTCAGGCCGCTTCGGCGGGCGCTTCCCAGGACAGCAGGTCGGCCACCGTCACCTTGGACAGCCGTTCCGAGGCGGCCTCGTCGGCGGCCTTGATCGCGGCGCCTACCGCGCGGGGGATGCGCTCCCCGACCGGGCAGCCCTTGGCGCCGGGCGGCGGGCAGCCGAGGTGGGTGCAGCCGCCGACGGCCTTCAGCACCTGATCCAGGGTGATCGCTTCGGGCCGACGGAGCAGCCAGGCCCCGCCGGTCGCGCCCGCGCGGGTGCCGATCATCCCGGCCCGCGCCAACATCGCGGTCATCCGGCGCACGACCACCGGATTGGTCGGGATGGAGGCCGCCAGCACCGCGCTGGACACCGCCGACGCCGGCGCGAACGCGCCTTTGTGGGCCAGATAGGCCAGGGCGTGTGCGGCGACCGGAAATCGTTGGCTGTCCGACATCTCGCCCGAAGGTAGTCCTTTTCAACCGTAACTGAAAGGGCCGGGCTTCCGGCGCGATTGAACCGGAGCCGGAAAGGGCGTAAGGGCGCGTCCGCAATCGACAAGGGGCCGCGAGTAAGGCGGGCGCCCGGAGGGATTGAATGGCTGGGGACACCCCCGGCGCGACGGACTCCTCCCCGAGCCCCGCGCCCGACAAGGCGCCCGCGTCCGCCGATCCGGCGGCGTCCGGCGCCGACGTTCAGAAGCACGGAATGCTGGGCCCCCACGGCGAAGCTGCGGGGCGCGACGCCCATGCCGGCCAGGGGTTCTTCGCGCTCGCGCTGGGGTCTGTCGGCGTCGTGTTCGGCGACATCGGCACCAGCCCGCTCTACGCCCTGCGCCAGACCTTTGCCGGTGCGCACCAGCTGCCGATCGACCAGGTTCAGGTCTACGGCGTTCTTTCACTGATCTTCTGGTCGATGATGCTGGTGGTGAGCTTCAAGTACATCACCATCCTGACCCGCGCCGACAACAAGGGTGAAGGCGGCAGCCTGGCGCTGCTCGCCCTGATCTCCAGGAAGGGCAAGTTCCGCTGGTCGGCAGGCATCGTGCTGCTCGGGGTCTTCGCGTGCGCGCTCTTTTACGGCGATTCGATGATCACTCCGGCCATTTCGGTGCTGTCG
>DASPKD010000190.1:0-3938 GCA_035628275.1 Caulobacteraceae bacterium | reverse complement strand
CGGGATCACGTCGAAGTACAGCTTCTTGGCCGACTTCGGCGACTGGAACACGTAGTAGGCCAGGCTCTCGGGCGCGCCGTAGCGCAGCCACTCCTCCATGGTCAGGCCGTTGCCCTTGGACTTGGAGATCTTCTGGCCGTTTTCGTCCAGGAACAGCTCGTAGTTGAAGCCCTCCGGCGGCTCCCCGCCGAGGACGCGGCAAATCTTCGACGACGCCTTGACCGAGTCGATCAGGTCCTTGCCCGACATCTCGTAGTCGACGCCCAGCGCAGCCCAGCGCATGGCCCAGTCGGGCTTCCACTGCATCTTCACCCGGCCGCCGGTCACCGCCTGCTCGACACGGTTCCCGTCCTCGTCCTCGAACACGATGGTCCCGCGCTCGAGGTTGCGTTCCAGCGTCGGCACCTGCAGCACCTTGCCGGTGGTCGGGCTGATCGGCAGGAAGCAGGAGTAGGTGGCCCGCCGCTCCGGCCCGAGCGTCGGCAGCATCACCGCCTGGATGTCGTCGAACCGCTCCAGCGCCTTCAGCAGCACCGCGTCGAACCGGCCGCTGCGGTAACACTCGGTGGCCGAGAAGAACTCGTACTCGAAGCCGAAGCCGTCGAGGAAGGCGCGCAGACGCGCGTTGTTGTGCCCGCCGAAGCTGTCGTGCTCGCCGAACGGGTCGCGCACCACCGTCAGCGGCTTGTGCAGGTCCTCATGCAGCACCCCGGCGTTCGGGATGTTGTCCGGGACTTTGCGCAGCCCGTCCATGTCGTCGCTGAAGCAGATCAGCCGGGTCGGAACCGCGTCGCCGGTCAGGGCGCGAAAGGCGGTGCGCACCATGGTCGTGCGCGCCACCTCCTGGAAGGTGCCGATGTGCGGCAGGCCCGAGGGGCCGTATCCGGTTTCGAAGATCACCGGGCGGGCGAGGTTCGGCCAGGCCTTCACCGCCTCGTCGGCCTTGCCGTCCGCGATCAGGCGGGTCGCCTCGGCGCGTTCGGATTCGGGCAGGCGCAGGCGGATCACGCGCGCCAGCAGGTTGCGGGCCTGTTCGAACGGCCAGGCGCGGGCGTCGCGGGCGAGCGGGGAGAGGTCGGACAACATGGCGCGCGGCTTACGGGGGCGAACGCCCCCGGTCAACGCGCGCCCGTGCGGATCAACGGCGCGGCGCGCCCGTCTCGTCGCGGCTCATCAGCTCCGCGTAGGAGATGGCGCAGCCGTTCAGAGTCTCCGGCCCGACCTCGACCTTCGCGGCCAGCGGATAGGCCCGGTCGCTCATGCCGTCGGAGCAGCGCTCCTCGGTCAGGGTCACGGTCATGGGGGCGCCGCCTTGGGCCGAGGTTTTCCAGACGGCGGTCTTGCCCTCGACCTGCGGTCCCGAATTGGGGGCGCGCAGTTCCGGCCGGTCCACGCCCGCCAGCTTCAGCCCGCTCGGCCGGATCTCCAGACCCCAGAAGGGTTCGGTGCCCAGCGCGTTGACCTCGCCGGCCAGATCGACGCCGCCGAGCGTCGTGGGCCCGGCGGGCGCTGGCCGCGGCGGCTGCACCGGCTCTCCTGACGGGGTGGCGGGCTCGGCCGGCGCGGGCGCCCCGGGTGCGGCAGGAGCCTGCCCCTGCTGACCACAGGCGGCCAGCGCCAGAACGCTGAAAGCGGCGAAGACGGCGACGCGCATGGGGGCCTCCCGGTGATGTGCGGCGAAGAATTCGCAGGTTCTAAAAGCTAAGACAACAAACCTCCGCTCATCCCCGCGAAGGCGGGGACCCAGACGAGGGCCCGCCGAGGCTTGCTCTTTCGGGTATGGACCGTCCCACCGCATTGATCAGACTTCTGGGTCCCCGCCTCGCGGGAATGAGCGGAATGAATGAAGCCGTCGGGGGAAGCCGACTCACGTAAGCTCGCTCGAATGCCCGCGCCTTTCACCTTCTACGAGTTCTTCGCCGGCGGCGGCATGGCGCGGCTCGGGCTGGGCGAGGGGTGGAGATGTTCGTTCGCGGTCGATTTCGACGCCGCGAAAGCCGCCGCCTACCGGGCCAACCACGGCGACGACCACCTCCGCCACGGCGACGTATGGGCGCTCGACACGGCCGACCTGCCCGGCCGGGCGGACCTCGCCTGGGCGTCGTCGCCCTGTCAGGACCTGAGCCTGGCCGGCGCGCGTGCGGGTCTGTCGGGCGGGCGGTCGTCTGCGTTCTGGGGTTTCTGGCGGCTGATGGAGGGCCTTTACGGCGAAGGCCGGGCGCCGCGCACGATCGTGATCGAGAACGTCGTGGGCCTGCTGACCTCCGACGGCGGCGCGGATTTCGCCGCGTTGTGCGAGGCGCTGGCCGGGCTCGGCTACCGGTTCGGGGCGCTGGAAGTCGACGCGGCCCTGTGGTCGCCCCAGTCGCGGCCCCGGGTGTTCGTCGTGGCGAGCCTGGATCCCGCCGCGGGACCGGCCGGTCCCGCGGCCTTCCACACGCCCGCGATCGCCGCCGCGTTCGAGCGGCTGCCGGAGGCCCTGAAGGCTCGCTGGGTCTGGTGGCCCCTGGCCGCGCCCGCCAGGCGCAACACGACCGTGGCCGATCTGCTGGAGCCCGAGGCGCCGTGGTTCCCGCCGGAGCGCACCGAGCGGCTGCTGGCGCTTATGAACCCCGCCAACCGGCTCAAGCTCGAAGCCGCGCGGGCGGGCGGCGGCCGTCGCATCGGCATGGCCTATCGTCGGGTGAGGGTGGAAGGCGGCGAGCGGGTGCAGCGGGCCGAAGTTCGGTTCGACGGCCTGGCCGGCTGTCTGCGAACCCCCGCGGGAGGCTCCTCGCGCCAGTTCGTGGTGGAGGTCGAAGGCGACCGCACCCGGGCGCGCCTGCTGACCGCGCGAGAGGCGGCGCGGCTGATGGGCCTGCCGGACTCCTACGTCCTGCCCCGCGCCCAGACGGCCGCGCTGAAACTCTGCGGCGACGGCGTGGTCGTCCCGGTGGTGCGCGCCCTTGCCGAGCAGGTGCTGGCGCCGCTGCTGCGAGGCGACCGGGCCGCGGCGGCTTGATAGGCGGAAAGATCGAGAGCTTCGCAATCTCTCCGCTCATCCCCGCGAAGGCGGGGACCCAGACCATGGTCCGCCGGGGCGGCTCCGGGCGCGGGGCTGAACGTGTCCAGCCGCATCGATCAGACTTCTGGGTCCCCGCCTTCGCGGGGATGAGCGGGTGTTTAGGGCGTGCTACGCAAGACCTTATAAAACCCTACAGCTCCTCCCCGTCCTTTCCCGCGCGCTCGTCGTAGCCCTTCTTCGACGACCAGAAGGCCAGGAACATCAGGCCGCCGCCGATCACGCCGGTGCCGACGAAGGCGATGCCCACCGCGATCCAGCCGTGCAGGCCGAGCGGCGCGTCGCCGAGCCGCCAGGACTCGCGCAGGCCCCAGAGCACGAAGGCGCCGGCGCCCAGCAGCGCGGCGGCCAAAAGCAGAAGCCCCGGCCAGGGCGGCCGGGGCTTCGGTTTCGTCTGGTCGTCAGGCGTCACTTGCGCTTCCAGGATCCGTCCTCGGCCCGCCAGAACTGGCCCGCGGGCATGCGCGGGAAGACGTGGTTCTTGAACGCGGAGGCGCCCGCGACCGAGGCCTCCACGCCGTTCTTGGCCGCGGCGGTGCGGTAGACCTCGGCCCGGCCGGCGTTGATCTCGGCCACGGCGGCGCGCAGCGCCGTATCGGTGCTGGCGGTCACAAAGCCCAGCATGCCGTCGGACTGTTCGCCGACGATCCCCTGCGCCTTGGCGGCGTCCACCCGCGCCTTGGCCTCGGCGGTCTGAGCGATCGCCGGAGCGGCCGCGGTCGCGAGCGCGGCGGCGACGAAGGCGGCGCCTGTGATGTCACGCATCATGGTCATGTCGTTCTCTCCCCCGCCTCAGAACAGGTTCGGGTTCTGCTGGATCAACTCCTGGACGTCCTTGTCCAGGCTGATCCGAACGTTGTGGTCGAGCTTGGCGTAG
>DASPKD010000189.1:0-2256 GCA_035628275.1 Caulobacteraceae bacterium | reverse complement strand
GCGCGCCCATGCTGTTGAAGATCAACATGGAGGCCGGCCACGGCGGCTCCTCCGGCCGCTTCGACCGGCTGAAGGAGGTCGCGCGCGACTACGCCTTCGCCGTCTGGGCGGTGGAGAAGGGCTGGACCAAGGGGTGATCGTGCGGCCGTACCGGGCGGAGGACGCCGAGGGCCTGTCGGCACTCTACCTCCGCTCGGTGAGCGCGCTGGGCGCGCGCGACTACGACGCCGAGCAGGTGCGGGCCTGGGCCTCGCTGGCGCCCTCGCCCGAGCGTTTCGCCGAGACGGCGGCGGACGGACGGCTGCGCCTGGTCGCCGCCGACGCGCATGGCCGGCCGCTGGCCTTCGCCGACCTGACCGGCGACGGCTTCATCGACTTCCTCTACCGCGATCCGGACGCCCCGCCGGGCGCCGCAGGGGCCGTGTACGAGGCGCTGGAGCGCGCCGCGCGGGACCGGCGCGTGGAAGCCCTCGGCGTCCACGCCAGCGAGGCGGCCCGGCGGTTCTTCCTCAAGCGCGGCTTCCAGGTCTGCGCCCGACGCGACTTCGAGGTCGCCGGCGTGCCGATCCACAACTATGCGATGGAGAAGCGGCTCGGGGACGAAGGGCTCTGATGCGGGTGCGCGAGGCCGAAGCGCGCGACGTTCCGGCCATGGCGGCGATCTACGCCTGGCACGTCCGAAACGGCTTCGGCACCTTCGAGGAGGTCCCGCCGGACCCCGCCGAGCTGGCGGCGCGGATCGAGGCGGTCCGTGCGGCGGGCCTGCCCTGGCTGGCGGCCGAGATCGACGGCCGGGTGGCGGGCTACGGCTACTGCTCGCCCTACCGGCCGCGCAGCGGCTACCGCTTCACCGCCGAGGACAGCGTCTACGTCGATCCGGAGCGCACCGGACGCGGCGTCGGTCGCGCGCTGCTGGAGGCGCTGGTCGCGCGCTGCGAGGCGCTGGGCCTGCGCCAGCTGCTGGCCTCTATCGGCGACAGCGGCAACGTCGCCTCCATCGCCCTGCACCGGTCCTGCGGTTTCGAGATAGCCGGGGTGCTGAGCTCCGTCGGCTTCAAGCACGGCCGCTGGGTCGACGTGGTGTTCATGCGCCGCCCCCTGAACGGCGGGGACGAGACGCTTCCCGAGCTTCACCCCGCCGGCGGCGGCAGGATCATGCCCTCGTAGACGTACAGGTCCGGCCGCCCGAGCGACCCCGGCCGCACCCGCGCCAGCCCGTAGCGCGACAGCGTGATGCGTCGCGGCGGCGCAAACGCCGTGCCGGGGATCGCCACGATCGCCTCCGCGAACGGCTGCTCCCCCTCCGACACCAGCCGCCCGACCGCGTAGGTGATCTTCCCCTCCTCGGTCGGCAGGGGAATCACGACCAGGGCTTCGTCGGACATTTCCGGTTCCTCAGAACGGCGTGAAGCGCTCCAGCAAATTCTGACCGGCGGGGGCCTGCTGCATGCGGGTGACGTCGCCGCGGCCGCCGTAGGCGATGCGGGCCTCGGCGATCTGGGTGTGGTTGATGGTGTTGGCCGAGGACACGTCCTCGGGGCGCACGATGCCGGCGACGGTCAGTTCGCGCACCTCGCGGTTGGTCTTCACCTCCTGGCGGCCCTGGATGATCAGGTTGCCGTTGGGCAGCACGCCGGTGACCACCGCGGCGATGGTCAGCGACACCTTCTCCGAGCGGCTGATCACGCCCGACCCCTGGGACGAGCTCTCGCCGCCGGACTCCACCATGTTGGCGGGATCGAAGCCCTGCGGGAACAGCTTGCCCAGGCTCGACTCCAGTCCGAACAGCGCGCTCACGCCCGACTGCACCTCGTTGGAGCGCGAGCGGCTGGTGGAGTTGGCGACCTGTGCGCGGTCGTCGATGTCGATGTTGACGGTCAGGATGTCGCCGACGTTGCGGGCGCGCTGGTCGTTGAAGAAGGTCCGCGCCCCGGCGCGCCACAGCGAGTTGGCCGACGCGGGCTGGGGCTGCTGCGGGACCATCACCTGTTGCTGCACCGGCACGAGCTGGGCCGGGTAGCCGATCGGGGCGAGCTGTGGGCCCTTCACCGCCTCGACGGCGGTGGAGCAGGCGGTCAGCAGCAGGGCGGCGGAGACGGAGGCGAGAAGGGGAGCGCGCACGGGGGACACCTCAGCGGGAAGCGAAACGAGCGGCCTTGAGGCTGTCGGCCTCGGGCCCGACCACGGCCCGTCCGGGGCCCGCGGCGACGGCTTCAATCGTCTTCTTCGACTGGGTGTTGAGGACCGAAAAGGCCT
>DASPKD010000188.1:0-4832 GCA_035628275.1 Caulobacteraceae bacterium | reverse complement strand
CCGGCTGGACGCCGCGATCGTGTTCGAGGAGCTGGCCTACGGCGACGTGTCCACCGCCGCCTTCGTGTCGATCCACAACATGGCCAGCTGGATGATCGACCGGTACGGCTCGGCGGCGCTGCGGGCCAAGTACGTGCCGCGTCTGACGACCATGGAGCTGATCGCCTCCTACTGCCTGACCGAGCCGGGTTCGGGGTCCGACGCAGGGAGCCTGCGCACCACTGCGCGGCTGGACGGCGATCACTACGTGCTGAACGGCTCCAAGGCCTTCATCTCGGGCGCGGGGACCAGCGACGTCTACGTGGTCATGGTCCGCACCGGCGGGGAGGGGCCCAAGGGCGTCTCCACCCTGGTGGTCGAGAAGGACACGCCGGGCCTGAGCTTCGGCGCTCAGGAGCGCAAGATGGGCTGGAACAGCCAGCCCACCGCCATCGTCAGTTTCGACGACTGCCGCGTGCCGGTGGAGAACCGGGTGGGGATGGAGGGCGACGGTTTCCGCATCGCCATGTCGGGGCTGGACGGCGGGCGGCTGAACATCGCCGCCTGCTCGCTGGGCGGGGCGCAGCTCGCGCTGGATACGGCCAAGGCCTACATGGAGACCCGCAAGCAGTTCGGGAAGCCGCTGAAGGACTTCCAGGCGCTGCAGTTCAAGCTGGCTGACATGGCGACCCAGCTGGAGGCGGCGCGGCTGATGGTGCGGCGCGGCGCCTGGGCGCTGGACAACCGCGACCCGCAGGCGACGCAACTCTGCGCCATGGCCAAGCGCTTCGCCACCGACGCCGGCTACGCGGTCGCCGACGACGCGCTGCAGCTGCACGGCGGCTACGGCTACCTTAAGGACTACCCGCTGGAGCGGATCGTGCGGGACCTGCGCGTCCACCGCATCCTGGAGGGCACCAACGAGATCATGCGCGTGATCACCGCGCGGGAGATGTTCCGTCAATGACCGACACCGCTTCCTCCGCTCCCGTGATCACCCGCCTCGACGGCCGCGTCGGGCGGATCACCCTGAACCGGCCGCAGGCGCTGCATGCGCTGACCGCCGACATGTGCCGCTCAATGATCCAGGCGCTGATGGCCTGGCGGCGGGACGCGGGCGTGCAGGCGGTGCTGATCGACCACGCCGGCGAGCGGGGCTTTTGCGCCGGGGGCGACATCCGCATGCTGGCCGAGAGCGGGGCGTCGGACGGGGAGCTGGCGCGCGACTTCTTCCATACCGAGTACCGGCTGAATCACCTGCTGTTCGTCTATCCGAAGCCCGTGGTGGCGGTGATGGACGGGATCGTGATGGGCGGCGGCGTCGGGATTTCGGCGCCCGCCCAGGTGCGCATCGCCACCGAGCGCACGACCTTCGCCATGCCGGAGACCGGCATCGGCCTGTTCCCCGACGTGGGCGGGGGCTGGTTCCTGCCGCGCCTGCCGGGGCGGACGGGGACGTGGCTGGCGCTGACCGGGGCCCGGCTGAAAGCAGCCGACTGCCTGTCGCTGGGCCTCGCCACCCACTACGTCGAGAGCGCGAAGCTGGAGGCGCTGAAGGCCGCGATCATGCTGGACCCGGCGCAGCTGTGGGGCGCGGTGCAGGACGTGGCGAGCGACCCGGGCGCCGGGCCGCTGGCGGCGAACCGCGACGCGATCGACCGGCTGTTCGCCTTCGACACGGTGGAGGAGATCTTCGCGGCTCTGGAGGCCGACGGCGGCGCCTGGGCCTCGTCGCAGCTGGAACTGCTGAGGACCAAGTCGCCCCAGACCCTGAAGGTGACCCTGCGCCAGTTGCGGACCGGCGCCGGGCTTTCCGACTTCGCCGACAACATGGCCATGGAGTACCGGATCGCCAGCCGCGTGGTGCGCCGCCACGACTTCAAGGAAGGCGTGCGGGCGGTGATCGTGGACAAGGACAACGCGCCCAGGTGGGCGCCCGCCTCGGTCGAGGAGGTGTCGGACGAGGTGCTGGAGCAGATCTTCGCCCTGCTGCCCCCTGACATGGAGTGGACGCCGCTGCCGGAACTCGGGGCGTAGCCTCGCCGAACGCGGTTCGCTAAGGTCGTGTCGAACTGGGGAGATCGTCTGATGCGCCGTCTCGTGATCGCGGGCCTGTCTGCCCTGTTGCTTAGTTCCTGCGGAACGTTCGACGGCGTGTTCCGGGGCGACCCGGGCCCTGCGATCGAAGCGGCCCTGGCGGACCCCTCGCGCCCGGCCGCGGACCGCGAGCGCGACGCCGCGCGCAAGCCCGAGGCGCTGATCCGCTTCGCCGGGGTTCGTCCGGGCGACACGGTGGGCGACTTCGTCACCGGCGGCGGCTACTTCGCGCGCATCTTCGCCGGCGTGGTGGGCCCGCAGGGGCGGGTGCACGCGGTCCAGCCCCAGGAGTTCGTCGGCTTCATGCCGAAGTACGGCGAGGATCTGAAGGCGCTGGACGCCGCCTACGACAACGTCACCGGATCGATCACGCCTTTCGCCACGCCCGATTTTCCGGCGGGGCTGGACGTGGTCTGGACTTCCCAGAACTACCACGACTTGCACCTGAAGCCGTTCCCCGCCGACACGGCGGCGCGGGCGAACAAGGCGATCTTCCAGGCGCTGCGGCCCGGCGGCGTCTACCTGATCATCGACCACGCGGCCGAGCCGGGCTCGGGTCTGCGCGACGCGCACGACCTGCACCGGATCGATCCCGAGACGGTGAAGCAGGAGGTGACCGCCGCCGGTTTCGTGTTCGAGGGCGAGAGCCCTCTGCTGCGCAACCCGGCCGATCCGAAGACCGCCAACGTCTTCGACGAGTCGATCCGCGGGCGGACCGACCAGTTCGTCTACAAGTTCCGCAAGCCCCGCCATTGACGCCCTCGACACGCGCGCACCCGCGGCGCTAAGCCCTGCCCCGGATCATCACCGGACGGAGGGCCGCACCCATGCGCATCGCATTCATCGGACTGGGCGCCATGGGCGGCGGCATGGCCGCGAACCAGGCCAAGGCCGGCCGCCAGGTCGCGGCCTTCGACCTGTCGAGAGAAGCGCTGGACAAGGCCGTGTCGCAGGGCTGCACGGCCGCCGGCTCGGTCGCCGAGGCGGTGCGCGACGCCGACGCGGTGATCACCATGCTCCCGGCCGGGCCGCACGTGTACAAGGTCTACACCGACGAGGTGTTCGCGAACGCGCCGAAGTCGGCCCTGCTGATCGACTGCTCGACCATCGACGTGGACACCGCGCGCAAGGTGGCGGGGCTGGCGGCGAACGAGGGCTTCACCTTCGCCGACGCGCCGGTGTCGGGCGGCACGGCGGCGGCGGACGGCGGCACGCTGGCCTTCATGGTCGGCTGCGACGAGGGCGCCTTCGGCCGGTTCGAGGAGGTGCTGACGCCCATGGCCCGCGCGGTGATCCGCGCCGGCGACCACGGCGCGGGGCAGGCGGCCAAGATCTGCAACAACATGGTGCTGGCGATTTCGATGCTGGGCGTGTGCGAGGCGTTCGCCCTGGCCGAGCGGCTGGGGCTGGACCCCCAGAACTTCTTCGACATCGCGTCCAAGTCGTCCGGCCAGTGCTGGTCGCTGACCAGCTATTGCCCGTGGCCGGGGCCGGTGGAGACCGCCCCGTCCAACCGCGGCTATCAGGGCGGGTTCGCCACCGCCCTGATGCTGAAGGACCTGAAGCTGGCGCAGGAGGCCGCCGCGCGGGCCGGCGCGACAACGCCGCTGGGGGCGCAGGCCGAGGCGCTGTACGCCCTGTTCGACCGGCTGGGTTACGGCGGGAAGGATTTCTCGGCGGTGCTTCAGTTGATGCGGGGGCGGCTCGAAGAACTGGCCTGACGTCGACCGGCCAGTTGAGAACCGTTCTCAAGTATCTGCGACCATTGGTGAAATCGTACGGCCCTAGGGGAACCCCTAAGTGGACACCGTCGAACGGCGTATGCCAAAAGCCGTGCCGTCGGCGGAGTCGTTCGCCGGTCCGGGAAAGTCGAGCACCATGGACTACAAGGCCGCATTCAGGGCCTCCGTCGAGAAGGTCCGGTCGGAAGGGCGCTACCGCGTCTTCGCCGACCTGAAGCGTCGCCGGGGCGAGTTCCCGCGCGCGACCTGGACCCGCGCCGACGGCTCCACCCGCGACGTGGTGGTGTGGTGCTCCAACGACTACCTCGGCATGGGCCAGCACCCGACGGTGCTGGACGCCATGCACCAGGCGATCGACGAAGCGGGCGCCGGTTCGGGCGGCACGCGCAACATCTCGGGCACCACCCGCTATCACGTGGAGCTGGAGCACGAGCTGGCCGATCTGCACGGCAAGGAATCGGCGCTGCTGTTCACCTCCGGCTACGTGGCCAACGAGGCGACGCTGTCGACGCTGGCCAAGATCCTGCCCGGCCTGATCATCTTCTCCGACGCGCTGAACCACGCCTCGATGATCGCGGGCATCCGCAACGGCGGGTGCGAGCGGCACATCTTCCGCCACAACGACCTTGAGCACCTGGAGCGGCTGCTGGCCGCCGCGCCCGCGCACGCGCCCAAGGTGATCGCCTTCGAGTCGGTCTATTCGATGGACGGCGACATCGCCGACATCGCGGGTACGATCGCCCTGGCGAAGAAGTACGGCGCCCTGACCTATCTGGACGAGGTGCACGCGGTCGGCATGTACGGCCCGCGCGGCGGCGGAGTCGCCGAACGCGATGGCGTGATGGACCGGATCGACATCGTCGAGGGGACGCTGGGCAAGGCTTTCGGCCTGGTCGGCGGCTACATCGCCGCGGACGCCGATCTGGTGGACGCGATCCGGCTGTGGGCCTCGGGCTTCATCTTCACCACCTCCCTGCCGCCGGTGGTCGCGGCGGGCGCGGCGGCCTCGATCCG
>DASPKD010000187.1:0-24054 GCA_035628275.1 Caulobacteraceae bacterium | reverse complement strand
CCACCTGCCCGCCATCCTGAGCGCGCTCGAGACCACCAACGTGGACCAGCGCACCGGCCAGACCTTCCGCCTGGTGCTCGAGGTCGCCCAGCACCTGGGCGAGAACACCGTGCGCACCATCGCCATGGACACCACCGAGGGTCTGACCCGCGGCCAGGACGTGCTCGACACCGGCGCGCCGATCACCGTGCCGGTCGGCCCGGCCACGCTCGGCCGCATCATGAACGTCGTCGGCGACCCGATCGACGAGGCCGGCCCGGTCTCCACCCAGTTCCGCAGCGCTATCCACCGCGACGCGCCCTCGTTCGAGGAGCAGTCGACCTCGGCCGAGATCCTGGTCACCGGCATCAAGGTGATCGACCTGCTGTGCCCCTACACCAAGGGCGGCAAGATCGGCCTGTTCGGCGGCGCCGGCGTGGGCAAGACCGTGACCATGCAGGAGCTGATCAACAACATCGCCAAGGCCTACGGCGGTTATTCCGTGCTGGCCGGCGTGGGCGAGCGGACCCGTGAAGGGAACGACCTGTACCACGAGATGATCGAGTCCAACGTCAACGTGGACCCGAAGAAGAACAACGGCTCCACCGAAGGCTCCAAGTGCACCCTGGTGTACGGCCAGATGAACGAGCCCCCCGGCGCCCGCGCCCGCGTGGCCCTGACCGGCCTGGCCCAGGCGGAGTACTTCCGCGACCAGGAGGGCAAGGACGTCCTGCTGTTCATCGACAACATCTTCCGCTTCACCCAGGCCGGTTCGGAAGTGTCGGCGCTGCTGGGCCGCATCCCCTCGGCGGTGGGCTACCAGCCGACGCTGGCCACCGAGATGGGCAACCTGCAGGAGCGGATCACCTCGACCAACAAGGGTTCGATCACCTCGGTCCAGGCCATCTACGTGCCCGCCGACGACCTGACCGACCCGGCGCCGGCCACCTCCTTCGCCCACCTGGACGCCACCACCGTGCTGTCGCGCGACATCGCCGCCCAGGGCATCTTCCCGGCCGTGGACCCGCTGGACTCCACCAGCCGGATCATGGACCCGCTGGTGATCGGCGACGAACACTACGCCGTGGCCCGCCGCGTTCAGGAGATCCTGCAGCAGTACCGCGCCCTGAAGGACATCATCGCCATCCTGGGCATGGACGAGCTGTCGGAAGAGGACAAGCTGACGGTCGCGCGCGCCCGCAAGCTGCAACGCTTCCTGTCGCAGCCGTTCCACGTCGCCGAGGCCTTCACCAACCAGCCCGGCAAGTTCGTGTCGCTGGAGGAGACCATCCGCTCGTTCCAGCGCATCTGCGACGGCGAGGGCGACAACCTGCCGGAAGCGGCTTTCTACATGGTCGGCGGCTTCGACGAGGCCGTGGCCAAGGCCGAGAAGCTCGCGGCCGAGGCTTAAGCTTCCACCGCTCATCCCCGCGGAAGCGGGGACGCAGGCTTGGGCCGTCCAGCGACGTGCGCTTGTAAAACCTGGGTCCCCGCTTCCGCGGGGATGAGCGGAGTTTCACTTTCCTGAGAGCGAGCCGATGGCCAAACTCCACTTCTCCCTGGTCGCGCCCGAGCGCGAGCTCTACGCCGGCGAGGTCGACCAGGTGGTCGCGCCGGGCGTCGAGGGTCAGTTCGGCGTGCTGGCTGGGCACGCCCCGTTCATGACCACCCTGGCCGAGGGCGAGGTCGTCGTCATGGACGGCTCCAACCGGCGCACCTTCAACATCCGCGGCGGCTTCGCCGACGTCACGCCGCAGGGCCTGACGATCCTGGCCGAGCACGCCGAGGAAGCGGACGCGGCCGCCTGAGCCGGCTGTCGACCGAGCGGCTGATCCTGCGGCGTCCGACCGAGGACGACGCGCCCTTCGTGCTGGAGCTGCTGAACGAGCCGGGGTGGCTGCGCCACATCGGCGACCGGGGCGTGCGCACGGTGGAGGCCGCGCGCGACTACGTCACGGGCCGCTTCCTGGCCATGTTCCGCGAGCACGGCTACGGCTCCTACGTCGTGACGCTGAAGCAGACGGCCGAGCCGATCGGCCTGTGCGGTCTGGTGCGCCGCGACGGGCTGGACGGCCCAGACCTCGGCTTCGCCTTCCTCGACCGCTTTCACGGTCGCGGCTACGCCCGCGAGGCCGCGATCGCGGTGCTGGACGAGGCGCGGCGGGTGCACGGGGTCACGCGCCTGCTGGCGATCGCCTCGCCCGCGAACGAGCGCTCGATCGCACTGCTGCAAAAGCTGGGGTTCCGGTCGGAGGGAACCGTGCGCCTGCCCGGCGAAGAGACGGACATCGGCTTCTTCGCCGTCGAACTGGATCAGACGGTCGCTTCGAAATAGGCGGTGCCGCTGCCCTCGCTATGGGCCAGCACGGTGATGCGGCAGGCCTTGCCGCCCTCCAGCTTCAGCTCGCCGCGACCGGCCTTGAACAGGGCGCGGGCGGTCTCGGGCGTGGTCTCCAGGCTGCCGCGCACGGCCGGCGCGCCCGCACGGGGCACGGCGGCGGCGGCGATGCGGTAGCCGACCTCTTCGGAATGGCCGGGGAACACCAGTTCGCCCGCCCCCGTCATGGACGGCGCGTTGGGATTGGCTCTACGCAAAAGACGACCCTCTCGACGGCGTACAGCAGTAACGCTCGACGCCGCCGAAGGATGCGTGAAGGTTCAGCGACGGCGCTTCTCCAGCAGCAGCCGGTCCAGCGACAGCGGCCCTGCGCCGTAGGCGAAGAACAGCAGGCCCACGAAGATAAGGACCGTCGGCGGGTACAGCGCGCGGAAATCCGCCCCCGTCGGCGCGATCAGGGCGTAGGCGACCAGGAAATTCACCGCCAGCAGCAGCCCCGCCCAGCGGGTCAGCAGGCCGCCGATCAGCAGCACGCCGATCAGGAACTGCGCCCAGACCGACAGCGGCGCGGCCAGTTCCGGATAGGGACACTTCAGGTTGGTCAGAAAGCCCACGAACTCGGTCATGCGCTCGGCGCTGACGATATTGTCCCACACGCCGTAGATCAGGAAGGCGCCCAGAAACAGCCGAAGGGCCAGGTTGGCGAAAGCCTGCAGCCGGTCGCCCCAGACCGGCGCCGCCAGAGCGGTCACGTTCATCGTTCCTCCCCCAAGAGGTTGAACCCCAACGATGGGGCGCATCGCGTAGCGCCGCCAATTAACTTTCGGACAGGTCGGGGACGATCGGCGTCAGGCCGGCCGCGGTCCCACGAGCGAGCCGTACAGGTCGGCGCGCCGGTCGCGGAAGAAGCCCCAGGCGGCGCGGTGGCGGTCGATGTAGTCGAGGTCGAAGGCCGCGGTCAGCACCCCCTCCTCCTCGCGCCCGAACGCCGCGACCAGGTCGCCCCGATGGTCGGCGATGAAGGACGAGCCGTAGAAGGTCTGGCCTACCTCGGTCAGGTCCTCGTGGCCGGTGCGGTTCGACCCCACCACCGGCACGACGTTGGACACCGCGTGGCCGACCATGGCGCGCCGCCAGGGCTCGGCGGTGTCCAGCTCCTTGTCGTGCGGCTCCGAGCCGATCGCGGTCGGGTACATCAGCACCTCGGCCCCCATCAGCATCATCGCCCGAGCGGTCTCGGGGTACCACTGGTCCCAGCAGATGCCGACGCCGACCTTGCCGTGGCGGGTGTTCCAGACCCGGAAACCCGTGTCGCCGGGTCGGAAGTAGTACTTCTCCTGATACCCCGGCCCGTCCGGGATGTGGCTCTTGCGATAGACGCCCAGCGGCGACCCGTCGGCGTCCAGCATCACCAGAGAATTGAAGTAGTGCGGCCCCTCCCGCTCGAAGATCGACACCGGAATCGCCACGCCCAGTTCCTGCGCCAGCGGGCTCATCGCCGTCACGCACGGGTGCTCGCGCCACGGATAGGCGGTGGCGAACCACCGCTCCTCCTGCGCCACGCAGAAGTACGGCCCCTGGAACAGCTCCGAGGGCAGGATCACCTGCGCGCCTTCGGCGGCGGCTTGGCGCACCAGATCGGCTGTCCTGGCGATGTTGGCCTGCATGTCCTCGCCGTAGGCGGTCTGCAGGGCGGCGACGGTGAGAGTCCGGGTCATTGCGGCGCGGGCTCCTGTTGGGTGATGCAGTGGAACGAGCCGCCGCCCGTCAGGATGTGCTTGGACGGCAAGGCGACTACCCTGCGCTCCGGGTAAACCGTTCTCAAGGCGTCGACCGCCACCGCCGCAGCCTGATTGTCGTACGTCGGCACGATCACCGCCTCGTTCGCGACCAGGAAGTTCATGTGCGAGCAGGGCAAGGGCTCGCCGTCCTCGTCCAGGATCAGGCCCGGCGAGGGCACGCGCACCACCTGTATCTCCGACCCGCGGGCGTCGGTCGCGCCCGACAGGGCCCGCGCCACGGCGTCATAGGCCGCCGCGTTGGGATCGTTCGCGCCCCATGGCGAGGGGCAGGCGACCACGCCCGGCGCGACGAAGCGGGCCAGGTTGTCGACGTGGCCGTCGGTGTGGTCGTTCAGCAGGCCCTCGTCCAGCCAGATCACCCTGCGCGCGCCCAACGACGCAGCCAGCGCCCGCTCCACGTCGGCCTCGGTCCAGCCGGGGTTGCGGTTGGGGTTCAGCAGGCATTGACGGGTGGTCAGCACCGTGCCGAAGCCGTCATGGTCGATCGCCCCGCCTTCCAGGATGAAGTCGTGGCGCTCCAGCGGCGCGCCGGACGCGGCGGCGATCTGCTCGGCGACGGTGTCGTCGTGCTCCAGCTCGTACTTGCCGCCCCAGCCGTTGAACCGGAAGCCGGCCGCGACCGCGCGCGCGTCGTCCTGCAGGAAGATCGGCCCGGTGTCGCGCAGCCAGATGTCGCCGAACTTGCCGAGCACGATCTCCACGCCGGCGACGTCGCCCAGCCGCGCCTCGGCCGCGGCGCGCGCTTGTTCGCCGTCCACCAGCAGGCGGACGCGTTCGGCGCCCGGACCGGCCAGGGCGCGCGCCAGAGCGGCGACCTCGTCCTGGGCGGGCTCCAGGTCCTGCTCCCACAGCTCGCCGTGGCTGGGGAAGCCCAGCCACATGGCCTGGTGCGGCGCCCACTCGGGCGGAACCACGCGGTTCATTTCAGCTCGAACCCTTTTCAGACAAGGGCGCGCAGATAGGCGGCGCGATCCCCCCGGTCAATAGAACCGCGCAATTGCGTGGTGCGCGCCCTCGCACAAATTAGGGGCATGCGGCGCCTCAAAGAGGCTCGGCAGAACCATCGGCCTTCCTTCTCCCCTTGCGGGTGAAGGTGGCCCCGGAGGGGCCGGATGAGGGGTCGCGCGACTGATCGGGGTTGTCGACAGACGCGCTGGACGGTCGGGCAACGCGGTGCGACCCCTCATCCGACCTGCTTCGCAGGCCACCTTCTCCCGCAAGGGGAGAAGGCAAAATGTGCACCAGCCAGGCTGACGACCCGTGATCTAAAGCGACGTCACGCCTCCTGCGCCCCAGCCTTGCCGTGCTCGACCGCCCAGCGCTTCAGCGACGAGAAGGCCGGCGTCTTGGTCGCCACGGAGTCCACCACGCGGAAGTCGACGTTCCAGCGGTCGCGCGTCACCTCCGCGGCCATCCAGCCGCGCTGGCGGTCGTCGAAGAACTTCACGTGCTCGTTCCGCCCTTCCTTCAGGATCTGGTTGAATCGGTCCCACGAGGTCGACTGCGAGGTGATCGAGGTGCCGACGAACTCGGTGGCCACGATCGGGCTGGCCGGGTCCAGGGCCTGGGCACGCACGTCCACGGTCCAGAAGGCGTGCATGTCGCCGCCCAGGATCACCGTGTCGGCGGTCTTGCGCCGGGCGATGCGGTCCAGCATCCGCTGGCGGGTGACCGGATAGCCGCTCCAGCCGTCGTTGAACGAGCCGGGCGTCCCCGCCGGGGTTTTCTGGTCCAGGTGCGAGAACAGGGTGGCCTGGCCCAGCACCTGCCATCGCGAATTCCCCCGGCCGAAGGTCTGGCCGAACCAGTAGTCCTGATCCTCGCCGAGCGCTGTGCGCTTGGGATCGGTCAGCTCGGGACAGTCGACCACGCCCGAGCGCCAGCGTTCGGCGGTGATGCAGGCGCGCGGCGAGCGGTACTGGCGGTAGTCGACCATCAGCAGCTGGGCCAGGTCGCCGTACAGCAGCTCCTGATAGATGCGCATCTCGCCCATCGACAGCAGCGACCGGCGCGACACCGGCAGGTGCTCGAACCAGGCCTGGTAGGCGCGGGCGCGACGTTCGGGGAACTCCGCGGCGTCCTCGATCTGCTGGGGCGTCAGTCCGGCATAGTCGTTCTCGACCTCGTGGTCGTCCCAGGTGAAGGCCCAGCTGGTGTGGGCGTGGGCCGCCTGCATGTCGGCGTCCAGCTTGTAGACGGCGTGATGCACCCGGTACTCGTCCAGGGTGCGCGGCTCCAAGGTCGGATGGCGGCGGAGCTGCGGCCCCCAGCTGGACTCGTAGATGTAGTCGCCCAGGTGCAGGATCAGGTCCGGGTTCCAGGCGACCATGTCCCGGTAGGGCGTGAACCAGCCCTGTTCGTAGTGCTGGCACGACGCGACGCCCAGCTTCAGTCGCTCGGTGCGGCTGGTCGGCGCGGGCAGGGTGACGCCGCGCCCGACGGGGCTGCGGACCCCGCCCGCCTCGAACCGGTACCAGTAGGGCCGGCCCGGCTCCAGGCCGTAGAGATCGACGTGGACCGAGTGGGCGCGCTCGGGATGGGCCACCGCCAGCTCGTCGCGGACCACGCGCTTGAACCCTGCGTCCTCGGCCACCTGGTAGCGCACCTCGATCGGCTCGCTCCCCGCCCCGCCGTCCGGCTCCATCGGGTTCGGCGCCAGGCGGGTCCAGATCGTGAGACCGTCCTGGGACGGATCGCCGGAGGCTACGCCCAGCTTGAACGGATTGCGGACGAAGCGCGCAGGCGCGGCGGCCCGGGTTCCGCGCGCGTTCAGGAAGGCGGCCGCGCCGGCGGCGAGCGCGAAGGCGGAACGGCGGGTCAGGGTCATGGGCGGCAAACTCCGGACAGGCGCAGCTTCATAGCAAACAAAAGGGCGGCCCGTCTCCGGACCGCCCTCTCGGTTACGCTCGGTCGTGACGCTTAGAACTTGAAGCGCACGCCCCATTTGATCTGCCACAGCGACTGCGTGTTGAACGCCGACGGGGCCCGGTTGGTGAAGCTGGTGTAGTTGTACTGGCACGCGCCGGCGCCGCCGGTGCAGCCCGGGGTCACCCCGGCCACCACGTTGTTGGAGAAGTACGGGAAGCCGATCTGCTGCACGACGCCCCATTCCTCGTTTAGCAGGTTCCCGAGGTTCTCGATGTCCATATACAGCTCGGCTTTGGCGCCCGACGGGAAGAAGGCCGGGATTTCCTGAGCGATGCGCATATCGACGATGTTGACGTCGGGCGAGCGGAACGCGTTCCGCGGCGCCGCGCCGCCGGCGTATTGGATCAGGCCGCGTTCCTTCAGGAAGGTGTTGAAGTCCGCGACGTTGAAGGAACCGCCGTAGGTCACGTTCGGATCGCTGGTCGCGGTGACGTTGCCCGAAGAGTCGGTCATCGGCACGTAGAGCAGCGAGCGGTCGCGCTGGGCGAACACCCCGTTCTCGCCGAACGGCGCGCCGGCGGCGACGCTGTTCGAACCGGTGTAGTCGAAGGTGTAGCTGTAGGGCAGGCCGGCGCGGCGCTGGGCGAACAGGCGGATGCTGGTCCGGTTGTCGCCGAAGAACTTGCGCTGGTAGCCGACCGTCAGCTTGGTGGCGAAGGCCAGCTCGTAGTTGGAGGTCGCCACGTCCGGATCGTTCGGATCGAACACCGCCACCTGGCCGTAGTTAGAGGCCGCCACCGAGCTGGTGCCCGGGTTCACGTCCTCGGAGTCCACGGTGGTGTAGGACAGGTCGAAGTCCAGGCCTTCCGCCCAGCCCTCGCGCCATTCCTTCGAGATCGCGAACGCCCACTGCTCGGCGCCGCCCTCGTTGGTGTTGGTCAACACCAGATCGTAGCGGTTGGCGCGCGGGCCGTAGATCGGACGACCGTCGGGCGTGGCGCCGATGATGTTGTTTTCCGCCAGCAGTTCCTGCCAGAGCAGGCCCTTCTCGACGTCCGACTTCACGTACTCGGCGCGGACGCGCCAGTTGTCGCCGTAACGGCCGAAGTCGAAGTCCTTCTGGACGCCGATGGAGGCCTTCCAGATTTGCGCCGGCTCGAAATCCGGATCCAGGGCGTTGATGACCCCGGTGCCGGCGTTGGCGCTGGCGGTGTTGGCCGCCTGGGCGCCGGCGCCCACCTGGAACCCGTTGACGTTGTTCATGGAGTCGGCCGGGCAGACCGGGTTGCCGCCGGTGCCCGTGCGGTTGCAGTTGTAGGTGCCCAGCAGGTTGCCGGTGTTGGTGTAGTTGTTCGAGAGCCAGACGTTGGGCGTGCCGCCGACGAACAGGCCGATGCCGCCGTAGACGCTGATGTCGGCCGCCGGCGTCCAGTTGAAGCCGAAGCGCGGCTGCAGGACGCTCATACCGTCCAAGTTTTCGTTGTTCTTGAAGCCGTAGGCGGCCTCGAACGCCGGGTTCTCTTTCGGGCGGTCGCCCGAGGTCCACCAGTCGTAACGCAGGCCGAAGCGCAGCGTCAGGTCCGGCGTGGCGTCGAACTGGTCCTGAACGTACAGGGTGTTGGTGGTGTAGCCGAACGAGGCGCCGCCGTCGTTCTTGTTGTTGCTGGCGGCGTTCGCGTAGGTCAGCGAGTAGGCGTTGCGGTTCTGCAGGTCGGTGAGGGTGTTGAAGACGTACGCGCCGTTCGCGTTCTGCACGAACGCGTTGAAGATCTCGAGCTTCTCACGCTCGTAGCCGGCAGTGAGCCGGTGAGCGCCCGCCGTGTAGTCCGCCTTGATCCGCAGCTGGTCGACGTCGTTGGTCAGGACGTTGGCGTGGCGCGAGATGTCCGGGCCCAGGAAGATGCTGGGGCACGGCGAAGCCGCGGTGCAGACCGGGGCGCCGGCGCCGGTGAAGGCGGTGCCCGGCAGGTACACGCGGAACTGGGCGAAGTCGCTGCCGGCCAGCGGCAGGGACTCGTTCACCACTTCCTTGCGCGACACCGACAGCTCGGTCGAGAAGTTCGGCGTCCAGTCGGAGTAGAGCTGAGCCTTGTAGACCGTGAGTTCGGTGGCCAGCTCGTACCACTTCGACAGCAGGCCCAGGCTGGGTTGCGTCGTGCTGGTCGAGTTGCCGGTCTCGTTCAGTACCGACCCCTTGGTGTTCTGGTAGGAGAACACCGCGCGGTGATCGTCGCTGATGTTCCAGTCCACCTTGCCGAACATCTTCTCGTCGGTGGTGAGCAGCTCGCCCGCCTGCCAGTCCAGCGGGTCGTAGCCGTAGACCGACTGCACGATCGACCGCACCTGGTCGACGTTCGCCTGGGTGACGCCCGGGATCTGGTTGGCCGCGCCCGAGCCCGTGGGCCCGTTCAGCGCCGGCTCGGTGGCCTCGAACTTCTCGTAGTTCAGCAGGAAGAACAGGCGATCCTGCAGGATCGGGCCGCTGAGGGTCGCGCCCCATCCCTTTTCCTCGAACACCGTGGTCACCTTGCGCTGGGTCTTTTCGCCGGTGAACGGGTTGGTGAAGGTGAAGCTGTCGCCGCGGTACTTGTTGTCGGTGAACTCGTAGAAGAGCTCGCCGTGGAAGTCGTTGCCGCCCGACTTGGTGACGACGTTGACGGTGCCCCCCTGGAAGTTGCCGTACTGCACGTCGTACGGGGCGATTTCCACGCTCAGCGCCTCGACGGCGCTGATCGAGATCGGCGAGCGCTGGGTCGGGTAGCCGTTGGCCTGCAGGCCGAAGTCGTCGGTCTGCTTGACGCCGTCGACGGTGATGGAGTTGGAGCGGTTGCTCTGACCGCCGATCACGAGGGCGTCGTTGTTGGTCTGGTCCAGAACGACGAACGGCGACTTGCGGGCGAAGTCCTTCAGGTCGCGGCTGATCGAGGGCAGGGTCTCGATGTCCTCGGCGTTGATCCGCGTGCGCGGGCTGGTCAGCAGACCGCCGCGGCTGGCGCCGGTGACGACAATTTCGGCCGAGTTGTTGGCCGAGAACAGCATCACGTCCACCTGGGCGGGATCACCCACGCCGATCGCGGCGAGTTGCACCTGCTCGTCGCCGAAGCCGCCGGCGCTGACCGAGATGGTGTACGGGCCGCCGACGCGCAGATTGCGCGTGGTGAACAGGCCGTCCTGGCTAGTCACGGTCGTGGACGTGGTGCCGGTCGGCTCGTGACGGACGGTGACGGTCGCGCCGGCGACCGGCGCGCCGGCCTCGTCGGTGACCTGACCCCGGATGCCGCCGGTGATTTCCTGCGCGAAGGCCGCGGAAGCGGCCGCCAGGGCGAGCACGGAGGCCGCGGCCCCGTAGGCGAGCTTTCTGGTGAACATCTCAGAGTATCCCCATCCCGAAGAGACGCGACGTCGCGAACCGCGAAGGCGCGGGTGTGCGTCGGCTCCTATGGGCCGTTTAGAAACCCTCCGTGACGGGTTTGTGAAGGTTCGGTAACTGCGACCAAACGGCGCCCCGACCGTGGCGCTCGGGCTACATCAGCGCGAACAGCAGACTCTTCAGGTAGCCGCTCTCAGGCAGGTGCGGGTGTTCCGGATGATCACGATCGGCTTGGCCGCGTGCGACGATCTTCCCGCGGCGTCCCGCCTCGTGCACGCCACGAGCCGTTTCCGCCTGGAAAGAGGCGGCGTCCACCGCGTGCGAACACGAAGCGATGAACAGCAGGCCGCCCGGCTTGGCCGCCCGCGCCGCCAGCCGGGCCAGCTTGCGATAGCCTTTCAGCGCCTGCGGCAGGTCCTTGCGCGACTTTGCGAAGGCCGGAGGATCCGCGATCACCAGGTCGAACGAGGCGGGCTCGGCCGCCTCCAGCACCTGGAACACGTCCGCGCGCTCGAAGGCGATTCGTCCGTCCACGCCGTTCTTCACCGCCGCCCGCGCGGCCAGCTCCAGCGCCCGCTCGGAGCGGTCGACGCTGATCACCCGCTCGGCTCCGCCCAGCGCCGCCTGCACCGCGAAGGCGCCGGCGTAGCCGTACAAGTCCAGCACCGCCCCGCCCTTCGCCGCTTCCCGAATCAGCCGCCGATTCGCCCGGTGGTCGTAGAACCAGCCGGTCTTCTGCCCCTCGCGCGGGTCGGCGTAGTAGACGGCCCCGTTCTCGCGCACCTCGATGGGCCCGTCGCATTCGCCGGCCAGCACCCGAACCTCCGGCTCCAGCCCCTCCAGCGCCCGGGCGCCGGTGTCGTTGCGGGCGATGACGGTGGTGATCTCCGGCGCGAGCGCCGTGATCGCCTGAGCGATGCGGTCGGTCGCGCGGTCGGCGCCGGCGCTGTTGGCCTGCAGCACCGCCACGGGTCCGAAGCGGTCGATCACCAGCCCCGGCAGGCCGTCGGCCTCGGCGTGAATCCACCGCCACCAGGGCTCCTCGAAAAACCGGCCCCGCAGCGCCGCCGCCTGCTCCAGCCGTTCGCGGAAGAACCCCTCGCCCGGCGCCGGCTCACCGACCTCCAGCCGCCGGACCGCGATCAGCGTCGAGGGGTTGAACCAGCCGTGGTCCACCGTGCGCCCCTCGGCCGACACCACCTGCACCAGCGTCCCGCGCGGCAGCGCCTTGGCCGTCGCGTCCATCTCCACCTCGTTGGAGTAGACCCAGGGGTGGCCGCGCAGGCTGCGCAGGTGCGCCTTGGGCTTCAGCCGGACGGTCGGGAGCGGGGCGTCGGTCATGGGGCGTCTTTACACGATCGGGGCGAAAGGTAAGCGTCGCGCCCATGTCTCCGGCGCGATCCATAGACCCCTGGCGGGCGACCCTGTTCCTGGTCGGGGCGTTCGCCCTGCTGCGGCTGTGGGCCCTGTTCTCGACCCCGCTGGAGCTCTATCCGGACGAGGCACAGTACTGGCTGTGGTCGCGCGAACTGGCGTTCGGCTACTATTCCAAGCCGCCCATGATCGCCTGGCTGATCGCGCTGACCACCGGGATCGGCGGCGACGACGAGCCGTGGGTGCGGGTCTCGTCGCTGTTCCTGCACGCCGGCGCCGCGCTCGCGCTGTACGGCGCGGGCGCCAGGCTCTACGGGCGCTGGACCGGCTTCTGGGCGGCGGCGCTGTACAGCCTGATGCCGGGCGTCGCCCTTTCCTCGGGGATCGCCTCGACCGACGCGCCGCTGCTGTTCTTCCTGTCCCTGGCCCTGCTGGCCTACGCCGTTCTCTACACGACCGATGCGCCGCGGACCCGTCTGCTCGCCGCGGCCGGCATGGGCGCGGCGCTGGGCGGAGCGTTCCTCAGCAAGTACGCCGCGCTCTACTTCCTGCTGGGGCTCCTGCTGCACGCCCTCTTCTCACGCGCCGCGCGGAGCCGGTGGAACTGGCGTTCAGCCCTGCTGGCGCCCGCCGGCTTCGCCGCGATCTCCGCGCCAAACCTGATCTGGAACGCGAACCACGGCTTCGCCACCGTCTCCCACACCGCCGCCAACGCCGACTGGAATCCGAACAGCCTGTTCAACCCCGCCGAGCTGCTGGACTTCCTGGTCGGGCAACTCGGCGTGTTCGGTCCCCTGCCCTTCCTGGCCCTGCTCGCCGGGCTGGTCGTCGCGACCCGGCGCAAGGCGCTGGAGGACGCCGATCTCGGCCTGGTCTGCCTGCTGGCGCCGCCGCTGCTGCTGGTCTCGGCCCAGGCCCTGCTGTCGCGCGCCAACGCCAACTGGGCGGCCGCGGCATACGTGCCGGCCTCGGTGCTGGTCGCGGCCTGGCTGGTGCGCTGGAACGCGCGCCGTACCCTCGGCGCGACGGCGGCGATCCAGACCGCGATCATGCTGGTGTTCACCGCTTCGGTGGTCTGGCCGGGGTTCGCCGACCGGGCCGGTCTGTCCAATTCGATCAAGCGCGCGCGCGGCTGGAGCGACACCGCCGATCGTATCCTCGATCGCGCAGCCGCCGAGCCGGGCCTGACGGCGCTGGCGGTGGACGACCGCTTCCTGTTCAACGCGCTGGCCTACTACGGTCGTGATCGCCTGGCCGGGGCCCCGCCGCTGAGAATGTGGGTGCGCGCCGCCGCGCCCCAAAACCAGGCCGAGGCCACCGCGCCGCTGACGCCGGCGCAAGGCGCGCGCGTGCTGGTGATCGACACCAGCGCCGACTCCCTGTCCGAAATCGCCGGGGACTTCAGCCGCGTCGGCCCGGTCGAGAACGTCGCCGTGCCCCTCGACCGCAAGCGCACCCGCGATTTCACGCTATTCGTGGCCGAAACCTACGCCCGCGCGCCGCGCGATCCGCTCACCGGCTTCCCCAAACGGCCTTGAGCCGCGCGTCCCGCCCGCAGCCCTGGCGGTAGGTGCGGTAACGCAGCGGGTTCTTCCTGTAATAGTCCTGGTGCTCGGCCTCAGCCTTCCAGAACGGTCCCGCGTCGCGGATCGGGGTGACCATCTTGCCCTGCTTCAGGCGCGCCGCCGCCGCCGTGCGCGACGCCTCGGCCGCCTGGCGCTGCGCGGGGGTGGAGACGAACACCGCCGTCGCATAGGACGGGCCGCGGTCGCAGAACTGCCCGCCCGCGTCGGTGGGATCCACCGTGCCCCAGAAGTGGTCGACCAGCGCCCGGTAGGACACCCTTGTGGGATCGTAGGTCACCTTCACCGCCTCGACGTGGCCGGTCCGGCCGCCCGCGACCTGCTTGTAGGTGGGCGAGCGCTCCGGCCCGCCGGTGTAGCCGGACACCGCCGAGACCACCCCGGGGACCTTCTCGAAATCGGCTTCGGTGCACCAGAAGCACCCGCCGGCAAACACCGCGGTCGCCAGCTGGCGCTTCGGCGCGGCGGCTTCGGCGCAGGCGGCGGTGAGCGCCAGGCCAAAGGCGAAGATCAGGGCGAGGAGCTGTTTCATGCGTCCATAGATGGCGCAGCCCGTCGCCGCGTCAAACTCCGCGCCCGAAACGCAAGAAGCCCGGCCTTTCGGCCGGGCTTCCGCTTACCCGCTCCCGAGGGAACGAGGAGGTCTCAGGCGATCGCTATCAGAAGTTGATGTCGATCGTGGCGCGCCGGTTCAGCGGTTCCTTCACGCCGTCGCCGGTGGCGACCGCGGGAGCGGACTCACCGCGCCAGTCGGCGGAGAGGATCGAGCTGTTCATGCCCAGGCCGACTAGGGCGTCGGCGACCGCACGAGCACGACGCTCGGACAGACGCACGTTGTACGCGGCCGAGCCGGAGGTGTCGGCGTGACCGACGACCGTGACGCGGGTGGCGTTGCCTTGGCTGGCGTAGTTCGCAGCTTCCTGGATCACCGACTGGGCTTCCGGCGTCAGGATGTACTGATCGAACGGGAAGTAGACGATGAACTCGCGCGCTTCCATCGCCGGCGGAGGCGGCGGGGGAGGCGGCGGAGGCGGAGGCGGCGGGGGCGGCGGGGGCGGCGGGGGCGGAGGCGGCGGGGGCGGAGGCGGAGCCTCGGCCGCGCCGAACGCCCAACGCAGACCCAGGGTCAGCGAGTGGTCGTCGTACTCGGTGTCGATATCCGGATCGAGACCCGTGTTCTCGAAGCTCTGATCGCCGGCGTTGAAGTACCGGTAGGTCAGGTCGAGGTTGGTGCGCTCGCCCAGCGCCCAAGCGAAGCCGGCCAGCAGCTGGTAGGCGAAGGAGGTGTCTTCGTCGTCGACGATCAGGTCCGGAGCGGCCAGGGCGTCGATGTCCGTGCGGGCGACGCCGAGGCCGGCGCCGATGAACGGACGGAAGCGGGAGTCGGGGGCGAAGTCATAGAGGAGGTTGCCCATCAGGCTCCAGACTTCGACCTCGCCGTCGACGCCGGTGGCGTCGTCGATGTCGCTGGGGCGGTAGCCGCCTTCCAGCTCGAGGCGCCAGCTCGGGTTCAGGCGATAGCCCAGACGGGCGAAGCCGGCCCAGCTGTCTTCCAGCTCGGCTTCGTCGCCGTTCACCTTGGTTTCGGGCCAGTGGTAGCCGAGATCGACGGCTCCGTACCAACCATCGGGTTCGGCCGAAGCACTCGTCGCCGCGAACAACGCGGCGAGAGCGGCCCCCGCCATCAGTTTCATTTTCATGTCAGAGCCCTCTCTTGCCCTCTAGCGTGGCCGAGACCTCGGCCTACCCGCGTTATATCAGCGCCGCCGTGCCACGGGAGTGTCAAAGCAGCCACACACAAGAGTTTTTCCAGTCGGGCGCTCTGTGGGCGGAGAGGCCTAAGGTCGCACGGCGGACGCGGGTTCGCGCGTCGCGACCGAAGGGCGGCCGCGCGCGTGCGCATTCCCGAGATTGTCGTGCTCCCCATGTCTCCCCTTGTCCCCAGGCCCTCTGCGGGCGTCCCGGATCGTTCAATGAACGTCGTACGGCAAAGTTGGTTCCGCGCGCAATCATCCGACGCATTGCCGCCGCACGCCTGGTGAAGCAATTTGCGGGCGGGGGAAGACGCATTGATCAAGCTCGCACGGGGACTCCTCGCAGCCTTCACGCTCGCGCTGATCGCCTGGTCCGGGGCGGCGGCGGCCCGGGAGGAGTCCGCGCTGGCCCGCGCGACGGACGCCTACGCCCGCCAGGATCCCGCCGCCCTGCGCGCCTTGCTCGAGCGGCCGGACGACGTCGCCTCCTTGCGCGCCGCCGACCCTTCCACGATCGCCGAGCTCCGCCTCGCCTTGGCCCGCGGCTCCGCGCCGCCCGCGGCCCGGATCGCCGACTACCGCGGCGCGCTGGCCGAACTGGAGCGCCTGCACGGTCCGGCCGCGCCCGAACTGGTCGATCTCCTGCGGGAGCTCGCCGCCCTGCTGGAGGCGCAGGGCGACCGTGACGGCGCGGAGGCGGCGCTTCGGCGGGCGCTGGAGATCGCGGCGGCGACGCTGGGCTCCGACCACGCGACCACCCGCGCCCTGGCCGACGACCACGCCCGCGCGCTCGCCCGCTACAACGCCCGCCGGCCCCGCACCGCCACGGCGCGCGCCGCCCCGGACCTGACCCCGGACGCCCCGGCGACCGCGTTCGAGCTGGTCGAGATCTGGTACGCCACGCACCGGGCGGCCACCGGCGACAAGGAGCCGTCCCGGCACTTCGGCCCGAACCGCGCGCCGCTCGGCTTCGGCAAGGCGGTGGTCAGCGTGCCCAAGGACCGCCAGGCGGGCGAGCTGCCCACCCCCAACCTGCTGCACCTGGAGTTCCGGCCGGATCCGGCCAGGCACGTGATCCTGACCGCGGTGAACCCGCTGTCCGGGCGCGACGCCTTCTTCGCCGACCTGCGCGCGCGGCTTGGCCGTTCCCAGCGCAAGGAGGCGTTCGTCTACGTCCACGGGTTCAACAACGGCTTCGCCGGAGCGGCGGCGCGCACCGCCCAGCTGGCGGTCGACCTGTCCATCGACGGGACGCCGATCCTGTATTCCTGGCCGTCGAAGGGCAGCCTGCTGGCCTACGCCGCCGACGCGCGCGAGGCCGAGGTCGACGCCCAGGTGGAGGACCTCGCCGGCTTCCTGGCGCAGGTCGCCGCCGACACGGGCGCGGAGAGCGTCCACCTGATCGCCCACTCCATGGGCAACCGCTTCCTGACCCGCGCCCTGACCAAGCTCGCCGCACGGAACGCGGGCGCCCAGCCGCCCTTCGACGAGGTTGTGATGGCCGCGCCCGACGTCGGGGTGGACGAATTCGAGCGCGCGTGGGCGGCGATCCGGCCGCTCGGGAACCGCTTCACCCTCTACGCCTCCCGCCGCGACAAGGCCTTGCAGATTTCCGCCGCCCTAAACGGCGTGCCGCGCCTGGGCGACTCCCGCGCGCCGGTGATCCGCCCTGGACTGGAGACGGTGGACACCACCGCGGCCAGCGGGGGCCTGCTCGGCCACTCCGACTTCGCCGGGACCGCGCTCGACGACTTTCGCGGGGTGGTCTGGGCCAGCCTGGCGCCGGACAAGCGCTGCGTGCTGCAGACCCGACCGCTCGGCGAGGAGCGATTCTGGGCCTTCGATCCGGCCGGCAGCGCCTGCTCCGACCGCGAATTCCGCCGGGTCATGACCCTGGTGCGGACCGAAGGCTCGCCCGAGGCCGCCGCCGCCCGCCTGGCGTCCGAGCTCCAGACCGCCGCGCCCCAGGCGCCGGAGCGGAGCGAACTCGCCGTCCTGCTCGACCGTCTCGCCGCCATGTTCGGCTTGGCCGCCCGCTGATGAGGTGCTTCCGCATGCGTACGATCGCCCGGCTGTTCGCAGCCGCCCTCGCCCTCGCTGCCGCGGCCTTCGCCGCCCCGGCCTTGGCGCAGCCCGCCGTGTCCCCCGAGGACGTGTGCTCCGGCGATCAGGCGGGGCTCGGGCGCGCGTTGCGCCGCAACTGGGACAACCAGGTCCAGCTGATGGCCAAGCGCGGCTTCTCGTTGAGCGAGTCCCGCCGCGAGCAGGAACGCGCGGTCGCCCACTGGCTTCGCGGCCTGCCCGACGGAGCCGCCGCCGCCGTGCTGGTCGGCGACACGAACCGGCACTGCGTCTACGTGGTCGACAACAGCGGCCTGAAGCGCTTCGCCGCCGCTCCCGTCGGCGCGGACGGCGTGAAGTCCCTGCACGCCGCCTGGCGCAAGGCCGCGCGGGTGGACCAGGCCTCGCCCGGCAAGCGCGCGGCCCTGTTCGTCGCCGCCGCCGGCGCTTCCGCGCCCAAGCCGAAGAAGGGCGAGGCCGACGCCGCGCTGGAGGCGTTCGCCGCCGCGCTCCTCCCCGGCGACGTGCGCCAGGTGCTGACTGCATACGGCCGTGTGCTGGTGCTGCCCTACGGCGATCTCGGCGTGGCCCCCTTCCCCGCCCTGCCGACCGGCGAGAAACAGGTGCTGGCCGACACCACCGCGGTGATGGTGCTGCCGGGCGTCCAGCTGGCCCAGGCCGAGGGCGGACCGTGGGTCTATCGCCACGACCGTCCCTGCGGCGCTCCCGCCGCGCGCGAGGGCGCCCTGGTGATCGGCGACCCGGTCGCGCGCGACCCCGACTACCGCTTCCCCGCCCTGCCGGGCGCCCGCCGCGAGGCGGTCGCGGTCGGCGAGCGGCTGAACGCCTCGCCGCTGATCGGCGAAGAGGCCACCCTGGACGCGGTGCGCGCCGCCGCGCCCTCGGCGAGCGTGATCCACGTCGCCGCCCACGGCATGGCCCTGAACGACAAGCCCCTGGACAGCTTCATCGCCCTGTCGGACGGCCGCTGGACGGCGCGCGACATCATGGGCGCCTGCCTGGAAGGGGTCGAACTGGCGGTGCTCAGCGCCTGCCAGAGCGGCCTGGGCGAGTCCGTCAGCGGCGGGGTTATCGGCCTGGCCCGCGCCTTCTACCTGGCCGGGGTCGACAACGTAGTGATGAGCCTGTGGTCGGTCGACGACAAGGCCACCGAGCGGCTGATGGACGCCTTCGGCGCCGAGCGGCTGAAGGGCGGCGTTCCCGACGACGAGGCGCTGAGGCGCGCCATGCTCCAGACCCGCAAGTCCTGGCCCGACCCCTCCCGCTGGGCCGCCTTCACCGTCTTCGGCTCGTCGATGATCGCCGACGGGCAGGACGAGGGATGAAGCGCCGCCTTTTCAGCGGCGTTTTTCTTCCCCATCCTCGCCTGACGCATGTTTGGGAGACGGGATGAGCCTGTCGCGCGCCGCTGTGGTTTTCGGCTTTACCCTGATGATGTCGGGGACCGCGCAGGCCGTAGCGGCCGCTCCCGTGGGCCCGCCGACGCCCGCCACCGCCCCTGCCGATCTCGCGGAGATGGAGCGCCTGGAAGCCGAGGCGTTCAAGGCGGTCGAGGCTGCAAACTGGGCTGCCGCGGACGCCGCCTTCAGGGCGCTGCTCGAGATCGAGCTGCGCGCCTTCCCCGCCTTGGATCCCCGCACCGGAGCGACCTACAGCTGGCTGATCCGCAGCGGGCGCGAGGTCGGGCGCCCGGTCGAAGCCATCGAGGCGCTCGCCCGTGAACGGCTGCGTTATGCGGAGGCGGTCCCGGGCGACCTCTACACCCTCGGCTACGCGCGCCACACCTTGGCGCTGGTGCTGACCGAAGCCGGGCGGCCGGAAGCGGCGCTGCCCTATTTCGACTCCGCCCTGACGGCCCTCGTAGCGTCGCGGCCGACGAACGATCCGCTGACGGCGGCGGTGTGCGATCAGTACGCCGACGCGCTCCTGGCGCTGGGCCGGAAACAGGATGCGCTTCGGCCGCTCGGCGTTCGTTACGACGCGCTCAAGGCCGACCCCGCCGCCGAACCCGCGGTTCTCGCCGCCGCCGCCGCGCGCTACGGCCAGGCGCTGCACGACCTTGGCCGCTACGCCGAAAGCGAGCCGGTCTTGCGCGCCGCGCTCGAGAGCCGTCGCAAGGCCGGCGCGCCCGACTCCGTGCTGGGGCAGGATCTCTCCTATCTCGGCGCGGCCTTGCGCGACCTCAACCGTCCCTCGGAAGCCGAGCCCCTTCACCGGGAGGCGTTCGCGCTCTTCCGCAAGGCGTACGGGGACGAGCACGTGGTCGTCGCCGGCCAGGCGCGGATCCTCGGCTTCACCCTGCTCGACCAGCACAAGTACGCCGAAGCGCTGGCCGCCTTCTCGCTGGCCGTGGCGATCGCCGAACTGGCCGGCGACGTCGAAACCCTATGGTTCGAAAACGTCATCGAAGCCGCCTCCGCGCTCTACATGTGGGAGGCGGTCGAAACGGTGTCTCGACGCTTGATCGACCTTCACCGTGAGGGCGACCCCGAAGCCTTGGCCAGGGCGCACGGCTTTCTCGGCGACGCCCTGGTCGGCTTGGGAAAGCCTGCCGAAGCGGAAGCGGAGTACCGCCGCGCCCTCGCGCTCACCCGCATTGAGACGCAACGCCCGATCCGCCTGATGAATCTGGCGACGGTCCTCACGAACCTGGGCCGCGGGCATGAGGCCGAGCCCATCGCGCAGCAAGCGCTGGCCGCCACCGAACGCGCGGCCGGGTCGTCGTCGCCGGAGATCGCCGGATCGCTGGAGCACCTCGCGCGGCTTCTGGGCGCCAAAGGCGAGTGGCCTCGGGTCGAGCAACTGCTTCGCAAGGCTCTCGCGATTCGACAGGGTCTGCCTTCACCCTCACCGGCGGACATCGTGCGCCTGAAGATACACATCGGCATCGCTCTGAACGGCCAGCAGCGGTATTCGGAGGCGTCCCAGTTCCTGACCGAGAGTCTGGTGCAGAGCGTGGCGCTGTACAAAGGCAAACACCCGCTCCGGGTCGCGCCTTTACGGCCGCTGGCCTTCGCCTTCATGGAACTCGGCCAGCCAGACTTGGCCGAGGCGATCCTCAAGCAGACGGTCGGCGACTTCGAGCCGCTTTACGGCCCGGAGCACCCTGAAACTCTGGCCGTGCTCCACGAGCTCGCCGCCGCCGTGTACGCCCAGAAGCGTTACGACGAAGCGGAGACCCTGATGAGGCGCGTTGTCGGAGCGAATAGTTCGGGCGCCGGCAAGGCCCGAGCTCAGGGCCATCTCGGAGTCGCTCTGATCGACTCTGGCAAGCCTCGGGAGGCTCTGCCGCTGTTGCGCGAAGCCGGCGCCGCGGTGGGCGCCCGCGTTCAGAAGGCCGCCGGCACCTCCTGGAGCCGCGCCGACCGCATTTCGTCAGCCTTCATCTTCCGCAACGCGGTCCGCGCCGCCTGGGAGGCGAGCGCGAAACGATGAGCTGTCGCCGCCTCAGCTCTGCGGGCGCATCATGTTGACGATCAGGCGCATGCCGCCCTGCGGCTCGGCGGCGCCGGTCCAGCGGTTGACGACCAGCAGCAGGTCCTCGGACGCGCCCGCCGGGCGGCCGACGTAGACGTCCACCGTAATGTCAGGGCTGGCGGCGATGCCCATTTGAGCCGGCGCCCAGCCCGCCTTGGGCAGGCCGTCCAGGAACCCCTGCCCGGTGCCCGCAGGACCGAACGCCTGCATCTGACAGGCGGCCGCGTCGCTCATGTAGAAGACCTCAACGCCGGTGCCGTCCGGCGTCTCGGCGTGGAAACCGACGCTGGCGCCGTCCAGGCCCATAGCCTGCACCGACACGCCTTCCAGCAGCCCGGCCGCCCGGGCCTGAGCCTTGGCCGCGCCGACCGAGAACGCCTGGCCGCCGAAGAACGGCGCACAGAACTGGGCCGTGGACTTGGCCAGGGCTTCGTCCGGACTGGCCGCCGCCGCGGCGCCCGCGCTCGCCAGAACGCCCAACGCCAGAACCGAACCGATGATCGCCCGCATGTCGTAGTCTCCTCGCGCCGCCCCCACGCGGCACCGTCAGGCGGAGCTTAGCCCTTTTTGCGGCGAGCCCGCCACCCGTTGCAGGGCCGCACCCCTTCGCCCTACGGTGGCCGCGAAGCGTCGCCATTCCGAAGGCGAGAGACGCGAGGGTCAGGCCATGCGGACCAGACGATCCGGACGAGGTTCCGTCAGCGCCGTGGCGCTCGTAGCGGCGCTCCTGCTGGCAGCCGCGACGCCCGCTCTCGCCCAATCCCCCGCCCCGACCGTCGCGCAAATCCAGGCGGACGTGAACGCCGGGCAGGCGGCCATGACGGCGGGCAAACCCGCCGAGGCGGAACCGTTGCTGGCGCGCGCCTCCGAGTCCGCGGCGGCGCTGTGGGGCGCGAGCTCGCCGGACGCCGGCCGGATCGGCGTCCTTTGGGGCGACTCGGTGCTGGCGCAAAAGCGGCCCGGCGAGGCCGGGGAAATCTATCGCTTGGCCTTGCTCTGGCTCGAGAGCTCCGCCGGGCCGGACTCGCCCGAAGTGGCGCTGGCGCTGAACAATCTCGCCCTGGCGGTGGGGGATCAGGGCGCCGACGAAGAGGCGGACGCTTTGTTGAGGAGATCATTGCGTCTGAGATTGGCCGCCTTCGGGCCGACCGACCCAGCGACCTTGATCACCAGCCGCAACCTGGCCGTGACCCTGCGGAGACTCGGCCGTCCGGATGAAGCGGCGAGCCGTTTCGATGACATTCTGTCGAAACAACTTGCGGCGCAGCCGCCGGACCGTGCCGCCATCGCGACCACGCTGCACGATTACGCGGTGACTTTGATAACCCTCAACCACGCCGCACGAGCGGAGTACGCGCTGAGGGAGGCTGTTACGATCCGGGAAAGTCTCTTTGGAGCTGCCGGGGAAGCGACGCTGGAGAGCGTCGCCCGGTTGGCGGAGGTTAAAGCGGCGCTAGGTCGTTTCGACGACGCGATCGCGATGCAACGCCGCGTCCTCGCGTCGCTCGAAAAGGCGCAGGCACCCCCGATGGTGCTGGCTCGAGCCCACGCGTCGCTCGGGGACACCCTCGTTCAGCTAGGGCGCTATGCCGAAGCTGAAGATCAACTCGTGCGAGCGCTCGACATCAACGAGACCGAGTGCGAGTGCAACCAGCCTGAACGTCTGTCTTTGCTGACGACAGTCGCCGATCTGCTTCTTCTCATAGGCAAAGTCGCAGAAGCCGAGGGCCTGCTTCGTGTCATCATCGCCGAACGCGAGAGGATCGAGGGGCCGACCAGCCCGGCGCTCGTGCATGAGCTTTATCTACTCGCTATCGCGGCGGGAGAGCGCGATCGTGGCGAGGCCACAAGGCTGCTGGCCCGCGCCACCGAGGTCGCGAACATGACGCTGCCCGCCGGCCATATAGAGCGATTGACCCCTGCAGCCGCCTTGGGCGCAGCGCTGGCGGCGGACAGGCGGCCTCAGGAAGCTCTGCCGATCCTGCGAACCTCAGCCAGGGAGTTGGCAGCAACCCTCGCCGCAGGGGCCGGCATGGACAAGGCCCGCAAGGAACAGCTGCGCGGCTTCCAACACATCTACCGCCTGCACGTCACCGCCGCCTGGGACCGCGCGAGCGGCCTCTAGACCGCCGGTTCGCCGACCAGCGCGAACGGCGCCCAGAAGTAGGGGTCGGCGTGCTTGGGGTCGGCGCGGACCTCCAGCATGGCCTTGCGCATCGCCTTGGCCCGGCCGCCGACCGACCTGTCCCGCGCCGCGTCGAAGGCGGAGACCATCAGCGCGCTGGTGGCCGCGTCGCTGACCTCCCAGTGCGAAACCAGCACCGAGCGCGCTCCGGCGTAGAAGAAGGCCCGCGCCAGACCCGACAGGCCCTCCGCCCCCGGCCGCCCGTCCGGGGCGGCGGTGTTGCAGGCCGAAAGCACCACGAAGTCCGCCGACAGCCGCAGCTGCGCCGCCTCGGACGCGCTCAGGAAGCCGTCGTCGGCCGCGCTGGCGGACTTGGGCGGGGTCAGCACCAGGCCGGGTTCGGCCACCGCGCCGTTGCCGTCGGCGGTGAACGCCGTGCCGGCGACCAGCCCGTGGGTGGAGAAGATCACGTTGTCGGCGCGCGCCAGCTGGTCGCGATAGGTGGCCCGCACCGCCGTCTCGGTCGCCGCGTCGCCCACCTTGATCAGCGACTTGGGCGAGCGCGCCTTCAGCGCCTCCAGCTCGGCCAGCGAACCGGGCAGGTAGGACAGCTTGCGCAGCGCCTCGGGGTCGGCCAGGCCGCGCACAGTCATGTCGCCGGCGCTGCGCTCGGTTCCGCCCGCCGACGCGGCCGAGCCGATGGTCGGGGCGCCGAACCCGGCCAGGGTCAGCCGCTCGCCGCCGATCGCCGCCTGCCGCCGCCCGGCCGATCCGGCCGGACAGGCCGACGAACGCGGCGTGCCCTCTCGCGCCAGCTGGCAGCGCAGCGCCTTAAGGCTGGACACCGACGGCAACACCGCCACCGCATAGCGGTCGATCAGGAAGTCCCCGGCCTTGGCCGGCGCGTCCGCCGTCGGCGCGCGGGTGACCAGCGCGGCCAGCGGCAGCGAGTTCAGCGGCCCGGTCGGCACCGCGATCAGGGTGTCGACGCCCTCGAAGGCGCCTTCCACCGGCCGGATCAGCCGGTCGTACACCAGGTGAGCGGCCGCCCCGTCGAATTTCGACGCCGAGGCGCCCGGCTTGACAAACCCGCCCGCGCGGCTCGGAACCTTGCGGCTCAGGCCCACGCGCAAGGTGGCCACCGTCTCGGCCAAAGCCTTCTCGTTCAGGTCCTCGGCCCGCGCCCAGGTCACCTTGGTCTTGGACACGCCCCAGACGTAGGCGGCCTCCGGGTTGGACAGGATCAGGATCATGCCCTCGTTGGGGGCCAGCAGCGCCTGCACCTCCTTGACCGGCAGCGCC
>DASPKD010000186.1:0-4240 GCA_035628275.1 Caulobacteraceae bacterium | reverse complement strand
CCTGATCACCGGAGCCTCCGCCGGCATCGGCGCCGCCTTCGCCCGCGTCTACGCCGCCCACGGCTGGGACGTGGCCCTGACCGCGCGGCGGGCCGACCGGCTGGCGCAGCTGGCCGACGAGATCCGCCTGCGGTTCGGGGTCGAGACCCTGACCATGACCGCCGACCTGGCCGACCCGGCCGCGCCCGAGCGGCTGCTGGCCGAGATCGAGGCGCACGGGCGCAGCGTGGACGCCCTGGTCAACAACGCCGGCTACAGCCTGCCGACGGGCTTCTCCGGCAGCCCCTGGAGCGACCACGCCAAGTTCCTGCAGGTGATGCTGACCGCCCCGACCGAGCTGGCGCACCGGGTGCTGCCGGCGATGCGCGAGGCGCGGTTCGGGCGCATCGTCAACGTCTGCTCGGTGGCGGGATTCCTGCCGTCGACCGCCGGCGACACCCTGTACGGCCCGACCAAGAGCTATCTGATCAAGTTCTCGCAGAGCCTGCACCTGGAGGCGCGCGAGCACGGGGTGCACGTCTCGGCGCTGTGCCCCGGCTACACCTATTCGGAGTTCCACGACGTCAACGGCTCGCGGCCCAAAGTCAGCCAGGCCTTTCCGGAGTGGATGTGGATGGGGGCGGACGAGGTGGCCCAGGCCGGCTACGAGGCCGCCGAAGCCAACCGCCCGACCTGCGTCCCCGGCGCGCCGAACAAGGCGGCCGCGGCGTTCCTGAAGCTGACGCCCGACGACTGGACGCTGCAGCTCACGGCCAGGAACGCAGAGCGGTTGGGGCGGCTCTAGTCCGCGTCCGGCTGGCGGTCCGGGTGGGCCGCCTGGAACGCCGGGTGCTCGGCCGCGCGGGCGTCGACAGCGAGGATGCGGGGGAAGCCCGACAGGTCGGTCTCGAACCGCCGCGCGGAATAGACCTGCGGGATCAAACAGCAGTCGGCCAGGGTCGGCGTGTCGCCCCAGGCCCAGCCGCCGCCGCGCCGCTCCATCAGCCGCTCGAGCGCCTCGAACCCGGCCGTGATCCAGCGGGCGGCCCAGCGTTTGGTCGCCGCGTCGTCGGCGCCGAAGTCGGTCTTCAGCGCCTGCAGCGCCCGCATGTTGTTCAGGGGGTGGATGTCGCAGGCGACGATCGCCGCCATCGCCCGCACTTCGGCGCGGTCGGCGGGGTCGCGCGGCAGCAGCAGCGGCTGCGGCCAGCGTTCCTCGATCCACTCCAGCAAGGCGGGGCTCTGGGTCAGCACCCGTCCGTCGACCTCCAGCGCTGGCACCAGCCCCTGCGGGTTCAGCGCCCGGAAGGCGTCGCTGCGATGGGCGCCGGCGCGCAGGTCGATCCCCGCCTGCCGGTACTCGACCCCTTTCAGGTTCAGGGCGATGCGAGTGCGATAGCTGGTGCCCGAACGCCAGTAGTTGTGGAGGATCATGGTCAGCGCACCGTGAAGGAGAGAGCCCCGACGCCCTCGATCTCGGCCTCCACCCGGCCGCCGCGCGGGATCGGACCCACGCCTTCGGGCGTGCCGGTGAAGATCAGGTCGCCGGGGCGCAGCGCCCACAGCTTCGACGCTTCGGCTATGATCTCGGCCGGGTTCCAGATCATGTCCGACAGGTCGGCGTCCTGTCTCGGCGCGCCGTCGACCGACAGGCGGATGCGGCCCGTGGGGCGCTCCAGCTCCGCGATCGGCCGGATCGCGCTCACCGGGGCGGAGCAGTCGAAGCCCTTGGCGGCGTCCCACGGCCGGCCGGCCTTCTTCGCCTCGGCCTGGAGGTCGCGGCGGGTCAGGTCCACCCCGACCGCCCAGCCGAACACGTAGGCGCCCGCCTGCTCAGGCGGAATGTCGGCGCCGCCGTCCGAAAGGGCCACCACCAGCTCCACCTCGTGATGCAGGTCGGCGGTGGCGCCGGGGTAGGGGACGTCGCGGCCCGGGGCGACCACCGCGTCGGCGGGCTTGGTGAAGAAGAACGGCGCCTCGCGCTGGGGATCGGCCCCCATCTCGCGGGCGTGGGCGGCGTAGTTGCGGCCGACGCAGAACACCCGGCGCACAGGGAACAGGGCGTCGGTCCCCAGCACGGGCAGGGCGACGGGCGAGGGCGGGGCGAACACGTATCCGGTCATGGCCGCCTGTTTAGGTCCGCCGGCTTTCGCGCGCGAGTCCCGACGGGAACTCGCCGGTTTCCGCGCCGGTTGTGACGCGGGAGGATCGACAGCGGGGCTCCGCGCTCGCATAACCGCGATCGGCGACAGGCTTGGCCGTGCCCGGAACAAGCGCGCAAGCTTGGCGTTGAGCCGAGGCCTTCCTATCTGCCGACCGATTTCCCTCCTGGAGGACCGAAAACCATGGCCGCGAACGACACCACCGCCAACGACGCCAACACCACCAACGGCTCGGCCGACGAGCAGCAGAAGTTGCGCGACTTCGCCCTGAAGGCCGAGCAGGCCGCCCGCGAGCGGGCCGCGCAGCTGCGCGAGCAGGCCCAGACCTACTACGACGACGCCTCGGTGCGCCTGGACGAGGCCCAGCGCTACATCGTCGAGCGCGTGCAGGAAAAGCCGATCCAGTCGACCCTGATCGCGGTCGGCGCCGGCGTGTTCCTCGGCCTGCTGCTGGGCGGACGTCGCCGTTGATCCAGACCCGGGGGCTGATGAGAAAGGTCGTCGCGGCCGCAGCCGCGGCGACCGCCGCCGTCGTCACCGTGGTGGCGGCGAGCTTCGCGCTGTACGCGGCGCTGAAACCCGAGATCGGCCCGGCCTGGGCCGCCGCCGCCGTGGCCGCGATCGCGATGATCGCCGCCTGGGTCCTGGCCCTGGTGTTCCGCGCTAAGGCGCCGGAGGACCGCCGCCGGGCCGAGGAGCCGGTCGGCTTCATGGAGCGGGCCACCGATCTGGTGCGCGAGCGCCCGCTGATGGCCGCCGCGGCCGCCGCGGCCGCCGGCTGGATCTTCATCCGCAATCCGGCGTTGGCGACGGTCGTCGCGGCCGCCCTGTCCGAGAAGAACCGCGGCCGCCACTGAGCGCGAGCCGCGGGTTCAGCGCGGCTCCGCCGCCCTGATCGCGGGGTGGTTCAGAGCCGTCGCGTCCGGCACCGCGACGGTGACCGCCGGCAGATCCGGCCGGCGGGCGCGGGCGCGGGCGAGGTCGCGCTGCGACTTGTCCGAGATCACGAAGAACCCGGCCGCGCCCAAGGTCTTTTCCAACGGCGTGCCGAGCGAGGGCGCACGGGCGTAGTTGCCGATGTAGACGGCTTCGCCCGAGGTCACGCGGAAGCTCATCGCGAGCTTGCGGCCGGACGACCAGCTGTAGCCGGTCGCGCCGACGGACCCGCCGAAGCCGAAGTCGTCGATCTCGTAGTCGCCCGGCGCCAGGTCGCGGATCACCACCTTGCCGGTCTCGCGGCCCTCGTAGTCCGGGTCGGCCATACGGGCGCGGAAGAAGCCGACGCAGGCGCATTCGATCACCTGGACGCGCTCCTTCACCGGGCGGCCGGCGGCGTCCCGCACGCGCCGGTACTGGAAGGTGAAGTTCATCGGGATTTCGATCGCGCCGACGGAGTACACCAGCACCCCCGCGTCGGCGTCCGCATAGTCTTTCGGAGCCGCCGCCGGAGCCGGCGTTCCGATCAGCCAGACCGTCAGCAGAAACAGAACCGTCCAGATGCGGGCCACCGAGGCCTCCCCCCACTTCACCCGGCCGAGGGTAGCGGTCCGGGAGGCGATGACAACCGCGCCGGAGGCCGGACGGACAAAAGGCCCCGGATCGCTCCGGGGCCTTTCGCATGTTCCGAACCGGTCGCCCGGTGTCAGCCCAGGTTGTCCTCGCCCTCGAGCGCCGGGGCGGCCGCGGGGGTCTCCTTGGGCTCGTTCTTCGAGGCGGCGGTCATCTGGCGCTCGGCGATGCGGGCCGACTTGCCGCGGCGATCGCGCAGGTAATAGAGCTTGGCCCGGCGCACGACGCCGCGGCGCTTGACCTCGATGGATTCGATCATCGGCGACAGGGTCGGGAACACCCGCTCCACGCCTTCGCCGAACGAGATCTTGCGGACGGTGAAGTTCTCCTGGATGCCCTCGCCGGCGCGGGCGATGCAGACGCCCTCGAAGGCCTGGACGCGTTCGCGCTCGCCTTCCTTGATGCGCACGTTCACGCGCAGGGTGTCGCCGGGGCCGAATTCCGGCACGCCGCGCTTGGCCAGTTGCTTCTCGGCTTCTTCGCGCTCGAGCTGCTGAAGGATGTTCATGGTCCGCACTCCGTAGTCGGGC
>DASPKD010000185.1:0-13098 GCA_035628275.1 Caulobacteraceae bacterium | reverse complement strand
TCGATGTGGTGCGGGCGCTTCAGCTCGCCCGTGTCCTTGTCCTCGGTGTAGGCGTTGGGGCCGAGCGCGTGGTGCGAGCGGCGCATGTTCCGCCGCGAGGGCGAGGTTTTTCGCTTGGGAACGGCCATGTCCGTCTCTCGTGTGCTGGCTGCGCCCGACGGCGCGTAAACAGAAAGCGGCGGCCGGGAGGGCCGCCGTGAGCGCGGGTGTATGCACCAACCCGATCAGGGATTCAAGGCGTCCGCCGCGACTCGACGACGAGCGGCCCACGCCGGCGCAGTGAGCGCCAGGTAGACGCTGTCGCAGAGCTCCTCGCCGACCGTCCAGGTGCCGGTCGCGCGGCCGGTCTCGACGAAGCCGAGCTTCTCCAGCAGGCGCAGGGAGGCGCCGTTGCGCGGATCGACGTCGGCCTCCAGCCGGGGCACGTCGGGGCGGGCGAAGGCGGCGTCCAGGAAGGCGGCGAGCGCCTCAGTCGCCAGGCCCTTGCCCCACAGGTCGGGGTGCAGGATGTAGCCGAAGCCGGGAAGCCGCCACGCCCCGACCTTGCCGACCACGCGGCCCTGGTGCTCGACGACGAAGTCCTCGCTGAGCTCCCGTGGGGACTCGACCATCGACTGGAGCCAAACGCGGGTCTGCTCGACGTCGGCGTGCGGCGGAGTCGACCACCAGCGCATGGCCAGCGGGTGCGACAGCACCGCGTGCATGTCGTCCAGGTCGTCCATCCGCGCGCGACGCAGGACCAACCGCTCTGTACGGATCTCGCTCACACCAGCCGGCTCTGCTCCACCGCCGCGGCGATGAAGCTGGCGAACAGGGGGTGGGGAGCGAAGGGGCGGGACTTGAGTTCGGGGTGGTACTGGACGCCGACGAACCATGGGTGGTCGTCGCGCTCCACCGTCTCGGGCAGCACGCCGTCGGGCGACAGGCCCGCGAACTTCAGGCCCGTGCGCTCGATGGCCTCGCGGTAATTGATGTTGACCTCGTAGCGGTGCCGGTGGCGCTCGCTGATGAAGGTCGAGCCGTAGATGCCGGCGATCTTCGAGCCCGGCGAAAGCACTGACTCGTATGCGCCCAGCCGCATGGTGCCGCCGAGATCGCCGCCCTCCGAGCGGGTGACCCGCTCGTTGCCTTGCGTCCACTCGGTCATCAGGCCCACCACCGGTTCGGGCGTCCACCCGAACTCGGTGGAGGAGGCGTCCTTGTAGCCCGCCAGGTTCCGCGCCGCCTCGATCACCGCCATCTGCATGCCGAAGCAGATGCCGAAGTAGGGGATGTCGCGCTCGCGGGCGAACCGCGCCGCCTCGATCTTGCCCTCAGAGCCGCGCTCGCCGAAGCCGCCGGGCACCAGCACGCCGTGCGCCGCCTGCAGGCGAGCCTCGCATTCGGCCGGGTCGCCCTCGAAGGTCTCGCTCTCGACCCAGTCGATATTCACCTTCACATCGTTGGCGATGCCGCCGTGCTGCAGCGCCTCGATCAGGGATTTGTAGGCGTCCTTCAGCACCGTGTACTTGCCGACCACGGCGATTGTGACCTCGCCGTCGGGGTGCAGGCGGCGGTGCGAGATGGTCTGCCAGCGCGACAGGTCGGGGGCGGGAGCGTCGTTGATCCCGAAGCAGGCCAGGACCTCCCGATCAAGGCCTTCGCGGTGGTATTCCAGCGGCACGGCGTAGATGTCCGGCGCGTCCATGGCCTGGATGACCGCAGTCTCGCGCACGTTGCAGAACAGACCGATCTTGCGCCGCTCCTCGGGCGGGATCGGCTGCTCGCAGCGGCACAGCAGCACGTCGGGCTGGATGCCGATCGAGCGCAGCTCCTTGACCGAGTGCTGAGTCGGCTTGGTCTTCATCTCGCCGGCCGTCTTCACGAACGGCAGCAGGGTCAGGTGGACGAAGGCGGCGTGGCCGCGGGGCAGCTCGTTGCCGAGCTGGCGGATCGCCTCGAAGAAGGGCAGGCCTTCGATGTCGCCCACCGTGCCGCCGATCTCGACCAGCACGAAATCGACCTCGGACCCGTCGTCGGCGAGCGCCGGGGCCAGGACGAACTTCTTGATCTCGTCGGTGACGTGCGGAATCACCTGGACGGTGGCGCCCAGATAGTCGCCGCGCCGCTCCTTCTCCAGGATCGTCTGGTAGATGCGGCCGGTGGTGATGTTGTCGGCCTTGGACGCCGGCACGCCGGTGAAGCGCTCGTAGTGGCCGAGGTCGAGGTCGGTCTCCGCCCCGTCGTCGGTGACGAACACCTCGCCGTGCTGGTAGGGGCTCATCGTCCCCGGATCGACGTTCAGATAGGGGTCGAGCTTGCGCAGCCGCACCTTGTAGCCGCGGGCTTGCAGCAACGCGCCGAGGGCGGCGGAGGCGAGGCCTTTTCCCAAAGAGGAAACCACGCCGCCGGTGATGAATACGTAGCGGGCCATGGGCGTTCAGCTTACCCCCGATTCGAGCCGGGGGACCGGTGGGAGTCGTTCCGGGACGCGATCGGCTGTGGAGAACCGGTCGCGGCGGGGGATCACTGGGCCGGCGCGGGCGCCGGTTGGGCGGGCGCGGCCGGAGCCGTCGCGGCGCCGCCGGTCTGGGGCAGCGGCGCGGCCAGATCGTCCAGCGACTGCGCCGGAGCGGCCGGGACCGGCGCGGGCCGGGCCGCGGGCGCGGCGGGAGCCCCCTTCAGCGCGTTCGGATCAATGGCGTCGATCTGCACCCGGTCGACCACCGAGGAGCCGCCGCGCGCGGCGTTGCCGGCGATGGTCAGCCCCATGCTGTTCAGGAAGAACAGGGTGGCCAGAATGGCGGTGACGCGGGTCAGCAGGTTGCCGGCGCCGCGCGCGGTCATGAAGCCGGAGGGGCCTCCGCCCATGCCGAGCGCGCCCCCTTCGGAGCGCTGCAGCAGCACCGCCCCGATCAGGGCGAGGCAGAGGATGATCTGGATGGTCAGGAGAAGGCCGAGCAACATGACGGGATCTTAAGTGTGCGCGCCCCCGGCGCGGATCAAGCGGCCCCTCTAACACCGCAGCCCCGGCCGCGCCATAGGCTCAAAGCGCGCGAACGATCCCGAGGAAATCGGCCGCCTTCAGCGAAGCTCCGCCGACCAGCGCCCCGCCGACCTCGGCCGCCCGCAGGATCTCGGCGGCGTTGGAGGGCTTGACCGAGCCGCCGTACAGGATCGGGACCCGCGCCCCTTCGTCGCCGAAGCGCTCGACCAGGGTCCGGCGGATCGCCGCGTGCACCTCCTCGATCTCGGCCACGGTCGGCGTCAGGCCGGAGCCGATGGCCCACACCGGCTCGTAGGCGACCGAGAACGGCCGGCCCTGGAGCGACGGGGGCAGGGAGCCCGCGACCTGTCCGCTGACGACCTCGACCGCGCGGCCCGCGCGGCGTTCCTCCAGCGTTTCGCCGACGCAGACGATCGGCTCGAGCCCCGCTCGGAGTGCCGCCTCGACCTTTGCCGAGACGACCGCGTCGGTCTCGCTGTAGCCGGCCCGCCGCTCGGAGTGGCCCAGGATCACCAGCCCCGCGCCCGCGTCGGCCAGCATCTCGGCGGAAACGTCGCCGGTGAAGGCGCCCGAGGCTTCTGCGCGGCAGTCCTGGCCGCCGAGCTCGACAGCGCTGTCGGCCAGTTCGCGGCTCATGCGGTCGATCAGGGTCGCGGGCGGGCAGAGCGCCACGCGCGCGGCGGAGGGCTCGGCCGCCAGGGCGTCGGCCAGGGCCTTCGCCTCGGACAGGGCGGCGGCAAGCCCGTTCATTTTCCAGTTGCCGGCGATCAGGGGGGTCACGGTCGTGCTCATGCCCGCCCGTTTAGGCGGCGCGAACGCGTTCGCCAAGCCGACCGGTCGTGCAACCGGCGCACGGCTCCGGCATAACCCGGGCGAGGATCCTAAGGAGGCGCCCGTGGCCGAGACCAAGACCAGACCCACCAGCGCCGACGTCGATACGTTCCTGGAGGCGGTCGAGCATCCGGTGCGCCGCGCTGACGGTCAGGCGGTGCGGGCGCTGATGGAACGAGTCACCGGCGAGCCCGCGGTGATGTGGGGGCCGTCGATCGTGGGGTTCGGCAGCTATCACTACCGATACGCCAGCGGGCACGAGGGGGACGCCACCCGCGTCGGCTTCTCGCCGCGCGCGGCTAATCTGGTGCTCTACGTCGGCGGTTTTCCGGAATACGAGGCGCTGCTGGCGAAGCTCGGCAAGCACAAGCGGTCCAGGGCGTGCCTTTACCTGACCAAGCTCGCGGACGTCGACGCGGCGGTGCTGGAGGAGATCGTGCGGCGCACCTACGAGGCGGCCGAGGACGTCGACGGCGGCGGCGGGTGCTGAGCCCTAGCCGCGGTTCGCTTGCTCCGGCGCGCGCGGCTCCTCTATATGCCTTGCGGGGGAGCGGGCGGCGTCGTGGCCGCCCCGGCCCGCTGCAAGGTTTTCGTCCAAGATGCTCGCCGCCATCCGCAAGTTCGCGAAGTCCCCCGTCGCCGTCGTCCTGCTGGGCCTGTTGATCGTCAGCTTCGCGATCTGGGGCATCAACGACGTGTTCAACTACCGTGGCGGCAACACGGTGATCTCCGCCGGCGACCGCGAGGTCACCCAGCCGGAATTCAAGCGCATCTTCGACAACTTCAAGAAGGGCCAGGAAGAGCGCTCCGGTCAGCGCGTGACCATGGAGGAGATCGTCCAGCGCGGCTTCCACCTCCAGTTCCTGCGCGAGCTGACCGACCAGACCGCCTTCGCCGAATGGGCGCGCAAGGCGTGGGTGCGTCCCTCCGACGAGCTGGTGGCGAAGCAGATCAGCGAGATCACCGCCTTCTTCGACCCGATCACCGGCAAGTTCTCGCGCGAGCAGTACCTCCAGCGCCTGAACGAGGCGAACCTGACGCAGCCGGAGTTCGAGCGCTCGCTGTACGACGACCTGGCCGGCAGCCACTTCGCCACCGCCGCGGTCGCCGGGATGCGCGCGCCGCGCATCTACGGCGCCATGCAGGCCGCCTTCGGGCTCGAGACCCGCAACGCCAGCTGGTTCGTCGTCGACCAGCGGGTGGCCGGCGCGCCGCCGGCGCCGACGGACGCCCAGTTGCAGGCGTTCCTGAGCGAGAACGCGGCCCGCTTCCGCCTGCCCGAGTTCCGCCAGGTCACCGTCGCCTTCTTCACCCCGCGCGCCTTCTCCGCGACGGTGGCGCTGGACGAGGCGGAGCTGCGCCGCCGCTACGATTTCAAGAAGGACAGCCTGTCCCAGGCGGAGCGCCGCACCTTCGTGCAGATCCCGGCCAAGGACGCCGCCGCGGCCCAGCGCGTGGCACAGGCGCTGCGCGCCGGCCAGCCGGCCGAGGCCGTCGCCAAGGCGAACGGCGTCGAACCGGTGGTGTTCCAGGAACGTCCCCGCTCCTCCATCCCCGACCGGGCCGTGGCCGACGCGGCCTTCACCCTGCCGGCCGGCCAGGTTTCGCAGCCGATCCGGGGCGAGCTCGGCTTCCAGGTGGTGCAGGTGCTGAACGTCACGCCCGGCCGCACGGTCAGCTTCGAGGAAGCCCGCCCGCAGATCGAGGAAGAGCTCCGCCGCGACCTCGCCGCCGAGAAGGTCGAGCAGGCGGTGCAGGCCTACGACGACGCGCGTGAGAACGGCTCCAACCTGGCCGAGGCCGCCAAGGCCGCGGGCGTGCGCACCGCGACCCTGCCGCCGCTGTCGAAGGACGGCGCCCTGCCCAACGGCCAGCGCCTGAACGTGCCGCCCGCCCTGCTGGAGGCCGCCTTCGGCCTGACCGAGCGGGGCGAGAGCGAAGTGCTGGAGGCCGGCCCCGGCGAGTACTTCGCCGTGCGGGTGGAGAAGGTCCAGCCCGCGACCTTGCCGACGCTGGCGCAGCTCAAGCCGATCCTCGCCCAGCTCTGGACCCAGCGGGAGAGCGCGCGCCTGATGCAGGTGAAGGCCGACCAGTTGGCCGCGCGCCTGCGCAAGGGCGAGACGCTTCAGGCGGTCGCCGCCTCGGCCGGCGCGCCGGTGCGCTCGCAGCAGTCGATCGGACGCGGCGCCCAGGGCGTCAGCCCCGACCTGATGGGCCGGGTGTTCTCCACCGCGACCGGCCAGCCGTTCACCGCCCGGGTGGAAGGCCCCGCCTTCGTGGTCGGGCGGGTGGACGCGATCAACACGCCCGCGCCCGCCGTCGCCGCCCGTCCGGCCGAGGAGCGCCGCCCGGCCATCACCATGGACCTGTTCAGCGAGGTGGGCGACCTGGCCCGCGCCGCCGCCCGGACCGAGGTCAAGGCCAAGAACTGGCCCGACCGCGCCGCGGCCGCGCTGGGCGTGACCCCGCCGGAAGGTTCGGCGCCGGCGGACAAGTCGAAGAAGAAATGACGCTCGAACCCGCCTTCGAGGCGTTCGAGCAGGCGTACCGTCGAGGCGTTCCCCAGATCGTTCGCCGCCGCGTGGTGGACGATCTGGAGACTCCCGTCTCCGCCTATCTGAAGCTCGGGCGCGGCCGCCCCTACGCCTTCCTGTTCGAGTCGGTGGAGGGCGGCGCCTGGCGCGGGCGCTACTCGATCCTGACGCTGAAACCGGACCTGGTGTGGCGCTGCTTCGGCGAGCGGGCCGAAGTCGCGACCGGCGACGACGTCGCCGCCGACCGGTTCACGCCCGAACCGCTGCCGACGCTGGACTCCCTGCGCGCGCTCGTCGACGCCTCCAAGATCGAGCTTCCGCCAGACCTGCCGCCGCCGGTGGCGGGACTGTTCGGGGTGTTCGGCTACGACCTGGTGCGGCTGGTCGAGCCGCTGGGTGCGCCCAATCCCGACCCGCTGAACCTGCCCGACGCGGTGCTGGCGCGGCCCTCGGTGGTGGCGGTGTTCGACGCGATCGGACAGGAGATCGTGCTGGCCACCCCGGCGCGCCCGGACGGCCGGGAAGCGCAAGCCGCCTACGCCGCCGCCGCCGCCCGCCTGGACGCCGTGGACGCCGACCTGCGCGCCCCGGTTCCCGCTGCGCCCGAGCGCCGACAGCTCCAGCAGGCGCCGTTCCGCTCGCCCCTGACCGAGGCTGATTACGCTCAGGTGGTGGAGCGGGCGAAGGCCTACATCGCCGCCGGCGACATCTTCCAGGTTGTGCCGAGCCAGCGGTTCACGGCTCCGTTCGCGCTCGACTCCTTCGCCTTCTACCGGTCGCTGCGGCGCATGAACCCGTCGCCCTTCCTGTTTCACCTGGATTTCGGCGGCTTCCAGCTGGCGGGCTCCAGCCCGGAAATCCTTGTGCGGCTGCGCGAGGGCAGGGTGACCATCCGCCCGATCGCCGGCACCCGCCGCCGCGGGGCCACGCCGGAGGAGGACCGCGCTCTGGAGGCCGAGCTGCTGGCCGACCCCAAGGAGCGGGCCGAGCACCTGATGCTGCTGGACCTCGGCCGCAACGACGTGGGCCGGGTGGCCGAACCCGGCTCGGTGAAGGTGACCGAGAGCTTCGCGGTTGAGCGCTACAGCCACGTCATGCACATCGTCTCCAACGTCGAGGGCGCCGCCCGCGCCGACCTGGACCCCGTCGACGCTCTGCTGGCGGCACTGCCGGCCGGAACCCTGTCGGGCGCGCCCAAGGTGCGGGCCATGGAGATCATCGACGAGCTGGAGTCGGTGAAGCGCGGCCTGGGCTACGCCGGGGGCGTCGGTTACGTGTCGGCCGGCGGGGCTGTGGACGCCTGCATCGTGCTGCGCACCGCCCTGTTCAAGGACGGGAACGTGCACGTCCAGGCCGGCGGGGGCGTGGTCGCCGACAGCGACCCCAAGGCCGAATACGAAGAGACCCTGCACAAGTCCCAGGCCTTGAAACGCGCCGCCGAAGAGGCGTGGCGGTTCGCCTGACCGACGCGCCGCGGCGCCATGTTTCGGTCACGGACTGAGGCTCCGCTGCGGCTCCTTTTGGGGGAGAACTGCTCATGAAGCGCCTGTCGCTGGCGGCCGTGATTCTGGCCGCATCCGTCGCCGCGGCTTCCGCGCAGACGCCGCCGATCGACGATGTGGAGGCGGTGGAATCGGCGGAGCTGGTGGTGCGCGGCAAGCTGCCGGGGCCGGCGTGGTGGCGGGTGTCCGACGCGGACACCACCGTCTATGTGCTCGGCATGCCGGACGCCCTGCCCAAGGGGCAGACGTGGGACCAGTCGGTGCTTCAGCGGCGTCTTAAGGGCGCGAACCGGGTGATCACTCCGCCTGAGGTGCGGGCGGGCGCCAATCCGCTGGCGGTCCCCAAGCTGCTGATCGACATGAAAAAGGCGACCGGGTCGAAGACCGCCCTCGACGCCGCCGCCACGCCGGAGATGCGGGCGCGGTTGGCCGCGGCGGCCAAACGGGCGGGGAAGACCTCCGCCGCCTACCAGTCGATGAAGCCCTGGTACGCCGGGCTGAAGCTGTCGGAGCACTACCGCAAGGCGGTCGGCCTGAACTACGGCGAGCCCTACGGGGCCGTCCGCAAGGCGGTGAAGAAGTCCAAGGTCAAGGCCGCGCCGGCCATGGTGGTCGAGATGAAGGCCGCGACCTTGCTGAAGGATCTGCGGAGCATGCCGGACGCAGGCGGACGGGCGTGCCTGGAGCAGGCCATCGAGGAAGTGGAGGCCGGCGACGCCGTGGTGCGCCGCGCGGGGCAGGCCTGGGCGGTCGGCGATGTGAAGGGCGCGCTGCAGATGCGGCGCAGCTCCGAACGGTGCCTGGCGATGATCCCCGGCGCCGGCGACTTCAAGCGGCAGGCGATGACCAAGCAGGCCGACGCCATCGAGGCGGCGTTGCAGCAGCCCGGTCATGCGGTGGCGGTGCTGTCGATCCGCTCGCTGGTGGCCAAGGAGGGGGTGCTGGAAAAGCTGCGGGCGCGCGGACATCAGATCCGCACGCCCGCCGAATAGCTTCTTCAATCGAAGAGAGGGATCAGAGCCCCGGCAGCTTGAACCGGGGCTTTTCCTTTTCGATCATCACCGGCTTGCCGCCGGTCAGGGCCTTCAGGCGCTCGGCCTCGGCGGAGGGGTCGATCGAAGCGACCTCGTTCGATCCGGAGGCGGCCTGCTCGGAGCCGTCCTTGCGCCAGAACATGACCTTGTCGGCGAAGCTTTTTTCCTTGTAGGCGAGGTCGCCGAACTCGTCGTCGACCACATAGCGGGCCAGCGGGTCGGCGCGGTCGGCGCCGGCCTTGGAGACCAGCAGCTGCTCGCCTTCCGAGCGGTTCAGACCGGCGCGCTGGCCGAGCAGGGTCTGGCGCGCGGCGCTCTCGGGCTGGAGTTCGGCCGGGCGCGGCTCGCCGGGGGCGGGCGGACGCAGGGCGTAGTCCGGCGGCACCACCAGCGGCGCCTTGGTGACCACGCGGAACTCGTCAGGCGTCACTTTGGACATGCCGAGGGCCTGGCGGGTGGACCCGCAGGCGGAAACGGCCAGGGCCGCCGAGGAAAGCACGACGGCGGTCATGACGCGGTTGATCTTCATGCGCTGCTCCAGAGGGCCCCCCGGACCCACGTAGTTGAGAGAGTTACTCTTTCGCGGGCTGGGCGCCAACCCGGTTGCGGCGTTCCGACACGAAGCCGTCGGCCAGCAACAGCAGCACGCCCACCGTGATCGCGCTGTCGGCGACGTTGAAAACCCAAGGGAACATCAGCCCCGAGAAGTCCAGGAAGTCGACCACGCCGCCGAAGCGGATGCGGTCGATCACGTTTCCGAGCGCGCCGCCCATGATCGAGCCGACGGCCAGGCTGAACAGGGGCCGGTCAGCGCGGCGCACCCACCACGCCAGGCCGATCGCCACCGCGATGGAGAACAGCGACAGCACCCACCGGCCCGCCCCCTCGGAGGTGAACAGGCCGAAGCTGACGCCGCGGTTCAGCACGAAGGTCAGATCGAAGATCGGCGACAGCTCGATGCGCCCCCGCTCGCGGATGTGCAGGCCGTACAGCATCCACGCCTTGGTGATCTGGTCGATGACGATGATCGTCAGGGCGAGGGCGTAGGCTTTCCAGCCCTCGCGGGTCACGTCGAAGCGGTCGGTCATGCATCCACCTTAGCCGCTTCGCGACGCGCGTCCCACCATGCGACCGCATCGGCGTCGCGCAGCGACAGGTCGGGGTAGCGCGGGTCCGAGCCGACCTCGGGCAGCACCCGCCAGGAGCGGGCGCACTTGCGGCCGTCGGCGCGCAGCGGCTCCACGGCCACGCCCTGGACCTCGCCCATGCGGAACGCGTCGGCGGGGCCGTCGCCCTGGACCAGTTCGGCCTGGCTGGTGCGGAACACCTCGGCCGGATCGACGCCCTCGAAGGCCGCGATCAGGGCCGCGTCGGCGACCCACACCTTCGGCGCCGCCTCCAGCGCCGAGCCGATGCGCTTCTCGCGCCGCTCGATCTCCAGCGCGCCGGTGACGACCTCCAGCACGCGCTGGACCTTCGCCCACCGCTCCGCCTCCTCGTCGTTACGCCAAGCGTCCGGGGTGTCCGGGAACACCCGCAGCAGGTTTGAACCGGCGTCGGGGAAGCGGGTGGTCCAGGCTTCCTCGCAGGTGAAGCTCAGCACCGGCGAAAGCCACACGGTCAGCCGCTCGAACACCAGGTCCATCACCGTGCGGCAGGCCCGGCGGCGGTCGCTGTCAGGGCGGTCGCAGTACAGGCTGTCCTTGCGGACGTCGAAGTACAGCGCCGACAGCTCGCCGGAGCAGAAGTCGGCCAGGGTGCGGACCACGTCCTGGAAGCGGTAGTTCTCGTAGGCGGCGCGAACCTCGCCATCGAGCTCCCACAGCCGGTGCAGGACGAAGCGCTCCAGCGGCGGCATCGCGTCCAGGTCGATCCGCTCCGCCTCCGAGAAGCCGGCCAGCGCGCCCAGCAGATAGCGGATGGTGTTGCGCAGCTTGCGGTAGGCGTCGACGGTGGTCTGCAGGATCGTCTTGCCGATCCGCTGGTCCTCGACGTAGTCGGTCATGCCGACCCACAGGCGCAGGATGTCGGCGCCGGACTCCTTCAGGATCGTCTGCGGCTCGACGGTGTTGCCGCGCGACTTCGACATCTTCTCGCCGTTCTCATCCAGCGTGAAGCCGTGGGTGACCACCGTGCCGTAGGGTGCGCGCCCGCGGGTGCCCGAGCTTTCCAGCAGCGACGACTGGAACCAGCCGCGGTGCTGGTCGGAGCCTTCCAGGTAGACGTCGGCCGGCCATTTGCTGTCGGCGCGGCCTTCGAGGGTGAAGGCGTGGGTGCAGCCGGAGTCGAACCAGACGTCCAGGATGTCATCGACCTTCTCGTAGGCGTTCGGGTCGAGCTCGCCCAGGAAGTCGGAGGCCGGCCGGGTGAACCAGGCGTCGGCGCCCTCGGCGGCGATGGCGTCGACGATGCGGCGGTCCACCGCCTCGTCGTTCAGCGGCCGGCCCGTGTCCTTCTCCACGAACATCGCGAGCGGCGTGCCCCAGGCGCGCTGGCGGCTGATCAGCCAGTCCGGACGGCCTTCGACCATGCCGCGGATTCGGTTCTTGCCGCCTTCGGGCACGAAGCGGGTGGCTTCGATCGAGGCCAGCGCGGTTTCGCGCAGCGACCGGCCCTCGGCCAGCGGCTGGTCCATGCGGACGAACCACTGGGGCGTGTTGCGGAACAGGACCGGCGCCTTGGAGCGCCAGCTGTGCGGATAGCTGTGCTCCAGCCGCCCGCGCGCCAGCAGCCGCCCGGCTTCGATCAGCCGGTCGATCACCGCGTTGTTGGCCGGGCCGAACTTGCCGGCCTTCTTGCCTTCGGTCTCGATCACCTTCAGCCCGCCGAACAGGGGCACATGATCATAGTACGCCCCGTCCGGATCGACGGTGTCGGGGATCTCGTGGCGACCCGAGGCGCGCCAGACCTCGTAGTCCTCCTGGCCGTGGCCGGGCGCGGTGTGGACGAAGCCGGTGCCCGCGTCGTCGGTGACGTGCTCGCCCGCCAGCAGCGGCACGGGGAAGCCGTAGCCGGAATCTAGCGCGGCCAGGGGGTGGGCGCAGACCATGCCGGCGGGATCGATGTCGCCCACCCGACGCCAAGACGCGATCTTGGCGGCCTCTCTTACCTGCTCGGCTAGATTGTCTCCGATGACGAGGCGGTCGCTTGGCTTGGCCCAAGGCTCGAAGGCGAGGCCGGTCTCCATGGCCTCAACTTCGTACAATCCATAATTGATGTCCGGCCCGTACGAGATCGCCCGGTTAGCGGGTATGGTCCAAGGCGTGGTCGTCCAGATCACGACGGAAGCGCCAACGCCGCCTAGGTTTTGCCGGAGCTCAGCTTCCGCGACCGGGTCGGACTCTTCCAGCCGCAGAACCTCGATAGCTGATCGCGAAAGCTCGGCCCCCTCCACCACGGGAAACTTCACCCAGATCGTGGGGCTGACGTGGTCGTGGTACTCGACCTCGGCGTCGGCCAGGGCGGTGCGTTCCACCGGGCTCCACATCACCGGCTTGGAGCCGCGGTACAGCTGGCCCGAGGTCTTGAACTTGTGGAACTCGCGCACGATCGCCGCTTCGGTGGCGAAGTCCATGGTGGCGTAGCGCGCGTCCCAGCGGCCGAGCACGCCCAGGCGCTTGAATTCCTCGCGCTGCTTCTCGATCCAGTCGCCGGCGTACTCGCGGCAGCGGGTGCGGAACTCGGCCTTGGAGACCTCGTCCTTGCGGCGGCCCTTGGCGCGCAGCTCCTCCTCGATCTTCCACTCGATCGGCAGGCCGTGGCAGTCCCAGCCGGGCACGTAGTCGACGTCGTAGCCGAGCGCGAAGCGCGAGCGGACCACGAAGTCCTTCAGGATCTTGTTCAGGGCGTGCCCGATGTGGATCGCGCCGTTGGCGTAGGGCGGGCCGTCGTGCAGCACGAACAGGGGCGCGCCCCTGGCCTGACGGTCGCGGCGCACCGCCTCGAAGGCGTCGAGCGCGGCCCAGCGGGCCAGGATTTCCGGCTCCTTCTGGGGCAGGCCGCCGCGCATCGGGAACGGGGTTTCGGGCAGGAAAACGGTTTCGCGATAATCGCGGGAAGGTGTCGCGTCGTCGGCCATGGGTGGTCTCGGCGGAAAGGTGTGGACGTGTTCGCGTGAGAAAATGCGACCCGGCGCGCGCGGGGCTGTTCAGCCCGGCGGCGTCACGCCGGGCGGATAATTCGGATCACACGCTGCGTTCCAACGACCATGG
>DASPKD010000184.1:0-6073 GCA_035628275.1 Caulobacteraceae bacterium | reverse complement strand
GGCGCGGCCCACGTCCTTCACGTCGAACCAGCCGCGGGCCTCCTCGTCGGAGAAGATCTCCGCGTCGCCGTGCCCCCAGCCCAGCCGCGCCAGGTAGTTGCGCATGGCCTCGGGCAGGTAGCCCTGCTCGGCGAAGTCGGTCACCGACTGCGCCCCGTGCCGCTTGGACAGCTTGGCGCCGTCGGGTCCGTGGATCAGCGGCACATGGGCGAAGGCGGGCTTCTCCCAGCCCAGCGCCTCATAGATCAGGCTCTGGCGCGCGGCGTTGTTCAGATGGTCGTCGCCGCGGATCACGTGAGTGATCCCCATGTCGTGGTCGTCGACCACCACGGCCAGGTTGTAGGTCGGCGCCCCGTCGGAGCGCAGCAGCACCAGGTCGTCCAGCACCGCGTTCTTCCAGCGCACCTCGCCCTGCACCTGGTCGTCCACGACCGTCTCGCCCGCCGTAGGCCCGCGGAAGCGCACGACGTGCGGCTGCGACAGTTGCTCAACCGAGGGCTCGCGGTCGCGCCAGGGCGACTGGAAGCGGCGGTTCTCGGCTTGCGCCCGCTCACGCTCGGCCGTGACTTCCTCAGGGCTCATCCAGCAGCGGTATGCGGCGCCCGCGGACAGCAGTTCGCCCACGACTTCCCGGTGGCGCTCGGCGCGCGCGAACTGGAACACCGGCTCCTCGTCGGCCTCGAGCCCCAGCCAGGCCATGCCCTCGAAGATCGCCTGGACCGCCGCCTCGGTGGAGCGTTCGCGGTCGGTGTCCTCGACCCGGATCAGGAACTTGCCGCCGCGCCCCTTCGCGTAAAGGTGGTTGAACAACGCCGTTCTCGCAGTGCCTATGTGCATGAAGCCGGTCGGCGAAGGGGCGATGCGGGTGACGACGGGGCGGGGGTCGGACATGGGGCGGCCGGGCTGCTGGCGAGGAGGGGCCTTATAACCTCCGCCGCCGACACTTCCAGCGCCGGGGCGGGATCGCCCCCGGCGGTCTGGCCGCGCCTGCGCGCCGCCGTGCGCGACGCGATCGCCGCCCAGGCGGACCGCTGGCCGCTGTGGACGCCGGTCGCCTTCGGCGGCGGCTGCGCGGTCTACTTCGGCCTGAGGAGCGAGCCGCAGGGGTGGTGGCTGTACGCCGCCGCGGCGGTCGCGGTCGCGCTCATGGTCTGGGCGCGGCGGAGCGGGCGGCGCGCGCTGATCATCGCGGCGACCCTGCTGGCCTGCCTGGCCTCGGGGCTGGCGGTCGCCAAGCTGCGCACCGCGCGGGTGACCGCCCCGATCGCGCCGGCGGACACGCGCCCGGTGACGGTCGAGGGCTGGGTGGTCGACGTCGTCAGCCCGGGGTCTAGCGGGGCGCGGCTGGTGATCGCGCCGGTCAGGATCGGCGGACTGGCGCCCGAGGCCACGCCGGAGCGCGTGCGGGTCACCCTGCGAGGCGAGGCGCCCGCGCCGGGATCGTCGGTCCGGGTGCGGGCGATCCTCAACCCGCCGCCGCCTCCGGCTGCGCCGGGCGCCTACGACTTCGCCCGCGACGCCTTCTTCCGGGGCATCGGCGGGGTGGGCTTCGCGCTGGGCGAGCCGCGCTGGACCGACCTGCCTCGGGCGCCGTGGCGGCTGCAGCTGACCATGTGGGTGAACGAGGGCCGTTGGGCGCTGGCCAGCCGCATCGTCGACCGGCTGGGCCCTGAGAGCGGCGGGATCGCCGCGGCCATGGTCACCGGCCACGAGGCCTGGATCGGCCAGGAGACGCTGGACGCCATGCGCGACTCCGGCCTGGCGCACATCCTTTCGATCTCGGGCCTGCACATGGCCATCGTCGGCGGCTTCGTGTTCTTCGCCGTGCGGCTGGGCGTGGCCGCCTGGCCGTGGCTGGCGCTGAGAGTCCCCGGCAAGAAGGTCGCCGCGGTCGCGGGCCTGGTCGCGGTCGGCGTCTATCTGGTGGTGTCGGGTGCGCCCTCGCCGGCGGAGCGGGCGGCGGTGACCGCGGCCGTGGCGTTCGGCGCGATCCTGCTGAACCGCCGGGCGATCAGCCTGAACGCCCTGGCGGTCGCGGCCTTTGCCGTGCTGCTGACCCGTCCCGAATCGGTGGTGCAGCCGGGATTCCAGATGTCCTTCGCCGCCACCGCCGCCCTGGTGGCGTTGGCCGAGGTGTGGCCGCGAAGGATCAGCGAAATCTCGGCGCCCTGGTGGATCCTGCTGATCCAGCGCGGGCGCGACTGGCTCTTCCTGGCGGTGGCGACCAGCTTCGTGGCCGGGTTGGCGACGGGGCCGTTCGCCATGCAGCACTTCAACCGGACGGCGGTCTACGGCCTGCTGGCGAACCTGGTCGTGGCGCCTTTGTCGTCGTTCGTGATCATGCCGTTCCTGGCGCTGGGCGCGGCGCTAGAGACGGCGGGGCTCGGCGGGCCGTTCCTGGCGGTGGCCGGGTGGGGCGTGGAGGCGATGACGGCTGTGGCGCGATTGGTCTCCGGCCTGCCCGGCGGGGTGCGCGTGGTCGCCGCCGCGCCGGCCGCGGCCCTGCCGGTGGCGTTCATCGGCCTGCTGTGGCTGTGCCTGTGGAAGGGCAAGGGGCGGTGGCTCGGGCTGCCGTTCGCCGCGGCGGTGATGCTGTGGCCCCGGCCCGAGCCGCCGGACGTCTGGATCGCGGCCGACGGCGCGGCGGCGGCGGTGCGCGACGGCGGCCAAGCCGTGGCGCTCAGGCCCGACAGCAAGCTGTTCGCCATTGAGTTCTGGCGGCGCAGGCGCGGTCTGGCCGAGCCGGCCGACCCCGCCGCGGCGGTCAAAGCGCGCTGGACCTGCGATCGGTCATCCTGCGCGCCGCTGACGCCCGGCCCGGGAGAGATCGCCGCCTGGTGGGGGCGCAAGGCGCCCAAGCCGGAGAAGCTGGACGCCTTGTGCCGCAGCGCCGGGCTGGTGGTGGTCAGGGCGCGGGTGGACGCGGTTCCGGCCGCCTGTCGGCAGGCGCTGCTGCTGGACGGCGAGGACTTCGCGCGCGGCGGCTCGCTGGAGCTGTGGCGGCGGGACGGCCGGTGGCTCGGCCGCTGGAGCGCGGAGCTGCGCGGCGAGCGGCCGTGGACGGCGGTCAGTGGTAGCGGCGGATGAGGCCCACCAGTTTGCCCTGCACCTCGACCTGGTCGGGACCGAAGATGCGGGTCTCGTAAGCCGGGTTTGCGGCCTCCAACGCGATGGACGCGCCCTTGCGGCGCAGGCGCTTCAGCGTCGCCTCCTCGCCCATCACCAGGGCCACGACGATGTCGCCGGACTGGGCGGTGTCGGTCCTGCGGATCAGCACCTGGTCGCCGTCCAGGATGCCGGCGTTGATCATGGAGTCGCCCTGCACCTCCAGCACATAGTGCTCGCCCGCCCCCAGCAGGGCCTCCGGAACGGCGATGCGGTCGCGCTCGTGCTGAATGGCCTCGATCGGCACGCCGGCGGCGATGCGGCCGAGTACGGGCAGCTCTCGCACGTCGTTGGCGACCATGGGCTCTGCGGCGGCGCGGGCGCCCTCGACCACCTGCGGGCGGAACGGCTGGCGGCCACGCGCGGGCGCCGCCGTCGTCGCCTGCTCGGGCAGCCGCACCACCTCCAGCGCCCGCGCCCGGTGCGGCAGGCGGCGTAGGAAGCCGCGTTCCTCCAGCGCCGTGATCAGCCGGTGGATGCCCGACTTGGACGCGAGGTCGAGCGCCTCCTTCATTTCGTCGAACGAGGGCGAGACGCCGGTCTCCTTCAGACGCTCGTGGATGAACATCAGGAGCTCGTGCTGCTTGCGCGTGAGCATGGACCGCCTCGGAACAAGTCGTGAACCTATGCCTGCGTTCTGTAAGTGTTCTTCGTTAATGTCAAGTGAAGGCCCGGCGGTGTTCGCGGATCGTTTCCGGAACGAAGTCAGCCGAGCAGGGCCCGCGTGGCGGCGGTCACGTCGGTCTGGCGCATCAGGCTTTCGCCGACCAGCATGGCGCGGGCGCCGGCGCGTGCCCCGCGGGCGGCGTCTTCAGGCGTGAACACCCCGCTCTCGGTGACCAGCAGGGCGCCCGTCGGGGCCAGCGGCGCCAGCCGTTCGGTCACGGCCAGGTCGACGTGGAAACTGCGCAGGTCGCGGTTGTTGATTCCCACCAGGGTCGCGCCGAGCCGGCCGGCGCGCGCCATCTCCGCTTCGTCGTGGACCTCGACCAGGGCGTCCATCCCGAGCCGCGCCGCTTCGGCCATGAGGTTCCCGGCCAAGGCGTCGTCCATCATGGCCAGAATCACCAGGATCGCGTCGGCGCCCAGCGCGCGGCTCTCGGCGACCTGCCACGGGTCGACCAGGAACTCCTTGCGGATGCACGGCAGGGCGACGGCGTCGCGGGCGGCGGTCAGGTATTCGTCGGCGCCCTGGAAGCTCGGGCCGTCGGTCAGCACCGACAGGCACGCGGCGCCGCCCGCCTCGTAGGCGCGGGCGAGCGACGGCGGGTCGAAGTCGGGGCGGATCAGGCCTTTGGAGGGGCTGGCCTTCTTGATCTCGGCGATCAGAGCCAGGCGCCCCGGTGCGGCGGCCGCCTCCAGCGCCCGAGCGAAGCCGCGGGGCGGAGACGCCTGCGCCGCCGCTCCCTCGATCGCGGCCTGCGGGCGCTCGGCCTTGCGGGCGGCGACCTCCTCACGCTTGTAGGCCGCGATGCGGGCGAGGACGTCGGTCACGCCGGGGGCTCCGGCGCCGCGTTCGACGCCTCGATCAGCCGCTCCAACGCGCTCTTCGCCCGGCCCTCGTCGATGGAGGCGGCGGCGGCCTTTACGCCGGCCTGGATGGTGGGGACGGCGTCGGCGACCAGCAGGGCGGCGGCGGAATTCAGCAGCACCACGTCGCGATAGGCGCCGCGACGGCCGTCGAGCAGGTCGCGCAGCGCCACCGCGTTTTCCTCCGGCGGTCCGCCGCGCAGCTCCTCGACGTCGCTTCGGGGCAGGCCGGCGGATTCGGGGGTGAGGGCGAAAAGGCGCACCTCGCCGTCCTTCCACTCGGCCACGTCGGTGTGGCCGGTCGTGGTGATCTCGTCCATGCCGCAGCCGTGCACGACCCAGGCGTGCTCGGCGCCGAGCGCCCCCAGCACCTCGGCCATCGGCTTGATCAGCCGCTGGTCGTACACGCCCAGCACCTGGCGCCTGGCGCCCGCCGGGTTGGACAGCGGCCCCAGCAGGTTGAACACGGTGCGGAAGCCGATCTCGGTCCGGACCGGCGCGACGTGGCGCATGGCCCCGTGGTGCGAGGGCGCGAACAGGAAGCAGATGTTCGCCTCGTCCAGAGCCCGTCGGCACTGCTCCAGCGACGCCTGGATGTTCACCCCCAGCGCCGCCAGCACGTCCGAGGAGCCGGACTTGGACGACAGCGCACGGTTGCCGTGCTTGGCGACCTTCACGCCGGCGCCCGCGACCACCAGCGCCGCGGCGGTGGAGATGTTGTAGGTGTGCAGGCCGTCGCCGCCGGTGCCGCAGGTGTCAATCACGTCGAAGTCGTGCTCGAGCAGGGTGGCGGCGCCGCGCATGGCCTTGGCGCAGGCGACGATCTCCTCGACCGTCTCGCCGCGGACGCGCATGGCGGTGACCGCCGCCGACACCTGGGCCGGGGTCGCCTCGCCGCGCAGACAGGCGCCGAAAAACGCCTCGGCCTCGGCCGCGGTCAGGGTCGCGCCTTCGGCCAGCTTGCCGAGCAGGGGCTTGAACGCTTCCGACATCAGGCGGCCGCGGTCCGGCGTACGCCGGCCAGGTCGAGGAAATTGGCCAGCAGCTGGTGGCCGTGCTCGGTGGCGATCGACTCGGGGTGGAACTGCACCCCGTGGACAGGCCGGGTTCGGTGCTGCAGGCCCATGACCTCGCCGTCCTCGGTCCAGGCGGTGACTTCCAGCTTCGCCGGCAGGGTGTCCCGCGCGACCGCGAGCGAGTGATAGCGGGTGGCGGTGAACGGGTCGGGCAGGCCGCGGAACAGCCCTCGCCCGTCGTGGCGGATCGGGCTGGTCTTGCCGTGCATCAGGCTCTTGGCCCGCACCACGTCGCCGCCGAACGCCTGGCCGATCGCCTGGTGGCCCAGGCACACGCCCAGGATCGGCAGATCCTCGGCCGC
>DASPKD010000183.1:0-9239 GCA_035628275.1 Caulobacteraceae bacterium | reverse complement strand
AGCGGGAATTGGGGGCAGGCCGGTGTCATTCCGGGACGGTCCGTTCGAGAACCTGAAGGTGCCGCTGACCTTCACCGCCGCGATCGGTCTGATCGCGGCCGGTGCGGTGGCGCTTCTGCTGTTGCTCGGCGACAAACGCGAGACCTTGACCGCCGACGGTTACGGCGGCGCGCGCAAGGCGTTCGACAGCGTCGCGGCGCCGACCAACGGCGTGCTGGCCGCGCCGGTGCGCTGGGCCGGCCAGGCGTCGGACTGGATCGACGACTACTTCTTCGCCGTGTCCGAGAACCGCCGCCTGAAAGCGCGCGTGGCCGAACTCGAGACCTGGCGCGACGCGGCTATCGCCCTGAAGAACGTCAACGCCCGCTACGAGGCGATGCTGAACATCCGCACCCAGCCGCCGATCCCGATGGTGACGGCGCGGGCGGTTTCGGAATCCCGCGGTCCGTTCGTCAACTCGCGCCTGATCGACGTCGGCTCCAACGACTGTTCGACCCTGGACGGCCAGAAGGGCTGCGTGAAGATCGGCAACCCGGTGATCAACGAGCACGGCCTGGTCGGCCGCGTGGTCGGCACCACCGGAAGCGTCAGTCGCGTGCTGCTGCTGACCGACGTGGCGTCCAAGACCCCGGTGCTGATCGACCGCAGCGACGCGCGCGCCATCCTGGTCGGCGACGGCAGCGGCAACCCCAAGCTGGAATTCCTGCGCGGGCCGGACTCGATCAAGAACGGCGACCGGATCCTGACCTCGGGCGACGGCGGCGTGCTGCCGCGCGGCCTGCCGGTGGGCGTGGCCGCCAAGGGCATCGACGGCACCTGGCGGGTTAAGCTGTTCTCCGACCGGGGCGCGGTGGACTTCGTGCGCGTGCTGATGTTCGAGGACTTCTCGCAACTGGTGCGCCCCGAGGCGCTGAACCCGCCGCCGCTGGCCGCGCTCGGCACCGCTCCGCCGCCGGAAGCCCCGCGCGCCGCGCCGGTGATCGCCGCTCCGGCCCCGACCACCGGCGCCGCCACTCCGCCCGCCGCGGGCGCCGCCGGCGCGAATACGCCGCCGGCCGCGACCACCGCCCGTCCGCAGCCGACCGCGCCGGCGCAGAAGACTCAACCGCAACCGCCCAGGCCCGGAGGCTGACGTGGTGAGACGCCCCCGCACGGCGGTCCGCGTCGTCGGGCCGTGGGACTGGATCGGCTGGCCCACCTTGGCCGTGGTCGCCGCCTCGATCGCCTTCGCCACGCCGGTGCGGCTGTTCGGACTGCACCTGCCCGAGCCGGTGTTCGCCCTGCCGCTGGCCTTCGCCTGGCCGCTGATCCGCCCGTCGCTGGTGGCGCCGGCGGTGCTGCTGGTGCTGGGACTGTTTCTGGACCTGTTGTGGCACGCGCCGCTTGGGCTGTGGGCGCTGTCGCTGCTGCTGGTCTACGGCCTGATCCTGTTCACGCGCCTGCTGATCCTGGGGCAGGACACGCCGACCCTGTTCGCCTGGTACGTCGGCGGGACGGTGCTGGCCTTCACCTTCGCCTACCTGTTCGTGATGCTGGACGTGAAGGCCGCGCCCAGCCTGATCGGGGTGGGCTTGCAGGTGTTCGCCACCCTGCTGCTGTTCCCGTTCGCCAACCATCTGGTCCAGCGCTTCGACGACGGCGACGTGAGGTTCCGATGAGCGAACCGGCGATCTTCTTCACCGACGTCAACGAGCGCCAGGGCGGGTTCCTGCGCCGCTCGTTCATGCTGGGCGGGCTGACCGCCGTGGGCATCACCGCGCTGGTGGGACGCCTGGCGCAGCTGCAGGTGATCCAGGCCAACCGCTACAGCACCCTGTCGGCGCAGAACCAATTCAACTTCCGCCTGATCCCGCCGCCGCGCGGGCGCATCCTGGACCGCAACGGCGTGGTGCTGGCCGGCAACCGGCCGAGCTTCCGCCTGCTGGTGGTGCGCGACGAGACCAAGGATCTGGACGCGACGCTGAACTACGTCGAGCGCCTGCTGCCCGAGACCGCCGATCGCCGCCGCCGGCTGATCCGCGAGATCACCCAGAGCCCGCGCTTCGCGCCGGTCCCGGTCGCCACCGACCTGACCTGGGAGCAGTTCGCCAAGATCAACCTGCACGTCACCGACATGCCCGGCGTCATGGCGGACATGCACGAGGCGCGCTTCTATCCGTTCAGCGGCGCCTTCGCCCACGTGATCGGCTACGTCGCCAAGGTTACCGACCGCGACATCGAGAAGACCAAGGCCGCGGGCGAGGAGCCCGACCCGATGCTGTTCCACCCGGGCTTCCGGGTCGGCAAGCAGGGCATCGAGAAGGCCCTGGACAAGGAGCTGCGCGGCCAGCCCGGCGGACAGAAGGTCGAGGTGGACGTCAAGGGCCGCGTGGTCGGCGAGGACGTGGAGGGCAGCCGCCCGCCCGTGCCGGGCAAGGACGTGGTGCTGACGCTCGACGCCGACGTGCAGAACCGGGCGCTGGAGGTGTTCGGCGAGGAGTCGGGCGCGGCGGTGGTCATGGACATCCGCAACGGCGACATCCTGTGCATGGTGTCGGCGCCCTCGTTCGACGCCAACGCCTTCGTCGGCGGGGTGCCGTCCAAGACCTACAAGCTGCTGTCCGAGTACGAGCGCAAGCCGCTGTTCGACAAGGCGCTGTCGGGCACCTATCCGCCCGGCTCGACCTTTAAGATGATCACCGGCCTGGCGGCGCTGGAGGCCGGCATCAATCCCAAGCGGCGGGTGACCTGCACCGGCAGCTGGTACTTCGGCCGCGCGTTCCGCTGCTGGAAGGCCGGCGGCCACGGCTCGGTCGACCTGCACGACGCGATCAAGGGCTCGTGCGACAGCTACTTCTACCAGGTCGCGCTGGAGATCGGGCCGGACAAGATCGCCACCGTCGCCCGCGCCTTCGGCCTGGGCCAGGAGTTCGACATCGGCATCGGCGGCCAGAAGACCGGCGTGGTGCCCGACCGCGCCTGGAAAGAGGCCTACTTTAAGAAGCGCCAGCCCGACAATCCGGGCCAGTGGAAGTGGTGGCCGGGCGAGAGCCCGTCCTACGGCATCGGCCAGGGCTATCTGAACGTCAATCCGCTGCAGCTGTGCGTGATGACCGCGCGGCTGGCCAACATGAAGAAGGCGATCCAGCCGCGGCTGATCAAATCGGTCGGCGGCGTCGAGCGCCCGTCGGGTGCGGCCGCGCCGGACATGCCGTTCTCACTGGAGCGGCTGGCGCTGGTGCGCGGCGGCATGGCGGCGGTGGCCAACGACGTGACCGGCACCGCCTATCGCAACAGCCAGCTGGGCCTGGGGCCGATCAAGATGGCCGGCAAGACCGGCACCGCCCAGTCGCGCGACTACAAGCCGGGCGAGAGCCGCGGCCCGCGCAACGCCGAGTGGTCCAAGCGCGACCACGCCTGGTTCGTGGCCTTCGCGCCCTATGACGATCCGCGCTACGCCATCACCGTGCTGGTCCAGCACGCGCCCGCCGGCGGCTCGGCCGACGCGGCGCCGCGTGCGCGCGACATCATGAAGGTGGTGCTGCTGAAGGACCCCGAGCTGCGCGCGCGCATCGAGCAGCCCTATCCGCAGGGCGCCGAGCCGACCGCGCCGCCGCCCGACGCCCCGATCGAGGAGCCGGACGTGTTCCGCACCGCCGCGCCCTCGCCCGCCGACGCCCCGGCTCCCGATCCAGCCCAAGGCCGACCCACGTGACCGCCAGCGCCCTCACTCGTCCCGGCCAGCGCGAGCGCCTGTCGGAGAAAATCGGCGAACTCGACTGGAAGCTCGCCAGCTTGCTCGCCTTCGTCGCCGGCATGGGCGCGCTGATGCTCTATTCGATCGCCGGCGGGTCCTGGGACCCGTGGGCGGGCGCGCACCTGACCCGCTTCTGCATCTTCTTCGTGATGATGCTGGGCCTGGCGCTCATCGACCTGCGCGTATGGTTCGCCGCCGCCTATCCGATTTACGCGGCGGCGCTGCTGCTGCTGCTGGCGGTGGAGGCGGTGGGCGAGGTGCGCATGGGCGCGCGGCGCTGGCTGGACCTGGGCTTCACCAGCCTGCAGCCGTCCGAGATCATGAAGATCGGCGTCGTGCTGGCGCTGGCCCGCTGGTACCACGGCGCGACCGCCCAGGAGGCCCGCTTCCACTGGAAGCTGATCGTTCCCGCGGCCATGGTCGGGGTGCCGGTGCTGCTGGTCGCCCACCAGCCCGACCTCGGCACCGCCATCCTGGTGGCGATCACCGGCGGCTCGATAATGTTCATGGCGGGCCTGAGCTGGAAGATCATCGTGGGCCTGGGCGCCGCGGGGCTGGCCGCCCTGCCGCCGTTCATCACCTTCGTGCTGCACGACTACCAGCGCCAGCGGATCATGACCTTCCTGAACCCGGAGGCCGACCCCTCCGGCTCCGGCTATCACATCATCCAGGCCAAGACCGCGATCGGCTCGGGCGGCTTGCTCGGCAAGGGCTACGGCCTGGGCTCGCAGAGCCAGCTCGACTTCCTGCCCGAGAAGCAGACCGACTTTATCCTGGCGACGGTGGGCGAGGAGTTCGGATTCGTCGGCACCTTCGCGGTGCTGCTGGTCATGGGCCTGGTGGTCGCCTCGACGCTGCGCATCGCCAGCCTGTCGCACAGCCACTTCGGCCGGTTGGGCGCGGCGGGCGTGATCGCGACCTTCGCCTCCTACGTGGTGATCAACGGCGCCATGGTGATGGGCTTGGCGCCGGTGGTGGGCGTGCCCCAGCCGCTGCTCTCCTACGGCGGCACGGTGATGCTGAGCCTGATGATCGGCTTCGGCCTGGTCATGGGGGTGCGCGTGCACCGCTACCAGGAACTGCCCAGCGGGCGGGGCCAGCTGATCTAGGCTGGCGGGAAGCGGCCCGGCTGCTCTAGGGTCGGGCCATGAGCGACCCCGATCCGCGCGACGACGCCGCCGCCCGCTATCTGCCCGACGTCGATCCCGACGCCCCTTCGGCCGCCGCGGCCGGAGAGGTTCCGCGTTCCGCAGACGGCGAAGCCCCGCCGGTCCCGGTCACCGCCTGGACCACGCCCGAGGACGCCGAGGAGCTGGCGCGGGGGCTCACCGCACGCATGTCCAACCCGGCCGAGTGGGCGTTCGTGCGCCTGGGCCGGCTGATCGAGGACTACGAAAAGAGCCTGAGCCCGGAGGAGGAGATCGGCGCGCGTCTGGTCGGCGCGCCTGGCGACCAGACCTTCCACATCCAGGACCTGGGCTTCTGGGGGCCGGACCTGATCCTGTTCTACGGCAAGAACCAGCACGGCCGACCGGTGCGGCTGATCCAGCACTACGAGCACCTCAACGTGCTGCTGACCTCGCTTCCCCGCGAGAAGGACGAGCCCCGCCGCATCGGCTTCGTGCTGCGCGAAAAGCTGGAGAAGGCCGCCGCCCAGAACGCGCCCGCGCCGGCCGCGGCTCCGTCGGCGGAGTGAGAAGTCAGGTTCTTCAGCTGAGCTGCTTCGACCGCCTGCGACGGAGCGTATGGCGCACCCGACACGATTCGAACGTGTGACCTTTGCCTTCGGAGGGCAACGCTCTATCCAGCTGAGCTACGGGTGCGTTTCGCAGGGAGGGGACCTGTAGCGGAAAGCCTCGCGGGGCTCAATCCTTTGTCGGGTCGGGCGCGTCGGGATCGCCGTAGGTCAGGGCCAGGAACACGTCTTCCAGGTCCGGATCCTCGGTGGCGACGTCCTTGATGCGGAGCCCCGCGCTACGGATCGCGGCCAGCACCTGCTCCACGCTGGACTGGCCGGTGCGGTAGGTGACCGCGAAGGCGCCGCCGGGGCGGGGCTTCACGTCGAAGCCGGCCAGGGCGGGCGCGGTTTCCAGCGGCTCCTCGGGCGTGACCACCACTGAGCGGGTGTCGAGCCGGCGCAGCAGCTGGCCGGTGGGCTCGCAGGCGGCGACCTGGCCGCGGTTGATGATGGCGATGGTGTCGCAGAGCTCCTGCGCCTCCTCCAGGTAGTGGGTGGTCAGCACCACCGTCACCCCCTGCGCGTTCAGCCGCCGGACGTAGGCCCAGAGCTGGCGGCGGAGCTCCACGTCGACGCCGGCGGTCGGCTCGTCCAGGATCAGCACCGGCGGCGCGTGCACCAGCGCCTTGGCCACCATCAGCCGCCGCTTCATCCCGCCAGACAGCTGGCGAACGTAGGCGTTCGCCTTGTCGGCCAGGCCCAGCGCCTCCAGCAGCTCGGCGGTGCGGCGCTCGGCCTTGGGCACGCCGTAGAGGCCCGCCTGGACCTCCAGCGCCTCCTTCGGGGTGAAGAAGACGTCGGCGGCCAGCTCCTGCGGCACGACGCCGAGCGCCGCGCGGGCGTCGCGGGGGCGCTGGTCGATGTCGCGGTCCCAAATGCGCGCGGCCCCGGCGGTCTTGCGCGTCAGCCCGGCCAGGATGTTGATCAGGGTCGACTTGCCCGCGCCATTGGGGCCAAGCAGGCCGAACATCGAGCCCCGGCGCACCTGCAGGTCCACCCCTTTCAGCGCCGTCTTCTCCGGCGTGGTCTTGCCGGCCGGATAGGTCTTCACCAGGCCGGAGACCTCTAGGGCGTAGTCGGGAAGGGTCATGAAGCGAACGTTCCTGCGCCGCGCGACAGGCGCAGGCCGTGCGGCCTAGTTAAGGGCCGTCGTCGCCTGCGCCAAGCCTCACGGCAGCCAGATCATCCGCGGCGTACGCACCGGCTCGCCCCGGGCCCGCGAGGGCATGGTGCGGACCTCGCCAGTGTACAGGAAGCCGGCCTTGACCAGCACCCGCCCCGACGCCGGGTTGTCCTCGAAGTGGCCGGCGGCGATCGCGCGCTTGCCCCACGAGCGGCGCGCCCAATCGAGCGCGCCGGTCAGGGCCTCGCCGGCGAAGCCGCGGCCCCACCAGGGACGGCCGATCCAGTAGCCCACCTCGGGATAGGGATCGACGTCGGTGAAGAAGCCGATGCAACCGACCACGCCCTCGTCCTCGTGCTCGATCAGGAAGGCGTTGTCGCGGCTCGGGTCCTGGGCCGAGGTGCGGGCCACGAACTCGCGCGCGTCCTTCACGCCGTAGGGGTGGGGCATGCGCGAGGTCATCTTCGCGATGTCGTAGTCGTCGGCCAGCGCCGCGATCCGGGCGGCGTCGCGGTCCTCCGGCGCGCGCATCAGCAGCCGCCGGGTCTCTATTCTGGGACTGATCTCGATCACGCACATGGCCGCTCTCCTTTGCGGTCCGCGGGAAACGAAAACGGGGAGCCCGGCGACCCGGACTCCCCGCTGGAAGTTTCCTCGTCCGGATCGCTCGCTAGGGGCGGCGCGATCCGGAACGTGCGTTCGGTCGCGCCTACTCGGCGGCCTGGGCCTGTACGGCCGGCATGACGGAGACGAAACATTTGTCGTCGCGCTTGCGCGTGAACTTCACCTCGCCCTGGGTCAGGGCGAACAGGGTGTGGTCACGGCCCATGCCGACGTTGTCGCCGGGATAGAAGGTGGTGCCGCGCTGGCGCACCAGGATGTTGCCGGCCAGCACGCGCTCGCCGCCGTACTTCTTGACGCCGAGGCGCTTGGATTCGGAGTCGCGGCCGTTGCGCGACGAGCCGCCGGATTTCTTGTGAGCCATGGGTCGCTCTCCTGACTACTCTGGAACTTACGCCTCGCCGCCTTCGGGCGCGGCGTCGTCGGTTTTCTTCTTGGCCTTGGCCTTCTTCGGAGCGGCCTCGCCCGCCGGAGCGGCTGCCTCGGCGGCGGGCGCTTCGGCCTCGGCCTTCTTGGCCTTGGTCTTCTTCGGCGCGGCTTCCGGAGCCGGATCGGCGTGCTCGACGACCGCGGCGTGGACGGTCGCGTCCTTCACGTCGTCGACGACCACGGCTTCGGCCGTGACGCCGGCCGGAACGGTTTCCTCGGTCGCGGCGAGCGAGCCGGCCAGACCGCGCGCGCGGGCCACCAGCACCGAACGCGGCGTCAAGTCGACCGTGCCGTCCCACTTGGCGTCCTTGCCGGCGCCGGTCAGGGCGGTGACGCGGATAACCGACTCGGTCTGACGGTGGCCGCGGGTGCGGCGGTAGCCCTGGCGGCGGGTCTTCTTGAAGATCCGCACCTTCTCGCCCTTGCGGGTCTCGATCAGGGCGCCGGTCACCACCGCGCCGTCGACCAGGGGCGCGCCCACCGTGGCGCCGCCCTCGTCGCCGACCATCAGAACCTGGTCGAAGCGGATCTCCGCGCCGGGCTCGCCCTCGAGCTTTTCGACGACCAGCACGTCGCCGGGCTGGACCCGGTATTGCTTGCCGCCGGTCTTGATCACCGCGTACATCGGACGGAGCCTCGTGACACAAAAAAGATTGCGCCCGCGAGAGAGCCCGCGGGCGAAGAGGCCGGACTTATACAGCCGACCCCGCAGGAGTCAACGCGACAGCCGGGCCGAAGACGCCCGAAATTCGGAGGTCGCGAACCGATCCGAAACGACCCGGGCGGGGCGACCCGGGCGGTCTCTCGCTCGTGCCGTCAGGGACCCTCGGGTCACCAGCCGGTGTAGCGCACCTGGGTGGCGGGGCGGGTCTATGCGCCGGGGATGTCGACGACCGCGACGCCCCTGTGCCCCCGTGGCGCTCGCGCGAAGCGGCCTGGACAGAGACTAACTCGCAGGCTTGGCCGGCGGCGGCGGGGGGTTGCGGAAGTCGACGTCGGAGTCGGCGATCAGCCACAGCAGGGCGGCCCAGGCGGCGACGTTCTGGTCCATCGCCTTCGGGTCGATGCGGTCGATCACGTCGTTCGGGGTGTGGTGGACGTCGAAGTAGTCGCTGCCGTCCTGCTGCAGGCGAAACACCGGCACGCCCTTCTGGAACAGCGGGCCGGTGTCGGGGCCGCCGCTGGTGGCGGGCGAGGGGTCGAAGTTGATCGCCAGCGGCGCCAGCACCCGCGCGGCGGTCTTCTGAAGGTCGGACCCGGCGAAGCCCGCGGGCAGGACGAAGCTGTAGATCCGGCCGGCGCCGAAGTCGCTCTCGCTGGCGATCACGTGGCCGCCCAGCACGTCCTTGCGGGCGTCGGCGTAGGCCTGCGCGCCGGCGAGCCCCGGCTTGGGCGCGGGCTGGCTCAGCTCCTCCGAACCCCACCAGACCACCCGGATGGTGCGGCGCGGCTTGTAGGGCAGGTCGGCGATCAGCTTCAGCGCCGCGGTGGTGATCGCCACCCCGGCCGCGTCGTCCACCGCGCCGGTGCCGAGGTCCCAGGAGTCCAGGTGGCCGCCGATCACGATCACCTCGTCGGGCTTCTCGCGCCCG
>DASPKD010000182.1:0-8141 GCA_035628275.1 Caulobacteraceae bacterium | reverse complement strand
TGCTCTGCTCGTCGTCGTTGGCGGTCTTGCGGCCCTGGACGGTCAGCAGGTTCTCCTTGACCTCGACGTTCAGCTCGTCGGCCTTGAAGCCGGCGACGGCGATCTCGACGCGGTAGGAGTCCTCGCCCGTGGCCTCGATGTTGTAGGGCGGCCAGTTGGTCGACGGCTCGGTCTTGGCCGCTGCCTCGAGCAGGTCGGCCAGCCGGTCGAAGCCGACGACGGAACGGTAGAGGGGAGAGAAATCGAGCGTGCTGCGCATGTGAGCATCCTCCTAGATTCAGCAAGGTTGCGCGCGCTCCGCGTCTCGACCCGGAGCGCTATGGGATCGGCCCGCACGGCCCTGAAAGGCGCCGCGAGAACCGGAGGCCCGGCCGTCCGGCGCCTCCGTCCGATGAGTTAGGAAGCGGATTTTCCGCCGCAAGGGCCCGTCACGCTTCCCGTCCGAGCCGAGCGCCCTTGCGCCCGCGCCTCAGCCGTCTAGTTTGCCTTCAAACCTCGTCGGGGAGCTTCCTTCATGCGCCGCACCTTTGTCGCCGCCGCCGTCCTCGCCGCGCTCGCCGCCGGCCCTGCCTTCGCCGCCTCGCCCTTCCCGACCGCGGCCAAGGCGACCTCGCCCAAGTTCGAGGAGGACGCCGCGCTCAAGGCCGCGGTCGCCGGCGACTGGCGCTCGGCCGCGCACAAGGCCCGCGACGCCCAGCGCCGCCCCTACGAGAGCCTGACCTTCTGGGGCCTGCGCCCCGGCATGACGGTGGTGGAGATCGGGCCGGGCGGCGAGGCCTGGTGGACCGAGATCCTGGCCCCCTACGCCGCCGCCACCGGCGGGACCTACGTCGCCGCCATGGGCGACCGCGCCAACCCGAGCCTGACGCCCGAACAGAAGGCCCAGGTCGAGAAGAGCCACGTCGACTTCGCCGCCCGCTTCTCCGACGCGCGGTTCGGCAAGGTGGCGACCGCCGACTTCAGCATGGCCAACGGGCTGAAGGTCGAGCCCGGCTCGGCCGACATGATCCTGGTCGCCCGCGCCTTCCACAACTGGGCCGCGCGCGAGGGTCTGGTCGAGCGCTACATGGCCGAGTGGTTCAAGGCGCTGAAGCCCGGCGGCGTGCTGGCGGTCGAGCAGCACCGCGCGCCCGAGGGCTACGATCCGGTCAAGACCAACACCGGCTACGTGCCCGAGAGCTGGGTGATCGCCAAGGCGAAGGGGGCGGGCTTCGCCCTGGACGCCAAGTCGGAGCTGAACGCCAACGCCAAGGACGACCGCGACCATCCGTTCGGCGTCTGGACCCTGGCGCCGGTGCGCCAGTCGACGCCGCGGCCGGGCAACCCGATCGACCGGGCCACGCCGCTGACGCCCGAGGAGCGCGCCCAGTACGACGCGATCGGCGAGAGCGACCGCATGACGCTGCGATTCCGCAAGCCCTGAGCCCCCGCGCGCTTTGACGGTCGGTGCGGAGCGGTTTACACGCGGGTACGGTCGGGCGCGGGGGTGCGCAGCGCCCACGGGGGTTGTCGATGGTCGAGCGTGCGCCGGTCGCGTCGCGCAGGAGCGTTCTGACGGGAACGGCCGGTCTGCTGCTGGTCTCCGCCTGCGGCCGCGCGCCGGAGTCCGACGCGCAGGCGCCTTCCGCCGGCGAGCCCAAGTCCGAGAACGGTCCCGAGAAGGGCACGCTGGAATGGGCGGTGGCCGGGGACTGGCGCGCCGGCGATCGTCCGCGGGACGCCTGGCGCCACCCGAAGGAAACCTTGCAGTTCTTCGGTCTCAAGCCCGAAATGACGGTGCTGGAATTCTGGCCCGGCGCGGGCTGGTGGACCGAGATCCTCGCTCCCTACCTGGCGGAAAACAAAGGCCGCCTCTACGCCGCCAACATGCAGGTCGATCCGGCCGAGAACCCGGCCGCGGCCCAGATCGCCGCGCGATTCCGCGAGCGCTTCTCGGATCGTAAACGGTACGGCGACGTTAAGATGGTGGAGTTCGGCCAGACCAGCGGCCCGCTGACGCCGCCGAACAGCGTCGATCTCGTCATGTTCATGCGAAATATCCACAACTGGATGGCCGCCGGCCTGGCGGAAAAAGCCTTCGCCGACGCCTTCGCGGCGCTGAAGCCCGGCGGCTTCCTGGGCGTGGAGCAGCACCGCGCAAATATCGGCAATACGCAGGACCCGGCGGCCTCGAACGGCTACGTGCAGGAGCCGTTCGTGAAACAGCTGGCCGCCGAGGCGGGTTTCGCCTTCGTCGCCTCCAGCGAGATCAACGCCAACCCCAAGGACACCAAGGACCATCCCTTCGGCGTCTGGACCCTGCCCCCGCAACGGCTGTCGGCGCCCCGCGGCCGGCCCGCCAACCCCGACTTCAACCACGCGAAGTACGACCTGATCGGCGAGAGCGATCGTATGACCCTCAGATTCAGGAAGCCCGCGTGAACCGAGTCGCCGCCTTCGCCGCCAATGCGCCGCTGATGTCGATCCCGGGCGCCGCCGCGCCCGCGGGCGGAACCGGCGAGTGGTACCGCGGCGCCGGGGGCCTGCGCCTGCGCGCCGCCTTCTGGGAGCCGACCGGCGAGGCGCGCGGCACCGTGGTGCTCAGCCCCGGCCGCACCGAGCCGATCGAGAAGTACTACGAGACCATCGGCGACTTCCTGGCCCGCGGCTTCGCGGTGCTGGCCCACGACTGGCGCGGACAGGGCCTGTCGGCCCGCCTGCTGCCCGACCGGCTGAAGGGTCACGCCCGGGCGGTGGAGGAGTATCTCGACGATTTCTCGCGCCTGCTGGACGCCTACGAGAGCCGCGCGCCCAAGCCGTGGATCATGGTCGGCCATTCGATGGGCGGGGTGCTGAACCTGCTGTCGCTGACCGGCGGAGAGAGCCGCTTCGCCGCCGCGGTGCTGTCCAGCCCGATGCTGCGGATCAAGACCGGCAAGAAGAGCCTGTGGTCGGTCCGCTTCGCCGCCCGCTGGAACGTGCGTCACGGCAAGGCCGGCGAGTACGTGCTGGAGGCGTTCGAGGACCCGTTCGAGCACACCTTCGAAAAGGACGCCCTGACCAGCGACCGCACCCGCTACGAGCGCTGGCGCGAGCAGCTGTACGCCTGCCCCCACCTGGCGCTGGGCGGGGTCACCTGGGGCTGGCTGGCGTTCGCGGTGGACGCGGGCGAGCGGGCGCTGAAGATCAAGCCGATGAAGAAGGTCCGCATCCCGGTCTCCATCGTCCAGGCCGGCGACGACACCCGGGTGTGGAAGACCACCGCCAAGTGGCTGGCCAAGCGCCTGCCTAAGGGCCGCTACGTCGAGGTCCCTTCGGCCATGCACGAGATCCTGCTGGAGGTGGACGAGCGCCGCCAGTTCTTCTTCCAGGAGTTCGACGCCCTGGCGGACGAGCTGGCGCCCCGTATCGAACCGGTCCGCGCCTGGCCTCCGGCTTCCGAGCCTGTCGCCGACGAAGCTCAGCCCGCCCAAGGTTTCCAGCTGGGCGCCTGAAGACGCGGCTTCGCGCCCGGCGACAGGGGGCGTGAAGCCTGCTAGGGGCGGCGGGTCAGTTCCGGAGCACCGCCTTGTCGCACGAGACCGCCGCCGAGCCGCGCAAGCGCTTCGACCCGCTGAGGGCCATGTACAACTGGGTGATGCGGCTGGCCGGGGGCAAGCACGCGGTGCCCGCCATGGCGGCGGTGTCCTTCGCCGAGAGTTCGTTCTTCCCAATCCCGCCCGACGTGATGCTGGGCCCCATGGTGCTGGCGCGGCCGGACCGGGCCTATTTCTACGCCTTCGTCTGCACCGCGGCCTCGGTGCTGGGCGGGTTCGCCGGCTACGCCATCGGCTACTACGCCCAGCCGCTCGGCGAATGGCTGCTGCGGGTCCTCGGCCACGGCGAGGGCATCGACACCTACCGCACCTGGTTCGACCAGTACGGTCTGTGGGTGATCCTCGGCAAAGGCGTGACGCCCATTCCCTACAAGGTGGTGACCATCGCCGCGGGTCTGGCCAAGTACAGCCTGTTCACCTTCCTGTGGGCCTCGATCCTGACCCGCGGCATCCGGTTCTTCATAGTCGCCTGGGTGCTGAAGCGCTTCGGCCCGAAGATTCTGGAGGTGGTCGAGCGCCGCCTGGCCATGGTCACCATGGGTCTGGTCGTGCTGATCGTCGTCGGCTTCGTGCTGCTCAAGCTGATCCCGCACTAACTCGACGCCCGGCTCCGCAACGGTTAAGTCTCGGATCATGAACGCGATGCGGATCATGCTGCGCTGGTGGACCCTGTACGCCGCCCTGGCCTCGGCGGCCATGCTGGGCGCCGCTCACGCGTTCGAGCAGTTCGGCGGCTACGCCCCCTGCGCGCTCTGCCTGAAGCAGCGCGAGGTCTACTGGTTCGCCCTGGTGGTGGCCGTGCCGGCCAGCCTGTGGGCGCTGGCGTTCCGGTCGAAGGGCACGCCGCGGCTGGCCGCCTTCCTGCTGTTCGCGATCTTCACCACGGGCGCGATCACCGCCGGTTTCCACGCCGGGGGCGAGCTGAAGTGGTGGGAGCTGCCCGCCACCTGCGGCGGGTCCAAGCCCGGCGCCATCAGCATAGAGGACCTGACCGCGACGATCACCGGGGCCAAGACCGTGCGGGCGGTCGCCTGCGACGTGGCCGCCTGGAGTTTCGCCGGGATCTCGATGGCCGGGTGGAACGCGATCGCTTCGGCCTTGTTGGCCCTGCTGAGCCTGCTCGCGGCTCGCCGCAAGGACTCCGTTCGTGGCTGACACGCCGCTTCCCCGCCCGGGCCTGGGCGCCGTGCGCGCCCGCCTGGGCGAAATCCTGCGGGTCGATCACGCCGGCGAACTCGCCGCCGTGCACATTTATCGCGGCCAGCGGGCGGTGTTCGAGCGCGCGCCGGGCCGTGAGGGCGTCGCCGCCGACCTGGCCGAGATGGAGGCGCACGAGCAGGTCCACCTCGACCGCTTCGATAAACTGCTGACCGAACAGCGGGTGCGGCCGACCCTGATGGCGCCGGTCTGGCGGGCGGCGGGCTTTACGCTCGGCGTCGCCACGGCCCTGATGGGCGAGAAGGCGGCGCACGCCTGCACCGAGGCGGTCGAGACGGTGATCGAGGACCACTACGCCGGCCAGATTTCCGAGCTAAAGGCCCGCGAACCGGCGCTGGCGGCGGAGCTGTCGCAGTTCCGCGACGACGAGCTGGCGCACCGCGACCACGCGGTCGAGCGGGGCGCGCGCGAGGCCCCCGCCTACCGGCTGCTGTCGGCGGCGATCCAGGCCGGCTGCCGCGCCGCAATTCGAATTTCCGAAAAGGTTTGAACGGCTAAGCCGAAACTTAAGTCAATCCGGCTCGTTCTGTCGGCTCTCGTACAGTGCCCGAGTACCCGTGCGTTTCATGCCTCACGTAGACTCCGCCGTGGTCGACTGGATCGGCTACGACCCGGATCGCAAGACCCTGTTCGTGCGGCTGCTGGACGGAGACCTCTGGTCCTACGAACCGGTTTCGACCGACGTTTACGCCGCCTTCCTGCTGGCCGCCTCCAAGGGCGACTTTCTGCGTGACGAGCTGAAGCCCGCCGCACGCGGTCGACGGCTCGAGCGGGCGTCGGGACACGACTCCGCCGAGTTCAGGTTGTAGAGAGACGGCGCGGCGGCTCGAAACCTCGGCCGCACCGGCCGCGTTGCTCAATCCGCCGCGCCTCACCATCGGACCTGACGCCATGAAACGACTGCTCCCCCTGATCCCCCTGACCCTGCTGGGCGCCTGCGAGACCGTGCCGACCCGCGACGACGGCCCGCGCGCGGCGGTTACGAGCACGACCTTCCGGGCCGAGGATTTCGCCTGGTCCACCGGCGAGGGCCGCAACATCGTGCGCGGCCAGGTCGAATACCGTTCGGCGGCCAAGCAGGCCTACACCTGCGCCGGCGGATCGGTCGGGTTGACGCCGGAGACCGGCTACTCGCGCCAGCGCATATCGGCGCTCTACGGCTCCACCACCCACGCGGCCGTGCCGCTGGCCACGGTCCGCAGCCGCCAGGTGGCCGCCGCCGGCGGCGACTACAGCCGCTACGTCCGCACCACCACCTGCGACGCCAAGGGCGCGTTCAGCTTCACCGGCCTGCCCGACGGCGCCTGGTACGTGATCGCCCGCGCGCGCCCGACGTCCGGATCCGGCGAGGAGATGGCCATCGTGCGCCGGGTCGAGGTCCGCGGCGGCGCCTCGCGCGAGGCGGTGCTCTAGTCCGGATTTGCCCCTCGCCCGCATTCGGGCGAAGAGAGCGCGATGAAGTTTCTCGACCAGGCCAAGATCTACATCCGCTCCGGCGACGGCGGCGGCGGCGCCGTGTCGTTCCGGCGCGAGAAGTACATCGAGTACGGCGGCCCCGACGGCGGCGACGGCGGGCGCGGCGGCGACGTCTGGATCGAAGCGGTGGAGGGGCTGAACACCCTGATCGACTACCGCTACCAGCAGCACTTCAAGGCCGGCACGGGCGTGCACGGCATGGGCAAGCAGCGCTACGGCGCGGCCGGCGCCGACGTGGTGCTGAAGGTGCCGGTCGGCACCCAGGTGTTCGAGGAGGACCGCGAGACCCTGATCGCCGACATGGACCGCCCCGGCATGCGGGTGCTGCTGGCCAAGGGCGGCAACGGCGGCTGGGGCAACATCCACTTCAAGGGGCCGATCAACCAGGCGCCCAAGCACGCCAACCCCGGCCTGCCGGGCGAGGAGAAGACCATCTGGCTTCGGCTGAAGCTGATCGCCGACGCCGGGCTGGTCGGCCTGCCCAACGCCGGCAAATCGACCTTCCTGGCGGCCACCTCGGCGGCCACGCCCAAGATCGCCGACTACCCCTTCACCACCCTCACCCCCAACCTCGGCGTGGTCGACCTGTCCTCCAACGAGCGCTTCGTGCTGGCCGACATTCCCGGCCTGATCGAGGGCGCCTCGGAGGGCGCGGGGCTCGGCACCAAGTTCCTGGGCCACGTCGAGCGCACCGCGGTGCTGATCCACCTGATCGACGGGACCCAGGACGATCCGGCGGCCGCCTACCGCACCATCCGCGACGAGCTGGTCGCCTATGGCGCGGGGCTGGAGGACAAGCCCGAGCTGGTGGCGCTGAACAAGGTCGATGCCCTGACCGACGACGACCGCATCCTCAAGGCCGAGGCGCTGGAGGAGGAGAGCGGGCGCGAGGTGTTCGTGATCTCCGGCGTGTCCGGGCGCGGCGTGACCGATCTGCTGCGCGCCGCCTGGGGCGAGATCCGCGCCCGCCGCGCCGCCGAGGCGAGGCCGGCCGAGGCCGACGACCAGCCCGCCGAATGGCGTCCCTGATCCGCGTCGATGTGGTCCGCCGGCCCCGCGCCAGAAGGCCCTGACGCACGCCGCGGCGCGATACGGCCAGGCTTGCATCTGGAGCGCGGGATGCGGGTCGGCCTGCTCGGCGGCTCCTTCAACCCGGCGCACGAGGGCCACGCCCACGTCGCCGAGACGGCGCTGACGCGGCTGGGGCTGGACCGGGTGGTCTGGCTGGTGTCGCCGCAGAACCCGCTGAAGTCCGCCCGCGAGACCGCCCCGCTGCCCCAGCGCATGGCCAGCGCGCGCAGGGCGGCGCGCGGGCCCTCGATGATCGTGTCCGACTTCGAGACCCGGATCGGCACGGCCTACACCGTCGACACCCTGCGCGCGCTGAAGGCCCGCTTTCCCGGCGTGCGCTTCGTCTGGCTGATGGGTTCGGACAATCTGGCTGGCTTCCACCGCTGGCGCGGCTGGCTGGAGATCGCGCGGCTGGTCCCGATCGCGGTGATCGCCCGTCCCGGCGCCCTGATCCGCAGCCGCTTCGCCCCCGCCGCCCGCCGCCTGGCCTCGGTCCGGGTCCCCCAAGCCCGCGCCCGGGCCCTGGCCGGGTTGAGCGCGCCGGCCTGGACCTACCTGCACGCGCCCCTGAACGCGGCGTCCTCGACCGCGCTGCGGACGCGAAGCGCCCCTCTGCCGGATGACCGCGGGGAACCCGCGTGGTAAGGTCCGCATTGCCCGATAGAGCGGCAGAGGAGTTTCAAGCTGAGTCGCCCCGACGCGTATGACGCGCAAACGGACGAGTCCAACAATCTCGCGCACGAGACGGACCCGGTCCCGCCCCTCCGAGACGAAGACGCCGGTCTGGAGGAGATCATTCTG
>DASPKD010000181.1:0-2916 GCA_035628275.1 Caulobacteraceae bacterium | reverse complement strand
TGAACCGCTCGCCCATCTGCGCGGTCTCGCCGGCGAACAGGATGGTGTCGTGGTTGACCGCGTCCATGCCGGCCAGCCGCTTGCGGTCGATCGCCTTCAGCTCGGCCAGGTACTGGCGGTTCTTGGCGGCGTTGCGCTCGAAGGCGGCCGTCGAGCGGTCGTCGAGTCGCGACAGGGCCCAGGCGCCGTCCGGCGTGCGGTCCAGGCCCAGGCCGGTCATGCCCTCGGGCGACTCGGCCAGCTGCTCCTTGAAGATGCGGTCGAACAGGGCGTTCTGGCGCGCCGCCTGGTCGGGGTCGGAGACGGCGGGCGCGGCGGCGGCGGGCGCGCCGCGGCCGAACACGGCGCAACCGGAGGCGCCCAGCGCGCTCCCCGCCGCGGCGGCGAGCAGAAGTCGGCGACGGTCGATCATGGCGGCGTTTCCTTCGAAGACGTTGTTCTTTGAACGAAGGCGTAAGCCCGCCCCGCCCGCACGGCAAGCGCGTTCGGCGAAGCTTACCGGTCTGTAATGCGGCTCAGGCGAGCAGCAGATCGAGGAAAGCCCGGTCCGACCACTCCCGCGCCTCGGCCGGCGTGCGGTCCAGGATGCCGGTGGCCTGGCGCACGATCACCAGGTCGCGGGCGGGGATCAGGTAAAGCCGCTGCTGGCCGGCGCCGGCGGCCATGCGTACGTCGGCGCGGGCGCCGATCGCGCGCGCGTCCTCGGCCAAGCCCGAGCGGCGGCCCGGCTCGACCAGTCCCGGCCGCAGCAGCCACCAGGTGAGACCGTAGCCGGGGTTCAGCGCCGTGCCCTGGAAGCAGGCGGCCAGGGCTGCGGGATCGACCAGGCCGCGCCCGTCCGCCAGCACGAACTCGCCGAAGCGGGCCCAGTCCGCCGCGGTCAGGCCCGCGCCCGAAGGCAGCACCGGCTGGCCTTCCCGCCGACGCCAGAACCCGGGCGCGATGCCGATCGGACCGAGCAGCCGCTCGGTCATCCAGGCGTAGACGTCGTCGCCGCGCCCGGCGGCGGCCAGCTTGCGGCGCACGATTTCGCCGAACACCTGGAAAGGGTTGGGGCCGTATTCGAAGCGGGCGCCGGGTTCGCTGGCCAGCGGAGCGGCTACGGCCTCGGCGTAGGCCGGCGGGCGTCCGACCGGGCCGCCGCCGACGCCGCCGGTCAGGGTCAGCAGCATGCGCACGGTGACGCGACGCTTGGCGGGATCGTCGCGCCACTCGGCCAGGGTGTCGGCGCAGGGCTCGTCCAGGCGCAGCAGCCCGTCCTGGGCCAGCGCCGCGGCCATCACCCCGCAGAAGCTCTTGGTCCCGCTGGCGAGCTCGTAGGCGCGGTCGGGACCGTGGACGTAGGACTCGAAGAGGGTGCGTCCGCCCTGGCGCACCAGCAGCGACACGCCCCGGCGCGCTTCCGAATAGGCTCGCGCGGCGTCGTAGTCCGGCGCGGTCGCCGCAGCGGGTCCGACCGCCAGAACCGCCCCGGCGGTCCCGATAAAGCTCCTGCGCGTGACGCTCATGACCGCCCCCCGTTTTCAGAATACACGGCTCAGCCCGGCATTCCCGTCGCAAGCGTCACAATGACGCCCCGAACACGGGGGTACGGCTCCGCTTCTACCGTTTCCGGAGCCGCCGATGTCCCGCCCCCTCCTGCTCGCCGCCCTGACCGCCGCCGCCGTTGTCGCGACGGCTCCCGCCTACGCCCAGTCCCAGGCGGATCGCGAGGCCCTGAGGGCGTTGGCGGCGGAGGCGGACCGGGCTTGGAACGTCAAGGACGCCGATGCGATGGCGGCGCTGTATGCGCAGGACGCGAGCCTGCTGTTCGTGCCGCGCTACGCGAAGGTCGAGGGCCGCGACGCGATCCGCGCGCAGTTCCAGACCGCCTTCGCCGGTCGCCAGGGGAACATGCGCCACGTCACCACCGTGGGCGACCTGGTGTTCTCCGGGCCGGACGCGGTCTTCTCCGACTCCTACGTGCGGGTGGAGCAGGTGAACCCCGACGGGACCGCGACTCTGGTCCGCTGGTTCGTCAACCACTCCCTGGCCGTGCGCGGCGAGGACGGCGTCTGGCGGCTGAAGGCCGTGCGCGCCCACCAGCGCCCGCTGGAGGAAGCCAGGCCCGCGGGCTGATCAGGCCGCCCGCAGCTCCTGCTTCACCCGCTCGGCCAGGGTCTTGATGTCGATGGGCTTGGGCAGGAAGGACACGCCGGTCTCGCCTTCCAGCAGGTCGGAGAACTCGGCCTCGGCGTAGCCGGAGATGAACATCACCGGCGCGCCCGCCAGATATTCGCGCGCTCGCTTCAGCAGGGTGGGTCCGTCCATGCCGGGCATGATCACGTCGGAGATCAGCATGTCGATCTGGCCGGCGTGCTCCTCGGCCAGCACCAGCGCCTCCTCGCCGTCGGCGGCCTCGATCACCTCGTAGCCGCGCGCCCGCAGCAGGCGGGCGGCGACGCCGCGCACCGCGTCCTCGTCCTCCACGAACAGGATCTTGCCGGCGCCGGACAGGTCGCGCGGCTTGGGGGCGGTCTTCGGGGCGGCGACGGGCTCGGCCGCGGCGCCGGCGACGGGCGTGTGCGCCGGCAGGAAGATGCGGAACACCGCGCCCGATCCGGGCGGGCTCTCCACCGTCAGGTGGCCGTCGGCCTGCTCGACGATGCCGTAGACGGTGGCCAGGCCCATTCCGGTGCCTTCGCCCACCGCCTTGGTGGTGAAGAACGGCTCGAAGATGCGCCCGAGAATCTCGGCGGGGATGCCGCCGCCGCTGTCTTCGACCTCGAGCACCAGTTCGTCGGCGCGGGTCGCCGCGCGCAGGGTGAGGGTGCCGCCGTGCTTCATCACGTCGAGCGCGTTGGTGCCGAGGTTCACCAGCACCTGCTGCAGCTGGGTGCGGCTGCCGCGCAGCACGGGCAGGCCGGGCGCGAGCTG
>DASPKD010000180.1:0-18428 GCA_035628275.1 Caulobacteraceae bacterium | reverse complement strand
CACCGTCACCCGCCACTACCGCCAGCACCAGCGCGGCGAGCCGACCTCGACCAACTCCATCGCCTCGATCTTCGCCTGGACGCGCGGGCTGAAGCACCGGGCGAAGCTCGACGGCAACACCGCGCTGGCCGATTTCGCCGTGCAGCTGGAGCGGATCACCGTCGATACGGTGGAAAGCGGCTGCATGACCAAGGACTTGGCGCTTCTGGTGGGCGACCAGCAGGGCTGGCTGTCGACCGAAGGCTTCCTCGACAAGGTCGCCGAAAACCTCGACAAGGCTATGGGACAGCAAACGGCGGCCTGACGACGCGCCTCGCGTCGGCCGCTCACAGGGGGAACGGGGCCGATGAAACGCGTATTGCCGATCGTTCTGGTGCTGGCCGTGGTCGTCGCAGCCGGCTCCTTCGTGTTCGCGCCGGTGGTGGCCTTCTTTGCGCTGCGTTCGGCCGCCCAGGCCGAGGACGTGCAGGGCCTGGCCGACATCGTCGACTTCGACGCGGTGCGGGCCAGCCTCAAGCCGCAGCTGGACGCCACGCCCGGCGTCCAGGCGCCGCCGCCCTCGATCCTGAACGACCCGATCGGAGCCATCCGCCGTCAGCTCGAGACTTCGGCCAAGCCCGCGCCGAACGTGGACGCCTACCTGACCCCCGACGCGATGGAGGGCCTGACGCTCGGCGAAGGCCGCGCGGTCGTCCGCCGCGCGCCCACGCCGGTCGCCTCAGGCCCGGGCGCGAACGGCCCGATGCCGAGGATCGCCTACTGGGGCGTCAACCGCTGCCGTCTGACGGTGGACGGACAGGCCGCGGGCGAGACGGTGTTCACCTTCGAGCGGCGCGGAATTTTCAAGTGGAAGCTGGTCCACGTCGGCCTGCCCCAGACCCTGCCCGCCGGCGCCCCGGACGCGTGAGGATTCCTACATGAAGAAGCGTAACATCGCGCTCGGCGCCGCCGTCGCCGTGCTGGCCGGGCTCTACGCCGTCAACAACAGCTGGTCGGCGCCCAAACCCGAAGGGGGCGTGCAGCTGCTGGCCCACCGCGGGATGCACCACACCTTCTCACGCGAGGGGCTGACCCGCCAGAGCTGCACCGCGTCCAAGATCCATCCGCCGACCCACGACTTCATCGAGAACACCCTGCCGTCGATGCGCAAGGCGTTCGAGCTGGGCGCCGACATGGTCGAGGTGGACGTGCATCCCACCACCGACGGCGAGTTTGCCGTCTTCCACGACTGGACCATCGATTGCCGCACCGAAGGGAAGGGGGTCACCCGTCGGCAGACCATGGCCTACCTCAAGACCCTCGACGTGGGCTGGGGCTACACCGCCGACGGCGGCGAGACCTTCCCGCTGCGCGGTAAGGGCGTGGGGCTGATGCCCACCCTCGACGAGGTGCTGCGCGCCTTTCCGGACAAGCGCATCGTCGTCAACGTGAAGTCCAACGACCGGCGCGAGGGCGACCTGCTGCACGCCTATCTCAGCGCGCGCCCGCACGCCCGGCCCGAGCGGCTGGTGGTCAACGGCGGCTGGAAGCCGTCCGAGCGGTTGAAAGAGCTGAACCCCTCGATCCGCGTCTTCACCAAGCAGCAGATGAAGCGCTGCATGCAGGGCTACCTGCTGACCGGCTGGACCGGGCGTCTGCCCGCCGCCTGCCGCGACACGGTGGTGTACGTGCCGGTCGAGCAGGGCTGGCTGTTGTGGGGCTGGCCCAACCGCTTCATCGACCGGATGGAGAAGGGCGGCAGCGAGGTGTGGCTGGGCGGCAGCGTCGACTGGAAGGTCAAGAGCCTGGTCAGCATCGACGACGCGGAGACGGCGCGGCGCATCCCCAAGGACTTCGACGGCGTCGTGCAGACCGACCGGATCGAGGTGGTCGGGCCGGTGTTGAAGCCGCAGCCGCAAGCGCGACCGTAAAGCCGCACTCCCGTCGCCGCGAGCGGCCCGGCCGGCGTCGAGTCTTGACCCGGTTTCCGGCCTGAGGCCAGTGTCACGGCCGTGTCACAATCCGCCTGAAGGCCCATGCCGCCCTCCTTCGACGACACGGCCGCCCAACGTCCCCGTCTGCTGCTCTGCGGCCCGGCGCGCGACGGCGGCGCGGCGGGCGCCCTGCTCGCAGACCTCGAGGCGCGCGACTGGTCGCCCCCCGGCGCGCTGCTGTCGATCCTGTCGCTGTCGGGTCCGGTCGCGCGCGCCGCGGAGACCGCGGCCGAGGCGGTCCTAGTCGAACGGGCCTCGGGCGTGCTGATTCTCGACACGGCGCCGAAATCGGCCGAGTGGCGGGTCGAGATGCGCGCGGTCAACCGCGGCGGCCCCAAAGGCGGGCGCATCTCTCCCCTCGGGCCCGCCAGCGTGCGCACCGGCGCTCCGGTGGTCGAACTGGTGCGCGCGATCCAGCAGTCCGGGGCGCCCGCGTCCGCCTCCTCCGACCCAGGCGAGGGCATGGGCGCGTGGCTGTTCTACCGCCTGCTGAGCGAAGCCGGAGACGCCGGCCCCACCGTCGTGCTGCTGCACGCGCCGGCCGTCGCCGCAGACGCCGCTCCGGTCGAGGACGTCGCGACCGCCCTGTCCGCACGCCTCGTGCGCGGTCTGTCTCCCGCCTGAAATCTTACAGCCAAGCTTCGGCCTCATTGAGCCGCTTGTTTGCTTGGCGACAAACATCCTCGAGGTGCTTCCTTGCGTGTCTCCGCCGCTCTGGCCGCCGTGCTGTTTCTCGCAGCGAACAGCGCCGCCTGCGCCGCCGACGATCTGACCTCGCTCGGCGACGAGTTCGACGCTTCCGCAGTCTCGCCCGACTGGAAGCTGTTCCACGCCGAGTACGGCTGGCCGGACAAGATCAAGGCTCTGGACGTCGGCGTGGCCACGCCGGGCGCGCTGCGGATGGAGCCTCTCCATTCCGCCTGGGTGCGCGACCTGAACGCGCCCTTCCTGTTCAAGACCGTCTCAGGCGATTTCGACGTGCGCGCCCGGGTGCGCACGCGAGGGGCGAACGGCCCGATCCCCGGCGGGACCTGGTCGCTCGGCGGATTGATGGCGCGCGTGCCCAACGGCGTGAACGCGGGCGCATGGTCCCCCCGGGCCGAAAACTGGCACTTCATAACCACGGGCGTCGGCCTGGAGCCGGGCGTGCCGGTCACCGAGACCAAGGGCACCTACAACAGCTACTCGTCCCTGAAGCTGCGGCCGTGGAACAGCGGATGGACCGAGTTGCGGCTGGTGCGGGTGGGCATGACGCTGTTTGCCCTGGCGCGCGAGGACGGGAAAGGCCCCTGGAAGCTGCGCGACCGCTTCTACCGCATGGAGCCGCGCCCGCAGATGCAGGTCGGCCTGATCGCCTACACCACCAGCGACGACGTGCCTCCCGGGCCGGAGAACCCTGAGCAGATCAACCGCGCCGTGAACAAGGAGGCCCGGGTCGACATGACGCTGGAGGTCGACTGGATCCGGTTCTCGAGGCCCCGGTTCTCGACGGACCTCGACTGGCGGGCCCAGGTGCGCGGCCACCCGCTCGCCGATCCGAACCTGCCGGAAGCCGAAATCCTGAAGGCGCTCGGCGACTGACGCCGCACACCCGCGGTTAACCGCGTCCGGCTCTAATCGGCGGTCATGACCCAGCCGGCGCCCGTCAGCGAAGAGGCCGCGCCCGCGCCGCCCTCGCGTGCGCGGCGCCAGCTGCTCCGCCGCCTGGCCGACGTGGTCTCCCTGCCCGCCAGCCGCATCAACGCCTTCGAGCGGGCGATGACCGCCGACCTGCTGGTCGAGATGCTGCGCGAGGCGGATGAGGGCGAGCGGCTGAAGGTGGTCCGGCGGATCGCGCCCCTGGGCGAGGTTCCGAACTGCCTGGTGCGGCTGTTCCTGCGCGACGAGCTGGAGATCGCCCGCACCCTGATCGACGATTGCGTGTCGCTGACCGACGCCGACCTGGTCGCCTGCGCCCGCGACGTGGACCTGGAGCACCGCAAGCTGATCGCCGGACGCCGGTTCGTCTCCGAGGTGCTGTCCGAGACCCTGGCCGCGTTCGGCGAGACGGAGGTGCTGGAGGCGCTGCTCAAGAACGCGACCGCGCGCATGTCCCAGCCCGCGTTGGAGGCGATCGTCGCCGCCAGCCGGGCCGAGCCGCGGCTGGTCCAGTTGCTGCTGCGCCGCCCCGAGCTGCGCCCGTCCGGCGCCTATGTGATGTTCTGGTGGGCGGACGCGGACGCGCGGCGGGTGATCCTGTCCCGCTTCGCCGTGGCGCGCGACCTGCTTCAGGAAGCGGTCGACGACGTCTTCCCCATGGCCGCGGCCGAGAACTGGTCCGACGCCCTGTCGCGCAAGGCGCTGCAGTTCATCGAGCGGCGCCAGCGGAACCGCGCCGCCGCCGAGCGCAGCCCCTACGGCGGGCTGGAGGAGGCGGTCGCCGCAGCCGCCGAAGGGGGCATGACCCGCGAGCTGGCCGAGGAAATCGGCTACCTTTCAGGCCTGAAGCCCGCCACCACCGCCAAGATCCTGGCCGATGTAGGCGGCGAGCCGCTGGCGATCCTGTGCAAGGCCACGGGCCTGCCCAAGACAGCGGTGATCGAGCTGTGGCGGTCGATGAAACGTCCCGAGACGGACGCGGAAGGCCGCCGCACCGAGGCGCTTGAGCAGGTGCTGATCACCTACGACATGATGGCGGTCGACCGCGCCCAGACGGTGCTGCGCTACTGGAACTGGGCGCTGTCGTCGGCGCTGACGCCGGCCCTGATCGCCGCGATCCGGGACGGAGACGACGAGGCGCTCGACGAATATTCGGCGCCGCAGCGCGCGGCCATGCTGGCGCTGGCGGAAAACTTCGGTCGCTGAGACCTGGAAGCGCGCGTGGGCTCGAACGCTGTAACGCTTGGTCGGGGTCAGGTCATCGACAGCCCGTCACGCGGCCAGTTCTGAAACCGGCCTTTCAGTGGCCGCATCTCATCTTCACGTCGCCGCCTCTATTGTACGGTTCTGCGAACCTCTATATGCACGGCCTGAACAGTTTCGGTGTTGAACCGATTCGGAATCCTCCCTGACCTGCGGATTAAGAAGAAAATGGACGAGAAGGCTGAGATCATCGAGATGACGGCGGATATCGTGTCCGCCTACGTCGGCAACAACTCGGTCAGCGCGGCCGATCTGCCCGCCCTGATCCAGAGCGTGCACCGCGCCCTGTCCGGCGTGACCGGCGGGGCCGAGGTCGCCCAGCCCGCGCCGAAAGAGCCCGCGGTTCCGGTGAAGAAGTCGATCACCCCCGACCACCTCGTCTGCCTCGAGGACGGTCGCAAGTTCAAGTCGCTGAAGCGCCACCTGCGCACCAAGTACAACATGAGCCCGGAGGAGTACCGGGCGAAGTGGAACCTGCCCAAGGACTATCCGATGGTCGCCCCGAACTACGCCAAGGCGCGGTCGGACCTGGCCAAGCAGATGGGCCTGGGCCAGGGCGGCCGCAAACCGGCCCGCGGCGGTCGCCGGTAAGAAGCCGTTCAGAACAGCTTGCAAGCGCCCGCCTCGAAAGAGGCGGGCGCTTTTCTTTGCAGCGGGCGGCCGGGCCACTGAGTCTTTCCCGCAACGCTTCCCGCGCACACGCGCCGTTAACCCTTTTCCGCTTGCCCGCGAATCCGGCGTTCGACGATTCTGGAAGCCGCTGATTCACGGCGAGCTTTCGGGGCGTATTCCGGGGATGACCGCGCACATGGCCGCGCCGAACTCCGCCCTCAGGGCCCATCAGGAGCTGCTCGCCTACTGGGCGGGGCTTCGGGCCCGACGCGGCGGGCTGCCGGGGCGGCGCGACATCGATCCCGTCTGCTTCAAGCGCCACCTGCCCACCGTCACCCTGACCGAGGTCCGCCGCGACCCCGCCGACTATCGCCTGCGCCTAGCGGGCACCGGGCTGTACGGCGTCTACGGGCGCGAGATCACCGGCCTCAGCGTCGACCAGGTCTACGCCGGACCCGAGGCCGCCTACTGGCGCTCGGAGCTGCACGGCGTGGTCGAGAGCCGCCGCCCGGCGGTCGGGACCCGCGTGCTGGACTGGCGCGACGGCGGGCGGCTGGCGCTGCTGTGGCTTCGATTGCCGCTGGCGTCTGACGGCGAGACCGTGGACATGATCCTGGGCTACGACTCTGTTCTGGGCCTGAACGAGCCGCCGTCAGGGGTGCGCGCGGCCTGACGTCCCCGCCGATATTCCCCCTTTTTCCGATCGGCTCGCCCGCCGTTCGCTTGGAGAACAAAGAGGAACTTTTCCTTTTCCTCTCGTCATAGGAAAGTTATCCTCCCGCTCGCGAGCCGCCGTAGAATGCGGACGTGGACAGGCCGAACGCCTGGCCGGTGATGCGAAGAGGGTGCGACATGTCGAAGGTGGAGGCGGTCGGGTGGGCGACCGCGTTGGAACAGGAGCTGGACGCGGCGCGCGCCGCGTTCGTGACCGGATTGGTGGCGCTGGCCACCGGCGTGCAGCCGAAGGCGATCGCGACCGAAACGCGCGCTCGCAAGGCGGTGACGGCGCGCCAGATCGCGATCTATTTGGCGAGCACTCAGTTCGGTTGGCCGCTGTGGCGGGTCGGGACGGCGTTCGGACGCGACCGGACGACCGCCGCGCTCGCCTGCCGACGGATCGAGGAGCGGCGCGAGGACGCCGCCTTCGACGCTTTCCTCTCGACCCTGGAACGTTGCCTGCGGGCGGCGCCCGAGCCGAGGGCCTACCCGTGAGCGCGCCCGATCCGGAACGGCAGGCCGCTCGTGTCGCCGAGCTGCTGTCCAGGCCCGGCGCCTGGGTCAGGGCCGAAGGCGGCGGCTACGCCGTTCGCAGCGGCGAGGATCGCCGCCGCCGCGCCGCCGCGACCTTCGGCGAAAGCGTGTTCCGTCGCCTCGCCCGAGAGCCGGGACTGAAACTTCGCCCCGCCGGAGGCTGGAGCCTGGCCCGGACCGCTACGGTCCGTGACTCCCCGCCGCCCCCCGGCCGGCCCGGCGTGATCGAGGGCGAGCGCGAGGTGACCGAGCCCGACGGGCGGCTGGTGCGCCGCCGCGCCAACCTCGGCGAGTCGCCGATCGCGTGGCTGGCTCGACGCAAGGGCCCGGACGGCGCGCCCTGGCTGACCGCCGCCGAGGCCGCCGCGGGCGAACGTCTGCGCGAGGACTTCGAGCGCGCCCGCATCGTCGGCCGCATCACCATGTGCTGGGACGCGAGCCCCCGCGCGGCCGGCGGTCGCGGGCCGGGCCTGGATCCCGCCGAGACCCGCGTGGCGGCCAAGGCGCGGGGGCGCGCGGCGCTGGACGCGGTCGGGCCGGGCTTGAGGGATATCCTCGAACGCGTATGCCTGACCGGCTCGGCGCTGGAGGCGGCCGAGCGCGGCCTGAACCTGCCGCGCCGCTCGGGCAAGACCCTGCTGAAACTGGGCCTTCAACGGCTGGCCGCCCACTACGGAATCGGCTGACCCGTGGTAGAATTCCCGCGTCCGTTCAGAGGAGCCTCGCCATGCTCGCTTTGCCGACGACCTTGATCCTCGCCCTCGCCTCCTCCGCCGCAGGGCCCGATACGGCCGTGCGTACGGAAGTACCGGCCGCGCAGTCCGGCTGGACGGGCCGCCCCGCCTGCCCGAGCCCCGGGCTCGTCCCGGCCGGGAAACGGACCGGGGCGACCGTTCGCAAGCTGGCCGATCTGCCGCCTGCGGACCTGCACCGCACCGTGCTGCGCTCGCGCGGCGGCTGCCTGGACATGACGCCGGACGTCAGGAACGTGGAGCGGGCGGTCCGGCGGCGGTGACGCTCAGGCGGGCAGGGCCGCCGCCGCATCCCGGCGGATGCGCTCGACCATGGCCGCCAGGCCGTTGGCGCGCTGGCTGGTCAGGGCGCCGGAGAGGCCCAGCCGCTCCACGGCCCCGCGCGCGTCGAAGGCGGTGATCTGCTCGGGCAGGCGGCCCGAGTAGAGGCGCAGCATGACCGCCACCAGGCCCTTGACGATGTGCGCGTCGCTGTCGCCCAGGAACTCCACCCGGCCGTCCGGCAGCCGGCGGGTCAGCAGCCACACCTGGCTGGCGCAGCCCCGCACCTTGTGCGCCTCGTCGCGCGCCTCGTCCGGATAGGGTGCGAGCTCGCGGCCCAGCTCGATGACGTAGCGGTAGCGCTCCTCCCAGTCGCCCAGCAGGTCGAACTCCTCCGCCAGCGCCTCCAGCTCTTCGTCGATCGGCCCGCTCATGGCGCGCGAGATAGGCGGAAGCGCAAGGCCGGGCAATCGGCGGCGCAAAAGAAAGCCCCGCCGGAGCGGGGCTTTCCTCGGTCTGCGGGCTTGCAGCCCAGGCCTCAGTCGACCGGGGTCGAGGCCATCACGGTGGCGCCGCGGTCGCGCAGGCGGGCCTCGGCCATTTCGTCCATCACCGCCTCGGCGCGCGGGTCGCCGAGGATCCAGCCGGCCGCGGCCAGGGTCCGCATCGAAGCGGCGCTCATGCCGAAGGCTTCGCCGAACGCCTCGAACGGAGACTTCTCGCCCGGGAACTTCTTCAGCTTGACCTCTTCGGCGGCCGGGATCTTGGCCAGGGCCTTGGCCTTGGCCACCGCCTCGTGGATGCCGCCCAGCTCGTCGACCAGGCCCAGTTCCTTGGCCTGGGCGCCGGTCCACACGCGGCCCTTGGCGATCTCGCGCACGCGCTCGGCCGGAATCTTGCGGCCGGAGGAGACGCGGGTGACGAAGCCCTCGTAGATGCCGTCCATCCACTGGCCGAACTCGGCCCGCTGCCGGGGCGAGAAGCCCTGGCTGGAGGAGAAGGCGCCGGCGTACTCGCCGCCCACGCCCACGTCGCGGAGATCGACGCCGAAGCGGCTCGCCGCGTCGCCGATCACGAACTTGCCGCCGAACACGCCGATCGAGCCGGTCAGGGTCGAGGGCTGGGCCACGATCGCCGAGGCGTCGGACGAGATCCAGTAGCCGCCGGACGCGGCGTAGGTGCCCATCGACACCACCACCGGCTTGCCCGCCGCCTTGGCCGCGCGAACCGCGCCCAGGATCTGCTCCGAGGCCACGTCCGAACCGCCGGGCGAGGAGACGCGGAACACGATCGCCTTGACGTTCTTGTCCTCGATCGCGTCGTAGATCGCCTCGGCCACGTCGTCGGAATACATCATCGAGTCGCCGCCGAAGCCGCCGCCGCCGCCCTCGCCGGTGACGATGGCACCCTCGCCGCCGACCACCGCGATGGTGCTCTTGCCGGTGGTGCGCGGCGTCAGGTTGGAGCGGTAGTCGTCGAACTCGACGATCTTGGCCTTGTCGCCGGCGCGCTTCTTAACCGCGGCCTCGACCTCCTCGACCTGGCCGATCTTGTCGATCAGCCCCTTGGCGCGGGCTTCCTCGGCCGTATAGGGGCCGGCCTCGATCACCGCCTTCAGCGCCTTGACGTCCTGCTTGCGGTCCTGGGCCGCGGCGGCCAGCGCGCTGTCGAACACCGCGCCCATCCACGACAGGGCCGCCTCACGGTGGGCCGGGGTGAAGTCGGAGTGAAGGTAGGGATTGACCGCGTTCTTGTACTCGTAGCGCTGCTCGTACTCGGCCTTGACGCCGTACTTGTCGAACGCGCGCTTCAGGAACATCTCCTCGCTGGCGACGCCCGTGGCCTGGAAGCTGGCGCCGCCCTGCATCCACAGCTCGCTGGCGGAGGCGCCCAGCATGTAGCTGGAGATCACCATGCCCGAGGGATACAGGCCCTGGCTGTGGGCGATCACCGGCTTGCCGGCGGCGCGGAAGCGCTTGAAGGCGCCGCGCAGCTCCTCGGCCGCGGCCGGGGCCATGCCGGTTTCCGGCAGCCGCACCAGCAGCGCCTTGACCTTGGAGTCGTCCTCGGCGCGGTCCAGCGTCTCGACCACACTCATCACCGAGGTCCCGCCGCCGCCGAACAGGGCGAACGGGTTCTGCGGATCCTGGTCGGACAGGCCGTCGCGCAGGTCGAGCTCGAGCACCGCCTGAGCCGGGATCGGCGACTTGGCCGAACTCGCCGCGCCGAAGATCAGCGACAGCGGCAGGACGATGAAGAAGAGCAGCAGTCCGACGAAGACCCCCGCCACGGTGACCAGAAACTGTTTCATAGCGCTCGACATCCCCCGGGCCCACGAGCCCGACTTGACCATACCTAGGCGGGGGCCGGTTTCAAATGAACACCGCGTAACGCCGCGCGACGAGACGGCGAGCGTGGCCCGGGCGGCACGCTCTGTTCTAGAGCAAACGCGCCATACGGAGCGCCGCCAGGTCCTTTGATCCGGTGCAGAAGCAGGCCACCCTCAGTTGGCGGATCACCGTCTCGAAGTGCGCGACGACCGCGTCGGCGGAGACCAGCGCCGCGTTCAGCACGCCCGCGGCCTGGCCCACCACGTCGGCGCCGAGACGGATCGCCTTGGCCGCGTCCACGCCGTCGCGCACCCCGCCCGAGCCGATCAGCAGCACCTCCGGACAGGCGGCGCGCACGTCGGTTATGGCGCGAGCGGTGGGGACGCCCCAGCCGGCGAAGGCGGCGGCCAGCTTCATGTCGGCTTCCGACGCCCGTGCGCCCTCGACCAGCGCCCAGTTGGTGCCGCCGGCGCCGGCCACGTCGATTCCCGCCACGCCGACGTCGGCCAGCCGCCGTGCGACCGCGCCGGAAATCCCCGCGCCGGTCTCCTTGACGATCACCGGCACCGGCAGGTCCCGCACCAGCGCCGCCAGCCGGTCCGTGATCCCCGCCCAGTTCCGGTCCCCCTCGGGCTGCACCGCTTCCTGCAAGGGGTTCAGGTGGACGATCAGGGCGTCGGCCTCGATCATCTCCACCGCCCGGCGCGCCTCGTCCGGCCCGTAGCCGAGGTTCAGCTGCGCGGCGCCGAGATTGGCCAGGATCGGCACGTCGGGCGCTCGGCGGCGCAGCGATCGGTCCAGACCGCCCGCCCCGTCGCTCTCGATCGCCACCCGCTGCGAGCCCACGCCCAAGGCTATGCCCAGCGCCTGCGCCGCCTCGGCCAAACGCGCGTTGATCGCCTCCGCCCGCGACGGGCCGCCGGTCATGGAGCTGATCAGCAGGGGCGCGCGCAGCCGCCGCCTCAGAAAGTCCGCCGACAAGTCGATCGCGTCGCAGTCCAGCTCCGGCAGGGCGACGTGGTCGAATCGCACGGCCTCGAACCCGGTCGTCCCCGATCCCGCGCCCAGGCCGGCCAGCACCACGTCCAGGTGCTGGTCCTTGCGCCTGGCGGTGTCAGACTGCTGATCCAATGGCGCGTCCCCCGGCGTAACCCGGCTACGACGAACGCCGGTCCTTCGGATCACAACCTCGCGCACGCCTGCGGATCAAGGTGCGCGCCGCGGTTCAGGAGGATAGGCTGCCGTGACTTTAGGAGCCGCCATGCCCGACCGCGACGCGTTCCGACGGCGACTTCCCGCTCTGAAAGGGGCGGTCGAGGCGCGGCTGGACGAGCTGTCGACCCATGTCGACGGCGGGCCGGAGCCCCTGACCGAGGCGGTTCGCTACGCCCTGCTGGCCCCCGGCAAGCGCCTTCGTCCGCTGCTGACCGTCGCCGCCGCCGCCCACTTCGGGGCCGAGGAAGACGCCGCGCTCGACCCCGGCTGCGCGATCGAGATGGTGCACGCGGCCTCGCTGATCCTGGACGACCTGCCCTGCATGGACGACGCCGCGCTAAGGCGAGGCCTGCCGACCGTGCACCGCCGCTTCGGCGAGGACGTGGCGGTGCTGGCCGCGGTCGGCCTGCTGAACGCCGCCTTCGGCGTGGCGGCGGAGGCGCGCGGCGTCTCGGCCGACTGTCGGCTCAGGCTGGTTCGGCGGCTGTCGCGCGCGGTCGGCTTCGAAGGCCTTGTGGCCGGCCAGGTCCGCGACCTGCGCGAGGCGGCGGGCGCCCGATCCGAGCAGGGATTGGCCTCTCTGAATCACCAGAAGACCGGCGCCCTGTTCGTGGCCGCGGTCGAGACCGGTGCCTGCCTGGCGATGTCCGACCGCCCCGCCCAGGCCGCCGCGCGCGAGTTCGGCCTCAGGCTCGGCCAGGCCTTCCAGATCCGCGACGACCTGGCCGACGCCCGCGCCGGGTTCGAGGACGCCGGCAAGGACGCGGGCCAGGACCAGGGCAAGGTCACCGTCGTCTCCCTTATCGGTCCGGATCGCGCCCGCCAGGCCATGGAAGCCGAGCTCCAGGCGGCCGAGGACGCGCTGCTGGCGGTCGGGCCGGACGGTCCCCTGTTCGCCTTCCTCGACCTGCTGCGCGGCCCCGCGACCGTCGCGGCCTGACGCGCTAGAATGTCCGCCATGCCGCAGGCCCTGCTTTACGCCGCCGTGACCCTCGCCGCCTTCCTCGGCATGGAGGCGTTCGCCTGGGCGACCCACCGCTGGGTGATGCACGGCTGGGGTTGGGTCTGGCACCGCTCGCACCACGAACCGCGCGCCGGCTGGTTCGAGAAGAACGACCTGTTCGCCGTGGTGTTCGCCGCCCCCGCCGTCGCCCTGTTCTGGCTCGGTGCCCAGCCCGGTCTACGCTGGGTGTGGTTCGCGGGGCTGGGCGTCAGCCTCTACGGCTTGATGTACGCCTTCGTGCACGACGGCCTGGTGCACCAGCGCTGGCCGTTCCGCTGGGTGCCCAAGCGCGGCTACCTCCGCCGCCTGGTGCTCGCGCACAAGCTCCACCACGCCGTGGCGACCCGCCACGACGCGGTGTCGTTCGGCTTCCTCTGGGCGCCCGACCCTCAGGCCCTCAAGGCCCGCCTGCGCGCAAGCAAGGCGGCACGCTCGTGACCCGCGAGGCCGCCGACCGGCAGGCGGTCGTGGGCCTGACCCTGGCGGGCGCCATGCTGACCGGCTGGACCGCCCTGCACCTCTGGGGCGTGTTCTTCCTTCCTCTGGAGGGTTCGGGCCTGTACGCCGCGCCGCTGCTGATCCTGGTCCAGACCTGGCTCGGCACGGGCCTGTTCATCACCGCCCACGACGCCATGCACGGCTCGCTCGCCCCGGGCCGCCCGCGCCTGAACGCCGCCGTGGGCCAGCTGGCGGTGGGCCTCTACGCCGCCTTCGACTACCGAAAGCTGCGCGCCGCGCACCACGAGCACCACCGGGCCCCGGGCTCGCAGGACGATCCCGATTTCCACCACGGCCGTCCGCGGGAGTTCGTGCGCTGGTACCTGAAGTTCTTCCGCACCTACTTCGGCTGGCGCGAGTTCGCCCTGGTTACCGTGGTTCTGGCGCTCTACCTCGGCCCGCTCGGCGCCTCGCCGCTGAACGCGGCCCTGTTCTGGGGCGTGCCGGCGATCCTCAGTTCGCTGCAGCTGTTCGCCTTCGGCACCTGGCTGCCGCACCGCCACGCCGACGACGCCTTCGCCGACGCCCACAACGCCCGCACCGTGCCGATGGGCTGGAGCCTGTCGCTGCTGACCTGCTTCCATTTCGGCCGCCACCACGAACACCACCTGAAGCCGGACGCGCCCTGGTGGCGGCTGCCGGGAGTGAAAACCGGCTAAATCCTGGTCCACAGCTCCGGCCGCGCCGACGCGGGCTTGCCGCGGTCCAGCGTCTGGGTCCAGACCGCGATCAGCGCCCCGCGCCCGAACAGCCACAGCTTCATCGCCCGCCCGACCACCGCGCGCCGGTCCAGCGCCCCCGGACCCCGACGCAGGATCTTGCGGCCGATCTCGCGATAGACGCCCCTCGCCGCCGCGATCGCCATGGACGAGCGGAACGGCAGCGACCGCAGGCCCGCCTTGGCGGAGTCGTAGTAGGGCTCGGCGGTCTCCAGCAGCCGCCGGGTGACGGCGAACACCGCCTCGCGCTTCGACGGCGAGGCGACCTCGCCGGCCTCCGCCCCCGCCTGCGTCAGCCAGTCCTGCGGCAGGTACACCCGCCCCTTCTGCGCGTCCTCGACCACGTCGCGGGCGATGTTGGTGAGCTGGAAGGCGATCCCCAGGTCCTGCGCCCGCCTCAGCGCCGCCTCGTCGCGCACGCCCATCACGTAGGCCATCATCACGCCCACCACTCCGGCCACGTGCCAGCAGTATTCCAGCGTGTCCTCCAGCGTGCGGTAGCGCCGCCCCGCCACGTCCATAGCGAAGCCGTCCAGCAGCGCGAGCGGATACTCCTCCGGCAGGGCGTGTTTCAGCGCCACGCGCTGGAAGGCGGCGAACACCGGGTCGGTGGTCGGTTCTCCGCGGAGCGCCGCGCGGGTCATGCCGTACAGCCGCTCCAGCCGCTCGGCCCGCTCCTCGTCCGTCAGCTCGATCTCGCCCAGGCCGTGGTCCTGGCCGTCGATCTCGTCGTCGCAGCGCCGGCACCAGGAATACAGCAGCCAGGCGTCCTCGCGCGTGTTCGCGTCGAACAGGCGCGAGGCGGCGCGGAAGCTCTTGGAGCCCTTGGTGATGGACTCGCGGCTGTGGGCGACGAGGGCGTCGGTCACGCGGCGCGCTCCTTCAGGTCGGCCAGCATAAGCCCCGCCGTCGCCTTGGCCGAGCCGACCACCCCCGGCACCCCCGCCCCCGGGTGGGTGCCGGCGCCGACGAAGTAAAGGTTGGGAATGGCGTCGTCGCGATTGTGGGTCCTGAACCAGGCGCTCTGGGTCAGCACCGGCTCCAGCGAGAAGGCCGAGCCCAGCCAGCTGTTCAGCTCGTCGCGGAAGTCCAGCGGGGTGAAGATGCGGCTGGTCACCAGGTCGCGCTTCAGGTTCGGGATGTAGCGCGCCTCCAGGTAATCCAGGATGCGGTCGCGGTACTTCGGCCCCTCCTGCTCCCAGTCGATGTCCGCCGCGCCCAGGTGCGGCACCGGCGACAGGGCGTAGAAGGTCGAGCACCCCGGCGGCGCCATGGCCGGATCGGTCGCGCACGGTGCGTGCAGGTACAGCGAGAAATCCTCGGGCAGCTCAGGCCCCCGGAAGATGTCGCGGATCAGCTCGCGATACCGGCCGCCGAAGCAGATGGTGTGGTGGCGAAGCTGCGGGTGCTCGGCCTTCAATCCGAAGTAGGTCACGAACAGCGACATGGAGAAGCGCTTGCGCTTCAGCTCCGCCGCCCTCGCCCGACCGCGCGCGCTGCCCGCCAGCAGCTTGTCGTAGGTGTGCACCACGCAGGCGTTGGAGCCGACCATGTCGAAGGGCTCGAACACGCCGCCGCTGACCACCCCGGTCGCGCGGCTGTCGGCGGTCTCGATCCGGTCCACCGCCGCGTTCAGACGCAGGGTTCCGCCCAGATCCTGAAACAGCCGCGCCAGCCCGGTAACCAGCGCGCCGGTGCCGCCCGTGGGGAACCACACCCCGCCCCGCCGCTCCAGCGCGTGGATCAGGGCGTAGATCGACGAGGTCCTGAACGGGTCGCCGCCCACCAGCAGGGTGTGGAAGCTGAAGGCTTGCCGCAGGTGCGGGTCCTTGATGAAGCGCGCGACGATGTCGTGGACCGAGCGATAGCTCTCCAGCCCCACCAGCTGCGGCGACACCCGGATCATGCTCCAGAAGGTCTGGAACGGCACCGCGCCCAGCTTCTGGTAGCCCTCGCGGTAGACGGCTTCCGAGTACTCCAGGAACCGGCGATAGCCCTCGACGTCGGCGGCCGAACGCGCGGCGATCTGCCGGTCCAGCCCCTCCTGGTCGTTGACGTAGTCGAAGCTGTCGCCGTCCTCCCAGCACAGGCGGTAGAACGGATCGACCGGCAGCAGCTCGACGTAGTCCGACAGCCTGCGCCCCGACAGGGCGAACAGCTCCTCCAGAGCCGCCGGGTCGGTGATCACCGTCGGCCCGGCGTCGAAGGTGAAGCCCTGGTCCTGGTAGACGTAGGCCCGCCCGCCCGGCCGGTCCCGCTTCTCGTAGACGGTCGTGGCCACGCCCGCCGACTGCAGCCGGATCGCCAGCGCCAGGCCGCCGAAGCCCGATCCGATCACCGCCGCGGTACGCCCCTGCACGCTCACGTCTCCCTGACCTGCCTCAGCGCCGCGCCGAGCGGCACGGGCGGACGCCCGGCCAGCACGCGCAGCTTGTCGCCCGCCGTCATACGCGCCGCATAGAAGCGCCGGATCAGCGGCTCGGGCAAACCGTAGAACCGCTGCAGGACCGTCCAGCGTCGATCGGGGGCGCAGGCGCGGAACAGCATGCGGTCTATCAGGCGGAAGAAGCCGCGGCGCTTCCACGTCTCCACCGACCGTCGCCGGGTGAAGGCGTGCAGCGCCGCCCCTGACAGGTCCGGCAGTTCGGCGATCTCCCACGCCGTCGCCACGGCGTCGGGCAGGGAGTAGCCGGTGGTCGGGTGGAACAGGGCGGCCTTGAGCCCGGCACGCGCGACCGGCGGGCCCTCGTCCCAGAACGCCTCGATGTCGCCGGCCAGGGCGATCGGCAGCACGCCGGTTTCCCGCCGCACCGTCTCGGCGATCCGCCAGCCGCGCGCCGCCGCGTAGGCCTCGATCCGGCCCTCGAGCGCCGCGGCGTCCAGCGCCGGCCCGTCGCTGTAGTAGGTGTCCTCGATCAGCAGTCGGTCGGCCGAGAACGGCAGCAGGTAGACGAAGCGATAGCCGTCCAGCTGGTCGACCGTCGCGTCCATCACCACCGGCCGCTCCAGTCCGTGCGGCTCGGCGGTCCGGACCTCCATCCCCACGAACTTCTGCCACCCTAGCTGGAGGTGCGGCGTCGGCCCCGGTCCGCGCGCGTCGATCACCCCGCCGGCCGCCAGCGCACGCCCGTCGGCCAGCCGGACGCTCGTGGGGCCGACCTCCACGATCTCGCCGGTCAGCAGCCGCTCGCCCAGCATCGGCGCGACCGCCGCGTGCAACCGCTCGGACGAGACGCTGTTGTAGGCCGTGTTCAGCGTCCGCCGCCGCTGCGGGAAAGCCACGTCGTACCCCGGCCAGCGCCGCACGACCGCGGGCGCGATCCAGGACCGCTGCTCGGGCGTCAGGTCGCTGTCGAAGAACGACCAGGTGTGCTCGCCCCCCAGGCGCGGTTCGCGCTCGACCACCGCCACCGACAGCGCCGGCCGACGCAGCTTCAGCCGCCAGGCGATCAGCGACGACGCCAGTCCGCCCCCCGCCAGGATCAGGTCGTAACGCCGTTCGGCCATGGCTTCAGGACTTAGCACGGCGCGGGCCCGCGTCACGGGCCTTGAACTCGGCGCGGGCGCGGCCATTGTTGAAACCATGTGCCGCCGCTGCCCCGCCCCGAACCGCCGCGACGCCCTGCGCCTCGCCCTCGGCCTCGCCGCCGTCCCCCTGCTCGCCGCCTGCGGCGAGGGGGGCGTGCCGGTGAAGCTCGTCAGCCCCGAGCAGGTGACCCAGCTGGGCCTCCAGACCTGGGCCAAGCTCCGGCAGGAGGTCCCGGCGTCGACCGACGCCGCCCTGAACCGGCGGCTGCAGACCGTCTGCACCCGCCTGCTGCGCGCCATCGGCCAGGACCCTGCGAAGTGGGAGGCGGTGGTGTTCGCCAAGGACGAGGTCAACGCCTTCGTCCTGCCCGGCGGCAAGATCGGCGTGTTCCAGGGCATGTTCCGCGTCGCCGACACCCCCGACCGTCTGGCCGCGGTGGTCGGTCACGAGATCGGCCACCAGCAGGCCGACCACTCCACCGAACGGCTGAACGTCGCGGTCGCCCGCGACATGGGCGTGGGCCTGCTGGGCGCCGGGCTCGAAGCCGGCGACGTCCAGAACGCGCGCGAGATCGCCGCCGCGGTCGGCGCCGGCGCCGAGTTCGGCCTGCTGCGTCCCTACTCCCGCAACCAGGAACTCGAGGCCGACCGCCTGGGCCTGCGCAGCATGCACGCGGCCGGCTACGACGCCCGCGAGGCGGTCGAGCTGTGGCGGCGCATGGAGCGCGCCAGCGCGCAGCAGGGTCCCGACTTCCTCTCCACCCACCCCGGCGCCAAGGCCCGCATCGCCGCCATCGAGGCCGAACTCCCCGCCCTCGGCGGCGCCGCCCCGCCCGCCTGACCTCGGCGCGGGCGAAAAAGAACATATTGCGAACGAGAACAAACCGTGCACAATGCTGCGGTCGGTCGGGAGCGCGAGATGACGGGGCTTCCGCAGGAATCGTGTCATAGGGGAGGCCTTCATGTCTCAATCGGTGTTGCGTCTCGTGGCTAAGGACGAAGCGGACAAACAGCGCGCTCTGGAAGCGGCGCTGGCCCAGATCGACCGCGCTTTCGGCAAGGGCTCGGTGATGAAGCTGGGCTCGGGCGGCAAGGTGGTGGAGATCGAGTCCGTCTCCACCGGCTCGCTCGGCCTGGACCTGGCGCTGGGCATCGGCGGGCTGCCCAAGGGGCGGGTGATCGAAATCTTCGGCCCGGAATCGTCGGGCAAGACGACGCTGGCGCTGCACACCGTGGCCGAGGTCCAGAAGCTGGGCGGCGTGGCCGCCTTCGTCGACGCCGAGCACGCGCTGGACCCGACCTACGCCCAGAAGCTGGGCGTGAACCTGGACGACCTGCTGGTCTCCCAGCCCGACACCGGCGAGCAGGCGCTGGAGATCACCGAC
>DASPKD010000179.1:0-29178 GCA_035628275.1 Caulobacteraceae bacterium | reverse complement strand
GGTGCTGTCGCCGACGCGCGAACTGGCCAGCCAGATCGCCGACAGCTTCCGCACCTACGGCCGCCACCTGGGCGTGACCGTCGCGGTGGTGTTCGGCGGCGTGAAGTACGGCCCGCAGGAGCGCGCGCTGGCCCCCGGCGTCGACGTGCTGGTGGCCACTCCCGGCCGGCTGCTCGACCACATGGCCCAGAAGGTGCTCGACGTGTCGGCCACCGAGGTATTCGTGCTGGACGAGGCCGACCAGATGCTGGACCTGGGCTTCGTCAAGCCGATCCGCCAGGTCGCCTCGCGCCTGCCCAAGCAGCGCCAGAACCTGTTCTTCTCGGCCACCATGCCCTCCGACATCGCCAAGCTGGCGGGCGAGCTGCTGACCGATCCGGTGCGGGTCGAGGTGACGCCGCAGGCCACCACCGTGGAGAAGATCAGCCAGCAGGTGCTGTTCGTCGAGCAGGTGCGCAAGCGCGCCCTGCTGTCGGAGATGTTCGCCGACCCGAAGTTCAGCCGCTCCCTGGTGTTCACCCGCACCAAGCACGGCGCCGACAAGGTCGCGGCCTATCTGGAGGCCGGCGGCATCGAAGCCGCCGCCATCCACGGCAACAAGAGCCAGGGCCAGCGCGAGCGGGCGCTGCAGGCGTTCAAGGACGGGCGCGTGCGTGCGCTGGTCGCCACCGACATCGCCGCGCGCGGCATCGACGTGGACGGGGTCACCCACGTGGTGAACTTCGACCTGCCCTACGTGCCGGAAGCCTACGTCCACCGCATCGGCCGCACCGCGCGCGCCGGCGCCTCGGGCACGGCGATCAGCCTGGTCGGCGACGACGAGCGCAACCTGCTGAAAGACATCGAGAAGGTGACCCGTCAGCGGATCCCCGCCTGGGACCGCCGCAACGACAAGGCGCTGGGGGCGCTGGACGCGGCGATCCTGGCGGCCAATCCCGGCCGCAAGGCCTCCACGCCCGAGCGGGCGGGCGGAGACAACGGCGGCGGGCGCAACAAGCCGCGTCGCGACCGCACCCACCACGCCCAGGCGCCGCGGGCCAAGTACGACCCGCTGGCGGTCGAGCGCGGCGGCGAGGAGCCGAAGAAGTCCGGCGCCCCCAAGCGCCGCCGCTTCCCCGGCAATGCGCCCAAGCGCTTCGGTGAAAAGGCCCCGGTGGTCGGCGGCCGCGACGCCCGTCGCGGAAGCTGATCCGATCTACCGTCCCCATTTCGGGCGGGCGCCCGGTTCATCCGGCGCCCGCCCGCACGCTAGTAGGCGGCTTCGCAAATGAGTGACCCGCGTACCCCCATGGCCACGGTCGATCTCCTTCGGGACAACTACGCCGAAGCGGCGGGCGAGCTGCTGGAACCCTTGCTGGACCTGCTGATCGCCGCGCGTGCGGCGTTTCGGGGCGACCTCGACAAGTTCGCCGTGTTCCTGACCGTGGCCGTGCGCACCGCCCGCAGCCCTGAAACCCGCCGTCTGTCATTGGATCAGGTGCTGGAGGGCGCGGTCGAGACCTATCCGAGCCTCGGCACGAACACGACCTCGATCGCCGAATCCACCGGCATCCCCCGCGAGTCCGTGCGCCGCAAGGTGGCGGAGCTGACGGAAGCCGGCTGGGTCGAGCGCGTCGGCGGGGCGCTGCGCCTGACTGTGCGCGCCTCTCAGGAGCTGACGCCGCTGCGCGAACGCGTGCTGGAGACCGCGGCCCAGATGCACCACGTCGCCGCGCGGCTGGAAGCGGCCTAGTCGCTCAGGCTGATGTCCTGGTGCGGCTTCAGTCCGCAGGCCAGCAGCCGCTCCCACGCCTCCTCCGCCTCGTCGGCGTAGGCGAACAGCTCCAGGTCCTCGGGCCGGATCATCCCCTCCTCCGCCAGCCGCTCGAAACGGATCACCGAGGTCCAGTAGGCCTTGTCGAACAGCAGGATCGGAATGGCCGGCGCCTTGCCGGTCTGGCGCAGCGTCAACAGCTCGAACAGCTCATCCAGCGTCCCGAACCCGCCGGGGAACACCACCAGCGCATTGGCCCGCATCGCCAGGTGCATCTTGCGGATGGCGAAGTAGTGGAAGCGGAAGGTCAGCTCCGGCGTCGAATAGGCGTTGGGGAACTGCTCGTGCGGAAGGGTGATGTTGAAGCCGACCGACGGGGCGCCGGCCTCCGACGCGCCGCGGTTGGCCGCTTCCATGATCCCAGGCCCGCCGCCGGTGGCCACGACGTTGTCGCGCGGCTTGGCGGCGCCGTCGCGGATGGCGCCGCCGCGTTCGGAGGCGATCCGGCCGAACCGGCGCGCCTGCTCGTACCAGAAGCCCTGACGCCCCGGTCCGTTCTCGGCGATCCGGGCGCTGCCGAACACCACGATGGTGGAGCGCACGCCCCAAGCCCGCAGCGCCTCGTCCGCCTTCTCATACTCGAGCAGGAAGCGGACGCCCCGCATCGAGTCGCCCAGCAGGAAGTCGTGATCCAGCGCCGCCAGCCGATAGGAGGGCGAGGCGACCTGGGCGGCGTAGGGCAGCGTTTGGGGCGTATCGACGGTCGGGTGCTTTTCCATGCCGGGCGAACATCGGCCCGGCCGCGCCCGATCACAAGCGGCGCTCTTGCGTGCCGCTCCGGGCGGACTAGGTTCGGCGCGTCCGAACCGGAGACCCGCCCATGACCCGCGCCGCCGCTCTCAGCCTGACCGTCTTCGCCGCTGTCCTGGCCGGTTGCGGACCACAGGGCGGTTCGGACACCACAGCCTCACCGGGCGCCGCCGCCCCGGCGGCCCCGGCGCCGAGCGACGCGGAAGCCCAGGCCCTGCTGGCCTCCCTGCCCGCCCCCTACAACGGCGCGGACCTCGCCAACGGCAAGCGCCAGTTCGCCAAGTGCCGCTCCTGCCACACCCTGCCCGAAGGCGGTCCCAACATGACCGGGCCCAACCTGTACGGCGTGTTCGGCCGCCAGGCGGGGTCCAAGCCCGACTATCGCTATTCCGAGGCGCTGAAGACCGCCGGCTTCGCCTGGGACGCCCAGAAGCTGGACGGCTGGCTGGCCGACCCGCGCGGCTTCCTGCCGGGCAACAAGATGTCGTTCGTCGGTGTCAAGGAAGCCAAGGATCGGGTCGATCTGATCGCCTATCTGAAGACCCAGACCGGCTACAAACCCGGCTGAGCCGCCCCCCGGGCGTAGGCTTGGGTTCCGCGCGTGTACACCCGGTCCGACGGCAGCACCGCCTCGATCTCCAGATCCGGCAGGCCCTTCAGCCGCTCGTAGAGGGCGGCGAAGTCGGCCTGGGTCTCTTCAAGCAGGGCCGCCAGCGACGGGATCACGAAATAGGCCTGCTGGAAGTCATCTATCCGGTAGGGGGTGCGCATCACCCGCGCCAGCTCGAACCCCAACCGATTGGGCGAGGGGTCCTCCAGGCTGAACACGCTCTCGGCCTTCGAGGAAACGATCCCCGCGCCGTAGATGCGCAGGCCCTGCGGCGTGTCGATCAGGCCGAACTCCACCGTGTACCAGTAGAGCCGCGCCAGGTTGTGCAGCTGCCCGAGCCCCTGCGCCCGCAGGCCGCCCTGTCCGTAGGCGACCATGTAGTCGGCGAAGGTCGGGTCGGTCAGCATCGGCACGTGGCCGAACACGTCGTGGAAGACGTCCGGCTCCTGCAGGTAGTCCAGCTGGTCGGGCCGGCGTACGAACCGTCCCGCGGGAAAGCGCCGATTGGCCAGGTGCTCGAAGAACACCGCGTCCGGCACCAGCCCCGGCACGGCGACCACCCGCCAGCCGGTCAGGGCCTGCAAACGCTCGTTCAGCCGCTCGAAATCCGGCACGCCGCCCGCGTGCAGGTCCAGCGCCTCGCAGCCGCGCATGAAGGCGTCGCAGGCGCGACCGGGCAGCACCCGCATCTGCCGCTCGTACAGCGTGACCCAGGTCCGGTGCTCCTCGGCCGAGTAGTCGGACCACCGCTGCGGAATGGTCCAGTCGGCCGCCGCGCCGGGCGGGGGCTCGTCGGAAACGTGCTCGCCCATCACCGTGCGAACCCTCAGGCGCGCCGTTCGATCCAGTTCGGCATCCAGCCCTCGTGCGCGGCGCGCAGCTCGCTTAGCGGCACGCTGAACAGTTCCCGGCTGGCGAAGGCGTCGCCGCCCGCTGCGCCCGCGACGATGGCGTGGACGCCGGCGGCCTTGGCCTCGGCCAAGATCGTGTCGGGGTCGTTCGTGGCGATCAGATAGCGGCCCTGGTCCTCGCCGAACAAATAGACGTGGGCGTGGGTCACGGAGGTGGCGTTCAGGGTGACTCCGACGTTGGAGGCCAGCGCCGTTTCGGCCGCCGCCCCGATCAGCCCGCCGTCGGACAGGTCGTGGCAGACGGTGATCCGGCCTGAACGGATCAGCCCGCGCACGAAGTCGCCGTTCCTGCGCTCGGCGGCCAGATCGACCGGCGGCGGCGCGCCGTCCTCGCGTCCCAGGATCTCGCGCAGGTACAGGGACGCGCCCAGTTCGCCGTGGGTGTCGCCGACCAGGATCAGGGTGTCGCCGTCCTTCAGGCCCGAAAAGCCGGCGCGCACGCCGTAGTCCGGCAGCAGGCCCAGCGCCCCCACCGTCGGCGTCGGCGGAATGGCCCGCCCGTCGGTCTCGTTGTAGAGCGACACGTTCCCGCTCACGACCGGGAAGTCGAGCGCGCGGCAGGCCTCGGCCATGCCCTCGATCGCCATGACAATCTGGCCCATGATCTCGGGCCGTTCGGGATTGCCGAAGTTCAGGTTGTCGGTCACCGCCACCGGATCGGCGCCGACCGCGGTCAGGTTGCGCCAGGCCTCCGCCACCGCCTGCTTGCCGCCCTCGTAGGGGTCTGCCTGGACGTAGCGGGGCGCGCAGTCGGAGACCACCGCCAGCCCCTTGCGCGTGCCGTGAACCCGCACGATGCCCGCGTCATGGCCGGTCGAGCTCTCGGCCACGGAGTCGGCCATCACATGGCGGTCGTACTGCTCCCAGATCCAGCGCTTGGACGCCATGTCGGGGCAGCTGATCAGCTTCAGCACCGCGGCGTTCCAGTCGGCCGGGGGCGGCACCTGGCCTGGGTCGAGGCGCGGCCGCGGCTGCGGCTTGACCCATGGGCGGTCGTACAGCGGCGCGTCGTCGGACAGCGGCGCCAGCGGCAGGTTGCAGACCACCTCGCCCTTATGGCGCAGCACGATGCGGCCGGTGTCGGTGGTCCAGCCGATGGTCGCCGCGTCCAGCCCCCACTTTTCGAAGATGCGCCGCCCGTCGGCCTCGCGGCCGGGCTTCAGGATCGCCAGCATCCGTTCCTGGCTTTCCGACAGCATCATCTCGTAGGCGCTCATGCCCTCCTCGCGCTGGGGCACGGCGTCGAGGTCGAGCTCGATGCCCACCCCCCCCTTGCCGGCCATCTCCACCGACGAGGAGGTCAGGCCCGCGGCGCCCATGTCCTGGATCGCGGCCACAGCGCCCGACGCCATCAGCTCCAGCGTCGCTTCGATCAGCAGCTTCTCGGCGAACGGGTCGCCCACCTGCACGGTCGGGCGTTTCTCCTCGGTGTCTTCGCTGAACTCGGCCGAGGACATGGTCGCGCCGTGGATGCCGTCGCGGCCGGTCTTGGAGCCGAAGTAGACCACCGGCAAGCCGGGCGCGGGCGCGGCGGAGTAGAAGATCTTGTCGGCCTCGGCCACGCCCACGCACATGGCGTTGACCAGGATGTTGCCGTTCCAGCCCGGGTGGAAGTTGGTCTCGCCGCCGACGGTGGGCACGCCCACGCAGTTGCCGTAGCCGCCGATCCCCGCCACCACGCCCGACACCAGCCGCCGGGTCTTGGGGTGCTCCGGATCGCCGAACCGTAAGGCGTTCAGCAGCGCCACCGGCCGCGCGCCCATGGTGAACACGTCGCGCATGATGCCGCCGACCCCGGTCGCCGCGCCCTGGTAGGGCTCGATGAACGAGGGGTGGTTGTGGCTCTCCATCTTGAACACCGCCGCCTGGCCGTCGCCGATGTCGACCACGCCCGCGTTCTCGCCGGGCCCGCAGATCACCCGCGGCCCGGTGGTGGGGAACTTGCGCAGGTGGATGCGCGAGGACTTGTAGGAGCAGTGCTCGCTCCACATCACGCTGAACACGCCGAGCTCCACCAGCGTCGGCTCACGGCCGAGCCGGTCCAGGATCAGGGCGTACTCGTCAGGCTTCAGCCCGAACTCGGCGGCGAGGTCGGCGGACGATTTGGCGCAGGCGGAGGAGGCGGTCATGGGCGCGCTTCTAGCGCGGGGCGGGGACGCGTGCTACTTCTAGAAAACAGCCGATTTCTAGAAAGCAGCTGCCGATGGGATTGAGCATCAAGCGGGCGGACACGGAGATGCTGGCCCGGCGCCTGGCCCAGGCGACCGGGCAGAGCCTGACCGACGCGATCCACGAGGCGATCGCCCTGCGGCTGAAGGTCCTGGGCCAGGACGCCCGCACCGTCGAGCAGAAGCTGGAGGACCTGCGGGCCTGGCATGCGGAGATCGACCGCTTGCCCGTGCTGGACCCCCGAACGCGTGAGGAGTTCGAGGCGGACATGTACGACGAGAGCGGACTGCCGCGGTGATGGTGATCGACTCGTCGGCTTTGGTGGCGATCCTGCTGGACGAGCCGGAACGCGAACTGTTCACACGGGTGATCGTCACAGGCGGACCCGCGGTAATGTCGGCGGCCGGCTATCTGGAATGCGGAATGGTCATGGTGTCCCGCTTCGGACCGGCCGAGGGGCGCTTCCGCCTGGACGGTGAACTGGAGCGGCTTGGAATCGCGATCTCGGCCGTGACGCGCGAGCAGGCGTCCAGCGCGATCGACGGGTTCGTTCTATACGGCAAACGTCGCCACAAAGCGGACCTGAACTTCGGCGACTGCTTCGCCTACGGTCTGGCCAGAACCCTAGGCTCACCTCTGCTGTTCAAGGGCGACGACTTCGCGCTGACCGACGTCCGCTCCGCTCTTCCACAGGTTTGACGCGGACCGCCGGGAACCCGGTCCGGCCTCGGGCATTTTCCCTCGTCAACCTCGGGGGACCCCATGACCCAAGCCGCCCACGCGCCCGCCTCCGGCCTGCCCGCCGACGTGCTCGCCGAACCGGTTCCGACCGACGGGACCGAACAGGCGCGCCCGCCTGAACAGCCGGTCTTCACCCACGCCTCGACCCCGCGCGTGGATCCCGCCGTCGCCGCCGACATGGCCGGCGGGGCGCGCTGGGAAGACGTGCGCGAATAGCGGGAACAGGGGCGCGGCCCCGGCGCTTGTCCTTCTTGACGAACAAGGAGGCGCGTCCATGCCCGAGAACCGCGAAACCCAGAGCCGGCCGCGCGACCGCGGCCTCGACAACCCGCAAGGCGGCCCGCGAATCCGTGAGGAGCCAAAGGAACTCGGCTCCTGGGACCGGCCGTCCGACACGCAAGCCGCCCACGCCCCGAACGAAGGCCAGAGCGTCCGCGATCGCGGTCATCGCACCGACACGGTGATGCGCGAGGTGGGCGCCGACGGCGACCCGGCAGAGCACAGCGCCATGGGCGGCATGGGCGACGGCGGCGATCCCGCCTCGGCCGAGGCCTCGGACCCCAACACGCCCGATCTGTTCGACGACTACGGCCAGGCGCTGCAGAACGTCGAGCGCGGCGGCGGAACCGACCGCCACACCGCCGGCGCCGGGTTCGCCGACCGCATGCCGCGCGAGGCGGTCGCGACCGACGCCAACGAGATCGCCGCCGACGACGCGGGCGCCAGCGCCTTCGCCGAACGTGCGGCAAAGGGCGACACGGACGAGGAGGCCTGACCCGTGCCCTCCCAGAACCCCCACTCGCCTGAGAGCCAGCAGCTGAACCGCTCGAACGACCCCGAGCGCGACGCCGCCATGGACCAGGACGCCGCCCGCAAGGCGATGGAGCCGCGCAACCACGTTGACGCCGGGTCCGCCCAGGGCGTCGGCAGCATAGCCTTCGACGATCCGGGCGCCTTCGACGTCGGCGCGGGCTCCGAACCGCGCGCCTTCAACGCAGACGTGGCCCCCGGACCGCTGGAGACCCGCGAGGAGTTCAGGACCGAAGCCGAAGTCGGCGACCGCGATGCGGGCGACGGCGCGGGCTCGCTCAGCCCCGACCAGCCGGGCGTGAGTTCGCTGGGCGGCGCCGGCGCGGAGAACGCCGACATCGCCTCGGCCGGCCTTGATCCGGACCTGCGCACCAGCGGGCCCGGCGCGACCGGCCCGTGGTCCGGCGGCGCGGGCGCGGGCGGCGCCCAGGCGCGTGAGAAAGGCGTTCACGTCCAGCCCGCCGGTCCTGAGGGCGATCTGGACGCGACCGGGAACCTGAATGAACAGCAGGACCAGCTTCGCGAGCACGCCAAGGCGCAATCCAGCGGCGACGTGGGCGAGGGTGCGCCGGACCAGACCCGCGCCCAGGCGGACTTCAACGGCATGAACAACCAGGACAGCCTATGATGACCGGACGACCTGAAGACGACGCCGTACGCGCCAGCGCCCAGCCCGAATGGAACGGCGAAGGCGGCGCCGATCCCGACGCGCAGCTCGACCAAGGCGCCGACGCCGGCCCGCTGTACCAGCCCTCAGGCCCAGAAGCCTCCCGCGGCCGCATGCAGGGCCTGGGGATGGGCCAGAGCGACCTCGACGCGCAGGCGGACCCCACCGGCGCCCGCACCGAGCGCGAGTTCCGCGAACGCACCGACACCTCGTCGGAGGCGGAGAGCGAGCAAGAGGTGAAGTCCCATCAGGACCGGGGCGACCTCAGGCACTAGGTTCTCCGCGTCGCGACCGCTTTTTCTGAGCTGTCGCGCCCCATGGAGCGCCGCCAGGCCGCCGGCGTGGCCCCTGCATGCCGGCGGAAGGCTTCGTAGAGACAGCTCTTCGAGCCGAAGCCGGCCTCGTAAGCGAGCACGAGGAGCGAGGCGTCGGCGTTGTCCGGTTGCGCCGCAAGCGCCTGAAGTTCGCGCACGCGAGCCGCGTTGATCGCGTCGAAGAAGGTGGTCCCGCCGCCGTGCTTCAAGGCCTGCGTGAGGCGTGAACCTCCCCATCCCATTCGATCCGCGAGCGCCTGCGCGGTCAGGTCCGGGTCGCGATAGGGTTTCTCGCGGGCCAGAAGATCTTCGACCGAAGCGTAGTCGGCCCTGGCCGCATCCAGGTCCACCGGCGGTTCCGGCTCCGCCGGGAGCTGCGCGGCGGCTGCGGAGTAGAACACCTCGGGGCGAGTCAGCCCCCGCTGACCGACGTAGGCGAGGTGGCCGGCTAGGAAGGCGAGCGTCAGGTTCATGTGAAGTTCGGCGGGCCATCCCTCAACGGCCCCGGCCAGGAACAGCGCCGCGAAGCTGATCAGCAGGACGATGCACGCATAGGCCCAGGCTCGGAGCCAACCGGGGTCGGCGCCTTCGAGGTTGGAGCGATCGTCCATGAGATCGGCTCGCCGCCGCGCCACGACGTTAAGAATGGCCAGGGGGTAGGCGGTCGATCCCAGAAGGAGGAGCGGCGGGACGAAGACGAACCACCGGTTCGCGACATCCACCACGATGGCGCCTCCCTCGGTCCGTACGGGACCGACGATTCCGAAGATCACGAACGCGGCTGAGACAACCCCCACCAGGCTAAAGTGCACCCGTCGGCGATCAGGCACGGAGAGGACGGAGGCTGCGTACAGATACTGCGTCGGGGCCAGCAGCAGCAGCGCCGCCTGTCCCAGGAGCAGCAGCGGCAGCGCGAATGCGGGGGGCGCCGAGAGGCTCAGCAGCAGGTTCGCGCAGAAAACGAGCTGCGCGGCGAACCAGACCGCCAGCCAAACGTCCGCGCCGCGACGCGGGCGTTTGCTGGCCAGCACCAGGATCAGAAACGAACTCAGTCCGGCCGTAACAGCGGCCAAGCTTTGGTACATCGCCGGCAATCCGAGGCTGTTGTTCTCTAACTCGGTACGTACGCCCAGCCCGCCGCCGCGGCGCGGTCACAGAAGCGATACCATCGAAGCCGCGCGGTCGAGTTCTGAGGCTCGCCGTCGGGCGCCGCGACGAAGGCCCAGGGCACGCGCCGGATATACACGGTCCGCCGTCCAGATCGCGCGACGCTGGCCGGCGTCGGGCGATCTGGACTTTCGAGCCTCTACTCTCTGCTGCGGGCGAAGGTTTCCCGAGCGGTCGAAAGCATCTGGTCCAGCGCTCTCCGATCGTAGAGGCGTCCTCCCAGCACGACCGCGTGGATGCGCCGGGTGTGGCGGATATCGGCCAGCGGGTTCGCATCCAGGATCACCAGGTCGGCTCGACGGCCCGTCGCGACGCTTCCTTCGCTCGCCTCACGGCCGAAGTACCTGGCTGGATTGATGGTCGCCGTACGCAACGCCTCGACGGGACTGAGGCCGGCGGCGGTGAACCGTTCCAATTCGTCGTGCAGGCAGAACCCGGGGACGAGCCCGTCGCAGCCCGCCAGGAAGCCGACCTTGTGTCGGTTCATCTCGGGGATCTTAGTCGCCGCGCGCTCGCCCATCTCGGCGATGGCGTTCGCGGTCGCTCCGTCCGCCCTGTTCTCGCGCCAGACCTTTCGTAGGCCTGGGCTCGCGTAGGACGACGGAGACGCCTGTTCTCCAGCCAGGAGCGACGGAACGGTGCTCCAGAAGGCGAGCGTAGGCGCCTGCCATACCTGGTTCTCTGCGAAACTGTCGTACAGCGCCGCGCACCCGCTTTTCGGGCACTCCGAGAAAATCCGGAAGTTCGCGTAGTGCTCGATGCTGCGCTGGCCCGCCGCCACGGCTTCGGAGACAGTCACCGTGGCCGGCACGTGGCCGACGAGCGGCAGGCCGTGCTGGCGCGCGGCATCGGCGATGGCGAAATACGCTTCCCGCGGCGTCGTGTCGTGAACCTTGATGAAGTCGACGCCTTCACGCCGGAGCTCCTCGACCGCTTGCGCGCCCTCCTCGGCCGTCGTCACTTGCCGGCGCCACGGCCAGTCGGCAGGCGCCGCGTCGAGCATCGGTCCGGCGGCCGTGATCCGCGGGCCCAGCACCTCCCCGCGATCAACGCGTCCGCGAAGCGGAAGGATGAAGCTCGCATCCGAGCCCATATCGCGCGTGCCTGTGACGCCGAGAGCGACGAATATCGGCAGCGACTCCTCGCCCGTCGCCTGGTGATGGGTGTGCATGTCCCACAGGCCGGGGATGAGGAACCGACCGGCCCCGTTCACCCGTCGCGCGCTCGCGGGAACGCGGATGTCGGTCCCCATGGCGACGATGCGGTCGTTCCTTATCAGCACCGTGGCGGACGGGAGTATCTCGCCGCCCTCGACATCGACGACTGAGACGTCGGTGATCGCCAACGGCCGGGGCGCGACGGCGCAGGCGGACAGAACGAAAAGAGCGGACAGGAGAAGGACGCGGCGAGGAAACGAGGGCACTTGCAAGCTCCGGTGAAGGACACCTCGCAACCCTGCCGCCGGGCGTTCGTCCGGTCGTCCGGACTTTCGAAAATTCATGAGTCCGGACGCCGCGGTGCCGGTCCGGTCAGGCGCTGGCCAACACGCTCTGGAACAGGGTCGCGCCGTCGGCCGAGCCCAGGTCTTGCTCGAAGGCGCGGTCGGGGTGGGGCATCATGCCCAGCACGTTGCCGCGGTCGTTCAGCAGGCCGGCGATGTTGCGGCGTGAGCCGTTGGGATTGTCCACGTAGCGGAAGGCGACCCGCCCCTCCCCTTCGAGGCGGTCCAGCGTGTCCTCGTCCGCGAAGTAGTTTCCGTCGCCGTTGCCCTGGGTCATGGTCACGGTGCGCTTGCCGCGATAGCCGGCGGTGAAACGGGTCTGGCCGTTGGTCACCTCCAGCTCGATGGGCTTGCAGACGTACTTCAGCCCGGCGTTCTTCAGCAGCCCGCCGGGCAGCATCCCCGCCTCGCAGAGGATCTGGAACCCGTTGCAAATCCCCAGCACCGCCACGCCGCGGTCGGCGGCGGCCTTGACCTCGCGCATCACCGGCGACTGGGCGGCGATGGCCCCGCAGCGCAGGTAATCGCCGTAGGAGAAGCCGCCCGGCAGCACGATCAGGTCCAGCCCGTCGGGCAAGGCGGTGTCCTGGTGCCAGACCATGGCGACCGGCGCGCCGGTGGAGCGCTCCACCGCGACCTTGCAGTCGCGATCGCAGTTGGACCCCGGGAAGACGACGACGGCTGCTTTCATGGCGCGCTACTTAAGCCGCGTCGCGCCGGGGCGCCAGCGGCTCACGCGCCGGACAGCGCCAGTTCCACCCGCGAAGCCTGGGCCAGCACCTGGCCGGGCTTGGCGGCCTTGGCCGCGTCGGCGGGCGCGGTCGGCGAGGGCCAAAGGGCTACCAGCTTCTGCAGGTCGGGGCGAACCGCCGCGAGCTTCGGATCGGCGTCGGCCAGGGCTTTGGCCGCCAGCGCTGCGCCGTAGGCGTGCTGATACTCGATGGGATTGAGCGCGCCGCCCTTGGTCGCCTCGGCGTACATGCCGGCGGACATGGAGGCGAGATGCTTGACCACCGCGGCGTTGTTTCCGCCCGCCTTGCGCGACGCGGCGTCCAGGGTCGCGACGGCGGACTTCAGCGCGGCCGGGTCGCCGGACTGCGCCGCGGCCCGCAGCGCCGCCTCGTCGACGCCCGCAGCCTTGAGCGCCGCCGCCTCAGGTTCGTAGACCTCCAGCACGCCTTGGCCGGCCAGCGCGGCGGCGGCTTCGGCGCCTTCGGCAGCCGAGACCGCCTGGGCGGTCAGGAAGAAGCCCTTCAGGTGCGCGAGGCGAAGCGCGGTGCGGCTGTCGGCGGGAACGTTCGCATAGGCCTGGGTCGCCCCGGCCTCGCCGGCGCCTGTCCCCGACGCCTCGCCGCCTTCGCCCTCCCCGCCCTCGCCTTCGCCGGACGCGGCGGTCGGCGCTCCGGCTTCGCCCGCCTTGCCGGCCTCGCCGCCCTGCTCGCCTCCGCAAGCGGCCAGGGTCAGGGCCAGACCGGCCACGGTCCAGAGTTTCGGGCGGAAGGCGGTCATGGGCGGTCTCCGGCTGAGCTGTCGCCGGAGCATAGGGCCGGGCGGCCTAGTTGCAAGTCGTTCGCAAGATCAATGGCGGCCGCTGTTCCCGCCGGATTCGCCGCCGCTCTCCCCGGAGGCGCCGGATTCCCCGCCGCTTTCACCGCCCGACTCGCCGGTGGCGGGAGCCGACGCGCCTTCCGGAGCCGCGGCGGTGTCGGCGACCGCGGTCTGCGGCGCGGAGTCGTCGGTCCCGGCCTCGGGGGCCGAGGCTTCGTCCTGGGTCTTCTCGGCCTCGCCCTGGGAGCAGGCGGAGAGCCCGGCGCCGGAAATCAGGAGCGCGGCCCCGACCGAGGTCCACAGCTTGGGTCGGAAAACGGTCATCGGTCGCGCTCCTGCTCTCAGGTCACTGCTTCGTCGTTGTCGTCGTCGTGGTCTGCGCCGCGGCGTCGCCGTCGTTCAGCTCCTTCTTGGCTTCCTGACGGCCTTCGGCCACGCCTTCCTTGACGCCGGCCACCACCGCGGTGCCGGCGGCGGCGACTTCGGCCGCCGCCTCCTGCGCCACGTCCTTCACCCGATCCTCGTCCACCGCCACGTCGGTGTCGGAGACGGTCTCGCCGGACGCGGTGGTCTCGGTGGTGGTCTTCTGTTCGCACGCGGCGAGACCGGCCCCGCCCAGCAGCAGGACCGCGCCGACCGCCAGCCAGGGCCGGGTCCGCATCATTGCACCGGCGGGGTGGCGGTGGTCGTCGTCGTCGTCGAGCCGGCCGGAGCCGCGGGCATGGAGCCCGTGGACGGCATGGCCGAGGAGCCGGCGGCCTCACTGGCGGCGGTCGCGGCCTGAGCGGCGGCGGCTTCCAGCTGCTGGTCGCTGACCTGGGCCTCGGAGGCGTCGGTCGACACTTCGGCTTCGGAGGTTTCGGTCTTCACTTCGGCTTCGCGGTCGCCGCAGGCGGCGACGCCGAGCGTCAGCAGGGCGGCGGCGCCCAGCGACAACCAGGTTTTCCGTTCGATCATGGGTGAGGTCTCCTGTCCTTCAGGTCCGGCTTACGGGCGCGGCGGGGTGGTTGTGGTGGTCTGGCTGCTGACGGTCGTGCCGTCCGGCCCGACGGTGACCGAGGTGCTGTCGCGCGCGCCCTCGACGCCCTCGCGGACTTCGGTGGAGACCGTGGCGGCGCCGTCGCGGGCCGCGTCGGCGGTGGCCGCGGCGGCGTTCTGGGCCGCGTCCGCGGCGTTGGCCGCGCTCTGGGCGGCGGCGTCGGCGGCGTTCTCGGCGGAGTTTTCCGCGGCGGTGTCGGCGGTTTCCTGCTGCTGGCAGGCGGCGAGAGCGCCCGTGCTCAGGACGAGCGCGGCGGCGGCGGAAAGCCAGGTCTTGGTGTTCATGGGTTTTGGTCCTCTGTCCCAGGCCGCTAAACGCGAAGCTGGACCGAACGGTTGCACCGGCCGGGCGGGATCGTGCAGGGTCGGCCCATGCTGATCATCGCCGACGCCCTCTCCGCCGAAGACGTGGCCCGCCTGCGCGAGGGGCTCGCCGCCGCGCCCTTCCGCGACGGCAAGGCCACCGCCGGCGCCTCGGCGCGCAAGGTCAAGGCGAACGAACAGGCGGTCCAGGACGATCCCGCGGTGCAGGCGCTGGCCCGGTTCGTGCGCCAGGCCCTGACCCGCCACCCGGTGTTCATGGGCTACGCCCGCCCGGCGCGGTGGTCGCGGCTGCTGTTCTCGCGCTACGGCCCGGGCCAGCAGTACGGCCTGCACACCGACGACCCGACCATGGCCGCGGCCGAGGGCGGGCGGCTGCGCACCGACCTGTCCTTCACCCTGTTCCTGTCTGATCCCGACACCTACGAGGGCGGCGCCCTGCTGCTGGACGGGCTGGAGGGGGAGCGCGAGCATCGCCCTGCGGCCGGCTCGGTCGTGCTCTATCCCACCGGGGCGCTGCATCGCGTCACGCCCGTCACCCGCGGCGTGCGCTTGGCGGCGGTGGGGTGGATCCAGAGCGTCCTGCGCCGCGCCGACGAGCGCGAGATCGCCTTCGACCTGCTGCGGGTGAAGTGGTCGCTGCCGGAGGGCGAGGCGAAGCTGCTGATCGACAAGTCGATCGGCAATCTGGTGCGGATGTGGGGAGAGCCCTAGACCATATCCGGCCTGAGCGCGGCCTCCAGAGCGGTTTCCGGCATCGGGCCTTTCGGCTCCGGCGGCGCCTTCGGTTCGGGGGCGCGGTCCGGATAGGCGCTGAAGTCCACCCGCGGGCGCATCGAGCGGTCGCGCGGACGGAAGGCGATCAGGGCGATCATGAAGCCGGCCCAGACCGCGTAGCTGACCCCGATCACGAACGACGGGAAGATCATCGCCCCGCCCATGAACAGGGCGGCCGAGGCCGAGCCCAGCTTGTCCAGCACCCCCGGTTCGCCCCAGGCGCCGGTCCCGGCGCTGATCAGGGCCCAGACCACCGGCGTGATCACCGAGAACACCGCCCCGTAGACGATGAACCGCGCGATCACTCCCAGCCGGGTCATGGCCGTGCGCTCCAGCCGCCGCTCGCGGGCGACCAGCCACATGGCCAGCGCGGTGCCGACCGCAGCGGCCAGCAGGGCGGGGATGCGCCAGTCCTGCTCCAGGGCGTGGGCGAAGGAGCTCGGCGGAAAGAAGATCAGGGTCAGGGCGAAGCCCGGCCACAGCACCGCCGCCAGCCACGCCAGGGGCCCCCACAGGGTGGGCGACTCCCGCCAGTCGACGCGCAAGGTGCCCGGAACGCTCATCGGCCTACCGCGTGGGAACCGGGGTTTCGCCGCGGTAGTCGTAGAAGCCCCGGCCCGCCTTGCGGCCCAGCCACCCGGCCTCGACGTACTTCACCAGCAGCGGACAGGGCCGGTACTTGGTGTCGGCCAGGCCGTCGTACAGCACGTTCATGATGGCCAGCACCGTATCCAGGCCGATGAAGTCGGCCAGCTCCAGAGGCCCCATCGGATGGTTGGCCCCCAGCCGCATGGCCGTATCGATAGCTTCGACCGTCCCGACGCCCTCGTAAAGCGTGTAGATCGCCTCGTTGATCATCGGGATCAGCACCCGATTGACGATGAAGGCGGGGAAGTCCTCGGCGTTGGCCGTGGTCTTGCCCAGGGACTGGGCGAACCGGACCGCGGTCTCGTAGGTGTCGGCGTCGGTGGCGATGCCGCGGATGATCTCGACCAGCTTCATCAGCGGGGCCGGGTTCATGAAGTGCAGGCCGATGAACTTGCCGGGCCGGTCGGTGGATGACGCCAGCCGCGTGATCGAGATCGACGAGGTGTTGGACGCCAGCAGCGCCGTGTCCTTCAGGTAGGGCTGCAGGTCGCGGAAGACCGCCTTCTTGACCTCTTCGTTCTCCGTCGCCGCCTCGATCACCAGGTCGGCTTCGCCCAGGGTCTGCTTGCTCTCCGCCGGCCGGACGCGCTTCAGGCCGGCGTCCATCGACGCCTGGTCGATCACGCCCTTTGCGACCTGGCGGGCCATGTTCTTGGAGATCGCCTCGATCCCGACGCCGATCCGCTCGGGCGCCACGTCGTGCAGCAGCACGTCGTATCCGCCGAGCGCGCAGACGTGCGCGATGCCCGATCCCATCTGACCGGCGCCGACCACGCCGACCGTCTTGATTTCCGCCATGAAGACGCACAGCCCCAGAGAGACTTGGAGACGGTCAGCGCCGTCCCTCGTCGAACCTAGCACAGCGCCGGGCGCTGGCCATATTGCGGCGCAACATCGCGCGGCGGGACGCGGCCTGCAATAGCTTCAATGGGCCAGGTGATCGCCGACCCCGCTTTAAGCCCGGGGCCGGCCTCAGATCATTTCCCGCTCTTGCCCAGTTCTTCCATCAGCGCGGGGATCGCGGTCTTGTAGTCCGCAACCCAGCCGTAGTCGGCGACCTGGAAAATCGGCGCGTCGGCGTCCTTGTTGATCGCCACGATCACCTTGGAGTCCTTCATCCCGGCCAAGTGCTGAATCGCGCCCGAGATGCCGACAGCGATGTACAAGTCCGGCGCCACGACCTTGCCGGTCTGGCCGACCTGGTAGTCGTTGGGCGCGTAGCCCGCGTCCACCGCCGCGCGCGAGGCGCCGACCGCGGCGCCGATCTTGTCGGCAAGCGGCTCGATCACCGCCCTGAACTCCTCGGCCGAGCCCAGCGCCCGGCCGCCGGAGACCACGATCTTGGCCGCACCGAGCTCCGGCCGGTCGGAGACCACCATCTCCTCGTTCACGAACCGGGTCCCCGGCGCCTCGGCCGACGCCGACAGGCGCTCGACCGGGGCGGAGCCGCCCTCGCCGGCCACCGCCTTGAAGGCGGTCGGGCGCACGGTGATCACCTTCTTGGCGTCGGACGAGCGGACCGTCTCCAGCGCGTTGCCGGCGTAGATCGGGCGCACGAAGGTTTCGGCGTCCACCACCTGCACCACGTCCGACAACTGCATCACGTCCAGCTTGGCGGCCACGCGCGGGGCGAAGTTCTTGCCGGCCGAGGTGGAAGGCACCAGCAGGGCGTCGTAGCCGGCCATCAGCGGCACGATCACCGCCTCCACCGCCTCGGCGATCATGCGCCCCAGCGGCTCGCCTTCGGCCAGCAGCACCTTGCGCACGCCCGCGATCTTGGCCGCCGCCTGGGCGGCGCTTTCGGCGCCGTGGCCCAGCACCAGCACGTCGATCTCGTTCGACAGGCTCTGTGCGGCGGCCACGGTCTTCAGCGTGGTGTCGCGCAGCGCCTGATTGTCGTGGTCGGCGACGACGAGAACGGCCATCAGAGCACCCCCGCTTCGTTACGCAGCTTCATCACCAGGTCGGCCGCGGACTCCACCTTGATCCCGGCCTGGCGCTTGGCCGGCTCGGTCACTTTCAGCACCGTGTGGCGGGGCGTGGGATCGACGCCGTAGTCGGCCGGCGACTTGACGTCGATCGGCTTCTTCTTGGCCTTCATAATGTTCGGCAACGAGGCGTAGCGCGGCTCGTTCAGGCGCAGGTCGGTGGTGACGATCGCCGGCAGCTTGACCGAGAGCGTCTGCAGGCCCCCGTCCACCTCGCGGGTGACGTTCGCGCCCTCGCCGGTCAGCTCCACCTTCGAGGCGAAGGTCGCCTGCGGCCAGTCCAGCAGCGCCGCCAGCATCTGACCGGTGGCGTTGTTGTCGTCGTCGATCGCCTGCTTGCCCATGACCACCAGTCCGGGCTGCTCCTCGGCGACCACGCCCTTCAGCAGCTTGGCCACGGCCAGCGGCTCGACCACGGCGTCGTGCTGGATCAGGATCCCGCGGTCGGCGCCCATGGCCAGGGCGGTGCGGATCGTCTCCTGCGCCTGGGACGGACCGATGGAGACGACCACGATCTCGGTCGCCGAGCCCTTCTCCTTCAGGCGCACGGCCTCCTCGACGGCGATCTCGTCGAAGGGGTCCATGCTCATCTTGACGTTAGCGAGGTCGACGCCGGACTGGTCGGGCTTCACCCGGACCTTCACGTTGTAGTCGATCACCCGTTTGACCGGGACCAGAACCTTCATGGTCTTCGTTCGAGCCTTTCGGGGCAGGCGTTCAGGGGAGGCGCGGGACTGAAGGCCGAAGCGGCCTCCCGCGAGGCGGCGCAAAACACCACCGGACCCTTGCGGTGTCAACGTGACGCAGGGGCAGTTCCGGTTCGCCTTGCCTTCGCCGCGCTCCCCGGAGATAGAGCGGATCATGGACCGCACCTTCGGCCGCCTCAGAACCGTGTTCCTCGCCCTGTTCGCGATCGGGGTGGCGGCGATCGCCGTCTACCACTTCGTCTGGGAGGTGCCCGAGGAGCGCTGCGTCGAGCGCCGCGGCTGGTGGGATCCGGCGACGCGCATCTGCGCCCGCCCGGTTTTCCTGGCCGACCTCACCGGTCGCCCCGCGGGCGACAAGCGCACCCCGGAAGAGGTCGCCGCCGCCCGGGCGAAGCTGAGAGCGCAGCCGGCGGCGGCGCCGAGCAAGTAAGCCGCAGGCGACTACCGCGTCCCGCCGGGCTTCCACAGCACGTCGTCCGCGCCGTTCGCGTTGGCCCGCCGGGCGGCGACGAACAGCCAGTCGGACAGGCGGTTCAGGTATTTGATCGCCTCGCCGCTCACCTTCTCGCCGGGCGCCTCGGCCAAGCGGGTCGCGTCGCGTTCCGCTCGGCGGCAGACGGTGCGGGCCAGGTGCAGGTGCGCGGCGAGCGCCGAGCCCGCCGGCAGCACGAACGACTCCAGAGGCGCCATCGCCTCGTTCATGGCGTCGATCTCCCGCTCCAGCCGCTCGACCTGGGAGGCGACCACGCGCAGCGGCTCCCAGCCGAGCGGCTGCTCCCGCTCGGGCGTGGCCAAATCGGCCCCCAGGTCGAACAGCTCGTTCTGGATGCGCGCCAGCCCCTCGTCGAGGAACGGGTCCGTCGCCGCGTGCAGCCGGGCCAACCCCAGGCAGGCGTTGGTCTCGTCCACCGTGCCGTAGGCCTCGACCCGAGGGTGGTGCTTGGGAACCGGCTCGCCCGTCGCCAGCCGCGTGGCGCCGCCGTCGCCGGTGCGCGTGTAGATGCGGTTCAGGGTGACCAAGGGCTCAGCTGCCCGCCTGCCGGCGCCACCACAGGGCTGCGACCAGCACCACGATCGCCACCGCCTGGAGCACCACGCGCAGGCGCATCAACTTGTTGGAGTGAGACCGGGCGAAGTCGCCGCCGCGGAACAGCGAGTAGATGCCGAAACCCAGGGTGACGGTGACCGCCAGCAGGACCAGCAGAAACAGGACGTCGAGAAAACCGCTCATGGGCTCTACCTAGAACCGCGCGGGTCCTCGCGCCAGCTTCGCCGTCGATCTAGCTCGCCCAAACGCCTGCCGGGACACGCCGGAGCGCTCTGTATTCCGGTGTTATACGTATGCGACGGCCCGCCACAGCGCATCTTTTCAAGAATTTGCGATTATCCGCGGCGAACGGAACGCCTCCCCCGCCGCCGCCGAACTTGTCCGGCGAACGCGGTCGGATTTTCCGCCTCATCGAGACTTTCGGCGACGGGCCCCACCGCCCGCCGTCGGCGTGGAACAAGAACAATGAAACAGTCCCCCGTCCGCCTGCCCTACGAACCGGTCGAGGCGCCCGTCGCCCCGACGAACCGCCGCGTGCTGTCCAAGATCCGCACCCGCCAGAAGGTGCTGGAGGCCGCCCGCGGGCTTTTCACCGAGCGCGGCTACGAGGCCGCCACCATCCGCGACATCGCCCGCGCCGCCGGCATGTCCACCGGTGCGGTGTTCGCCAGCTTCCAGGACAAGTCCGACCTGTTCGAGGCCATCCTGATGGAAGACTTCGAGCGCGTCGCCGAGGCCATGCGCGCCGCCGCCCAGAAAACGCTTCCGGTCGAAGAGAAGCTGCTGGAGCTGTTCGCCGCCGGCTACGGCTACTACCTGAACAACCTGCCGCTGCTGCAAGCCACCGTGGCCCACTCCTGGGTCCGGCCGCTGACCGCCGAACTGCGCGCCCGCGCGGCGGTGAAGGGCCTGCTCGGCATCGTCGGAGACGCGCTGAGAGACGGCGCCCGCTCCGGCGAGATTCGCCAGGACTTCGACGTGCGTCTCGTCTCCGAGATGCTGTGGGACGTCTATCTGGCGAATTACCGCCGCGCTGTATACGATGGTTGGAGTCTTGAGACGCTTCGGGCGCGGCTGGCGGACCAGATCACGGTCCTGCTGGGCGGGCTCCGCACGAGGTAAAGGGGGCGACCGCCGCCGCGCACGCAGCGCGCGAGTCGCGCCCGGCGCGGCGGCGGTCGCATTTATTCTATGACGGGGGCATCGGTGGGCGTCAGGGAACTTCAGAAGCAGGCCACGCGGGACAAGGTGGTCGAAGCCGCACGCGAGCTGTTCGAGAGCGTCGGCTACGAGGAGACGACCATCCGCATGATCGCCGACAAGGCGGGCGTGTCGGTGGGCAGCGTCTTCACCACCTTTGAAAGCAAGGTGGACATCTTCAACCACATCCTGTTCGAGAAGTTCGAGGCCCTGTTCGGCGAGCTGCAACGCATCTCCCAGTACCTGCGGGGCTCCGTCCTCGACCGTATCGCCTCGTTGATGTCGATCGCCTACGGCGTCGAATGCCGCCAGCTCGAGCTGATGATCTCGCACCTGGGCGCCAGCCACGGCTGGCCCGCCCGCATCGAGAACGAGAGCAACAAGCGCCACGCCCGCCTGCTGGGCCTGTTCCGCACCGCGCTGGAGCAGGGCGTGGAGACCGGAGAGATCCGCGCCGACGCGGACCTGGACCTGTTCGTCGACATGCTGTTCGCGGTCTATCTGCGCAACTACCGCAAGGCCTTCTACGAGAAGCTCTCGCCCGAGGCCCTCTCTGCCCTGACCGAGCGCCAGCTGGGCGTGCTGTTCGCCGGCGTCTCCACCGGCGTCGCCGCGGTGACGGTCGCGGCCTGATCCTGATCACGCTCCGGGCGCAGCCGCACGGCCTGCTCGGTCCGCCGTCCTACTCCGCCGCCGCCGGCCGGTCGTTCGCCGTATCGTGGGAGGCTTCCCACTCGTCGATCTGGCGCGCGGTGTGTTCGGGCGAGCGGGTGTGCTTGGCCAACAGATTGTAGAACATCGGCACTACGAACAGGGTCAGCAGGGTGGCGAAGATCGCGCCTGCGAAGATCACCACCCCGATGGTCTGGCGGCTCTCCGCCCCCGCGCCTTGCCACAGGATCAGCGGCAGGGCGCCGAAGGCGGTCGCGATCGAGGTCATGATGATCGGCCGCAGCCGCAGCGCGCTGGCCTCGATCACCGCGTCGCGCACCGAGCGGCCCTGGTCGCGAAGCTGGTTTGAGAACTCCACGATCAGGATGCCGTTCTTGGCCGCCACGCCGATCAGGATGATCAGGCCGATCTGGCTGTAGATGTTCAGGCTGGAGCCCGCCATCAGCAGGCCGAACAGCCCGCCCAGCGCCGCCAGCGGCACGGTCAGCATGATGATCGCCGGGTTGATCCAGCTCTCGAACTGGGCCGCCAGCACCAGGAACACCAGCAACAGCGCCAGGCCGAAGGCGATGCCGACCGCGTTGCCGGCCTCCATCAGATCGCGCGCCTGACCGCCCCAGCGGATCGCGGGGCCCGCGGGCTGTTGCTGAACCTGCTGCTGGAAGAAGGCGACCGCGTCCTTGACCGTGTAGCCGGGCGCCAGATCGGCCGTCAGGGTGATCGAACGCAGCCGGTCGAGCCGGCGGCGGTCCGGCGTGTCGCCGCGCTGTTCGGTGGTCACCACCGCCGACAGCGGCACCAGCTCGCCCGAGCCGCCCTTCACGTACAGGGTGTTCAGGTCCTCGACGCCCCGGCGCTGCTCCAGGCCGGTCTGCAGGCGCACGTCGTACTCCTGGCCGCCCTTGACGTAGGTGGTGACGCGCCGCGAACCGAACATGGTCTCCAGCGCCCGGCCGATCTCGGTGGAGGAGACGCCGAGGGCCGCGGCCTTCTCCCGGTCGATGTTGACCAGCAGCCGCGGCGCGTTCGGCTCGTAGTCCAGGCGCGGGCGCACGAAGCCGGGGTTGTCGCGGGCGGCGCTCAGGATCGGCTGCAGCCAGCGGTTCAGCGCCTCATACTCGGTCCCGGTGGCGATCAGGTCCACGCTGGTGCCGCCGCCGCCCCCGCCCCCGCCCCCGCCGCGCTGGAACGGGCCGCGCACGCTGGCGATCACCCGCGCGCCGGTGATGTCGGACAGGCTGCGGTTCAGCTCGCCGGCGATCTCGTCGGCCGACTTGTCCCGCTCGCCGATCTCCTTCAGCGTCAGCACGCCGTTGCCGTTGTTGAAGCTGCCGCCGCCGAAGCCCGGCACGCTGACCAGGTAGCGCTCGGCGACCTTGTCCTCGCCCTCGCCGACCATGGCCGCCAGGCGCGGCTCGAGCTGTCGGGCCTGGCGCAGCATGTAGTCGTAGCCGGCGCCCTCCGGTCCCTGCATGCGGACGTCCACCCGACCGCGGTCTTCCGGCGGCACCAGCTCCTGCGGCAGGGCGAAGAACAGCCCCAGCGCCGCCGCGGCGCAGGCCACGGTGACGACGCCGGCGCCGATCGCGGCCGAGCGGCGGCCGAGCAGTCCGTCCAGCGAGGCGCGGTAGGAGTCCTTCAGCGCGTCCATCGCCGCGTCGACCCGCTTGGCGACGAAGCCGCCGCCGTGGGCCGGGCGCAGCAGCTTCGACGCCAGCATCGGCGACAGGCTGAGCGCCAGGAAGGCGGAGAACGCCACCGCCGCCGCGATCGCCGCCGCCAGTTCAACGAACAGCCGTCCGACGTAGCCCGGCAGGAACAGCAGCGGCGCGAACACCGAGATCAGCACGACGGTGGTCGCCACCACGGCGAAGAACACCTGCTTGGCTCCGCGCTGGGCGGCCACCGGCGGCGGCTCGCCCGCATCCACCCGGCGCTGGATGTTCTCGGTGACCACGATGGCGTCGTCGACCACCAGGCCCACCGCAAGCACAAGCGCCAGCAGGGTCAGCAGGTTCAGCGAGAAGCCCAGCGGCGCCAGCACGATGAAGGTCGCCAGCAGACAGATCGGGGCCACCACCGTCGGAATGATCGCCGCGCGCAGGGTGCCCAGGAACAGGAAGTTGACCAGCCCCACCAGCGCCAGCGCGATGCCGATGGTGATCCACACCTCCTTGATGGCCTCGGAGGTGAACAGCGAATTGTCGGAGATCACCTCCAGCACCGCCCCCTTGGGCAGGCCGCCGCGCAGCTGCTCGATCGTCTCGCGCACGCCGTTGGAGATGTCGAGGTCGTTGGCCTGGGACTGGCGGGTGATGCCGATGCCGACCTGGTCGCGGCCGTTGCTGCGGAAGAAACGCCGGCGCTCGGCCGCGGCCTCTTCCACGCGCGCCACGTCGCCCAGGCGCGTGACGTAGCCGGTGGCGGCCCTGCCGATCGGCAGGGCGGCGAAGTCCTCGGCCCGCTCGTAGCCCCGCGCCACGCGGATGGTGAAGTCCTTGTCTCGGCCTTCCAGATAGCCCGCCGGCAGCTCGGCGTTCTGGCTTTGCAGCGCCTGCTCCACGTCCTGGACGGTCAGGCCGCGCGAGGCCAGCGCGTCGGCGTCCAGCCAGATGCGCATGGCGTAGGTCTGGTCGCCGAAGACCCGCACCTGGCCCACGCCGGGCACGGTGGAGAACCGCTCGACCAGGTAGCGCTCGGCGTAGTCGGTCAGCTCCAGCCGGCTCATGTTCGAGGAGGCGAAGCTCAGGATCATCACCGGTGAGGCGTCGGCGTCGGCCTTGGCGACCTCCGGCGGGTTCGCCTGTTCGGGCAGGGCGCCCAGCACGCGCGAGACCCGGTCGCGCACGTCGTTGGCGGCGTCGTCGATATCGCGGTCGAGCGCGAACTCGATGGTGATGTTCGACCGCCCGTCGCGGCTGGAGGAGGTGATGCGGTCCACCCCCTGGATGCCGGCGATCTGGCGCTCGATCACTTCGGTGATGCGGTTCTCCACCACCTCGGCCGACGCACCGGTGTAGGTGGTCGACACCGACACGATCGGCGGATCCACGTTGGGCAGTTCGCGCACCGGCAGGCCGAAGAAGGCCGCGGCGCCCACCACGCACAGGATGATCGCCGCGACCGCGGCGAAGACCGGACGCCGGACGGAAAGATCGGAGAGGGTCACGAGCCGCCGCCCTTGGTCGCGCCGCCGCCGCGCCCGCGCCCGCCGCCCTCACCGGCGAAGCGCAGCGGCTGGTTCGGCTGCACCCGGTTGACGCCGTCGGCGACGATGCGCTCGCCGGGCTTGAGGCCCTCGACCACCTCGATCTGGCCCCCTTCGCGCGCGCCCACGGTGATTTCGCGCCGCTCGGCGACCATGCCGCGCTTGGGGTCGGACTTGACGGCGTAGACCGCCGCGCTGTCGCCCTCGAAGATCACCGCCGATTCCGGGATCGCCGGACCGGCGCGCGTGCCCTGCGACAAGCCCACGCGCAGCATCATGCCGGGCTTGATGCGCCCGCCGGGGTTGGAGAACTCCGCCCGTGCCGTGAGCGCCCGGGTGTTCGGGTCCAGCTGTGCGTCGATCACCGCGACGCGTCCCTGGAACACCGTGTCGGGATAGGAGTCGGCGCGCGCCTCCAGCGCCGCGCCCGCGCGCAGCAGCGAGACGTAGCGTTCGGGCACCTGGAAATCGACCTTGATCACCGACAGGTCGTTCAGCGTCGCGATCGGCGCGCCGGGGTTGACCAGCATGCCGGGCGCGGCGTCCGACAGGCCGATCACGCCGGAGAAGGGCGCGCGGATCACCCGGTCGCCGCGACGCGCCTGCTCGGCCTGGAGCGCGGCGGCGGCGCGCTTGTAGGCGGCCTCGTACTGATCGGCCTGGGCGCGCGGCGCAACGCCCTTCTGCGCCAGGGTGCGCCAGCGGTCCCAGTCGCGCTTGGCGATGTCCAGGTTGGTGCGCGCCTGCAGCACGCCCGCCTCCTGCTCGCGCGCGTCCAGCGTCACCAGCACCGCGCCCGCCCGCACCGCCTGGCCGCTGGCGAAGTGGACGGCGCGGATCATCTCGGTCGAATTGGAGGTCAGGACCACCGACTGGTTGGCCTTGGCCTGGCCCAGCACCTCGATCGTGTCGGTGAACGGACGCACTGCGACGGTATAGGGCGTCACCACCGCGCCGCGGCCGCCGCCGCCGCCCGGGCCTCCGCGACCGCCGCCTTGCCCGCCCTCGCCCTGCTCCTTGCCGAAGGCGAGCTTCAGCCCGCCCGCGATCCCCATCAGCAGGACCAGGGCGACGGCGCCGATCAGGAAGAAGTGACGTCGGATCAAGGCGGGATCTCACGAAGACACGCGGACACGAGGCGTTCCGCCGCACCGGCTCCAATCACAGAACTATGACGAACTGTCGACAGGTCCAGGCGTCCGGAACGGGGAGCCGGACGGGGTTTAACGGCGGCGGCGAAACCTTCCGTCGCGCCGCCGGTCAGAATTTTCGCCAGAGCGCGACGACGGGCCCGCTCGACACCGGCGTCTCGCGCCCGGCCAGGGCCTGGCGCCAGCCCGCCTGCACGCGCCAGTCGCCGAGCCGGCGCAGGATCGAGGCCTCGCCGTTCAGCCACACCGCCTGGCCCTCCTCCTCGGCCCGGCCGGCGTAGCTCTGCAGCATCACCGACCAGTTCGGGCCGAAGTCGAGCCCGACGGTCGTGTCCATCCGAGTCTCGTCGGGCAGGCCGTCGCGGAAGACGTGCGCCAGCTGAACCTCGGCGAAGGTCGCCCTCCCGCCGACCCAGCGTCCCTTGGTGGTGCCGGAGCGCCCGGCCAGCAGCCGCACCTCCCAGTCGCCGTCGCCCGCGCCCGGCGCCGCGTAGCCGGCGTTGCGGCCCTCGCCGGCGTGTACGTAGCCGCCGTACAGGCTGAGAGCTGTGCGCGCGTTCTCGAACAGCTTGGCGCGCAGGCCGATCTCCAGCGGGCCGGAGCCTTCGTAGTCGACGAACTGGTCCTGACCGCGCTGGGCCTCGGCCTTCATCTGCAGGGTGAAGCGGTCGGTCAGGCCGTGCTCGGCGAACACCGACGCCGCCTCGTCCGTGCGCCGCACGGGCAGGGGCTGGATCGTGCCGTCCAGGTCGAAGCCGTCGTCCGCCGACTGGCGGTCGTACTTCAGGATCACCTGGGTTTCGCCCTTGGGCATAGGCCAGGCGCCCGCCGCCGCCGGTCCCGCGATCAGGACCGCCGCCAGCAGAACCGTTCCCCCGAACGGCCTCAAGCGTCGTAGCCCGGGAGTTCCCGGTCCAGCCGTCTCAGCCAGCCGGGCCAGGCCAGGGTGGAGACCACCGGCATGGCCGCCGCGCCCTGGCCCCTCACCTCCGCCTGCGCGGCTTCGGGCGCGAGGGCGACGTGGTCGCGGCCGGGCGCCATCGCCATCACCTGCTGCAGGCAGGCGCGCTCCAGGAAGAACATTCCCAGCCACGCCTCCGCCGCCGTAGCGCCCACCGCCAGGGTGCCGTGGTTCCGGAGCAGCATCAGCTTCTTGTCGCCCAGGTCGGCGACGATCCGCTGCCGTTCGTCCAGGTTCAGGGCGATGCCCTCGTAGTCGTGGTACGCCAGCTGCGGCAGCACCAGCAGCGCGTGCTGGGTCAGGGGCAGCAGGCCGTCGGTCTGGGCGGATACGGCGGTCCCCTGGTCGGTGTGCAGATGCAGGACGTAGTGCGCGTCCTCCCGCGCGGCGTGGACCGCCGAGTGGATCGTGAACCCCGCCGGGTTGATGTAGTAGGGCGTCTCCTGGACCACCCGCCCCTCCAGATCGACCTTGACCAGGCAGGATGCGGACATCTCCTCGAAGAAGAAGCCGTAGGGGTTGATCAGGAAGTGGTGCTCGGGCCCCGGCACGCGGGCGGAGATGTGGGTGAAGATGGCGTCGTCCCACCCTTGCATGGCCACCAGCCGGTAGAGGGCGGCCAGCTCGACGCGCGCCTTCCACTCGCCTTCCGAGACCGCGCCCTTCAGCGAGGGCGCCAGCGAACCGTCGGCCATGAGGCTGTCCTCCGTGATCCAAGACGGCCCGGACCGTCGCGCCCCGGCCGGGCGTCGTCAAGGTTGAGGCTTCGTTAAGCTTGTTTTCACCGACCGGCGTCAGGTTCGGGCAAGAACTGCGCCGGGACGGAGCTCCCCCTCGATGTCGGCCGCCGCCAAATCCGAAGAGCTTATCCGGCTGGCCCGCAGCCGGCGCACCTCCGACCGCGAGCGCCTGCTGCTCGGCGTGGCGGACCTGTGCGACGCCTCCCAGGCTTCGCGCGCGCCGGAGAACCGGCGGCTGCTCGACGACGTGTTCATGGCTTTGGTGGTCGAGGCCGAGCGCGATATCCGCCGCTCCCTGGCCGAGAAGCTGGCCCGCGCCGACTGGGCCCCCAAGGCGCTGATCGACGTGCTGGCGCTGGACGAGATCGAGATCGCTCGCCCGATCATCGCCTCCAGCCCCCTGCTGGCCGACGCCGACTTGGTGCGGCTGATGGTGGAGGCTACGGTCGAGCACCAGATCGAAGTCGCCCGCCGCCCCAACATCGGCACGGCGGTGGTCGAGGCCGCTCTGGACCGGGCCGAACCCGCGGTGCTGACCGCGCTCGCGACCAACACCACCGCCGACCTGGGCGAGGCGGGCATGCGCCGTCTGGTCGACCATTCGCGCCGGATCGCGGCCCTGCGCTCGCCCCTGGTGCGCCACCCGCAGCTGACCCGGATGATGGCCGAGCAGTTGTACGGATGGGTCGGCCAGACGCTGAAAGGCGCCATCGCCGACCGTTTCCGGGTCGATCCCGCCGAGCTCGACCGCGCCGTCGCCGAAGCCGTCCGCGACGCCCAGGCGCCGCGCACGTTCGGAGCGCCGGTCAGCCGCGACGACCAGCGCGAGGAGATGGAGCGGCGACTGATCGCCAAGCTCAAGTCGGCGGGGCAGTTGCGTCCGGGCTACCTCGTGCGCGCGTTGAAGGAGCGAAAGCTCAGCCTGTTCGAGACCGCGGTGGCCGCGCTGGGCGGCTTCGCGGTGGAGGACGTTCGCCGGGCCGCGGCCGCCTACGATCCCCTGCCCCTGGCGCTGGCCTGCGCCGCGGTCGGCATCGACCGCGTCGTGTTCGGTTCCGTTCTGGCCATGGTGCGCGAGCTGAACGGCGGCAAGCCGTCGGCCGAGCCGGAGGCGCTGCGCGGCGCCGGGGCGGCGTTCCGGGTCGATGGGGCCGCCGCCGGTAGGGCCTTCCGCGAGGCCCTGGCGCCCGCCGTTTGACCTCGGCCCGCTCGCGGTCGAAGTTGCGCCTCCCATGTCCGGCGCGCCCTTGATCACCCGCATCGCCTTCGTCGCCAGCGAGCGTCCCGAGGCCCAGGACTCCTGCTCGCGTCTGTCCGCGCGCTACGGCGGCGTGCCCGAGCACGAGGCCCAGGTCGTGGTGGCGCTGGGCGGCGACGGCTTCATGCTGGAGACGCTGCACCGGCACATGGACACGGGCAAACCGATCTACGGCATGAACCGGGGGTCGGTCGGGTTCCTGCTGAACGACTACGCCGAGGACGACCTGATCGAACGGATCAACAGCGCCCACCAGGCGGTGATCCATCCCCTGGCGATGACCGCGCGCACCGTGTCCGGCGAGACCACCCGTGCGCTGGCGATCAACGAGGTGTCGCTGCTGCGCGAGACCCGCCAGGCGGCCAAGCTGCGCATCACCGTCGACGGCAAGGTGCGGATGGAGGAGCTGTTCTGCGACGGCGCCCTGGTCTCCACCCCCGCCGGCTCCACCGCCTACAAC
>DASPKD010000178.1:0-5521 GCA_035628275.1 Caulobacteraceae bacterium | reverse complement strand
GGTGACGATGTCGTCGCGGGTGACCAGCACCGCGGGCGAGTCCAGCAGCCGGCCGTTGACGGCGACCTTGCCCAGGTTGATCAGGCGCTCGACCTCGCGGCGCGAGGCGATGCCGGCGCGGGCCAGCGCCTTGGCGATGCGTTCGGGGCGCGGCTGCGGCTTGGCGCCCGCCTCGGTTTTAGCGCCGGCTGGTTTGGGGCCGGATCGGGCCTTGGAGTCGGAGCGCGGCCTGGAGCCGGATTTTTCGGCTTGACCGGAGCCTTTGCGGGGGGCGCTGTCGCGCGGATGACGGACCATGATCGGGCTTTAATGCGCATCGCGCTCGAAAGAGCGCAAGCCGCGGCGGACGCGGGCGAGGCTCCGGTGGGGGCGGTGGTGGCCGATCCGGCCACCGGCGAGGTCATCGCCGCCGCCGGAAACGCCCCGGTCGCCCGGCACGATCCGACCGCCCACGCCGAGATCCTGGCCCTGCGCGAGGCGGCGGCGCGACTCGGCAACTACCGCCTGACCGGGCTCACGCTCTACGTGACCCTGGAGCCCTGCGCCATGTGCGCCGGCGCGATCAGCCACGCGCGCATCGGGCGGGTGGTGTTCGGCGCCGAGGACCCCAAGGGCGGCGCGGTGGTCAACGGCCCGCGCTTCTTCGACCAGCCGACCTGCCACTGGCGGCCCTCCGTGGAGGGCGGGCTGATGCGCGAGGAGAGTGCGGATCTCCTGCGGGGCTTCTTCCGGGCGCGGCGAAAGCCGGCCTGAAGGCCGGCCCCGCCCCCCTCAGCCGAACAGGAAGTCGGACGCGCTCACCTGGCTCGCGGACACGCCGCTGAACGAAATCCGCGATCCGTCGGGCAGGGTGATGGTCAGGCCGAGCCAGCCGGTGGAGATCCGTAGGTCGGAGAAATCGTCCACCCCTGCGATCCCGACGAAGCTGATCCGGTCCAGTCCGTCCTGGAAGTCGGTGATCCGGTCCGATCCGAACAGCGGCCCGAACTGGAATATGTCCGATCCGGTGCCGCCGGTCAGGGTGTCGTTGCCGCCGCCGCCGATCAGCAGGTCGTTCCCGCCCGCGCCGTTCAGGGTGTCGGCGCCGCCGCGCGCGTCGATCCGGTCCGCCCCGGCCGTGCCGGTCAGCGACTGACCGACGTCGGTGCCGACGATCTCGTTAAAGCCGGTCGAAGGCGGCGGCGGGGGCGAGACCACCACCGGCGGGGGCGCGGGAGGCGGAGGAGGCGGCGGCGAGACCGGAGGCGGCGACACCACGGGCGGGGGAGACACGACCGGGGGCGGCGAGACCACCGGCGGCGGCGACACGGTCCCGCCGGTGAACGCGAAGTCCGCCGACGTCAGGGCGGAAGCCGAAACGTTCTTCAGCAGGACGGTGTCGGTGTCGGAGAACACCACCAGGGTGTCGGAGCCGACCTGGCGCAGCTCGCGATAGGCCGTGTAGCCCGACACTTCGATGCGGTCGTCAGTTCCGGCAGCGGTGAAGTCGTTGATCTGGTCCTGGCCGTAGCCGAGGCCGAAGACGAAGGTGTCGTTCCCCGCGCCCCCGGTCATCCAGTCGTTTCCGGCGCGGGTGTCCAGCCGATTGTTCAGGGCGTTGCCCTGGATGTTGTTCTGTAGCGCGTTGCCGGTGGCGGACACGGCCGAGCCCCACAGGGTCAGATGCTCGACTCCGTCGGCGAGCGTCCAGTCGAGATAGGCGTGAACGGTGTCCCAGCCTTCGTTCGCCAGCTCGATCGTCTGGTCGCCCACGGTCTCGACCACGAAGTTGTCGTCGCCGGTTCCGCCGACCATCACGTCGGTCCCCGCCTTGCCGTCCATGTAGTCGTTGCCGGCCAGGCCCTCGATCCTGTCGGCGCCGCTGGTCCCGGCCAGGTAGTCGCCGTTGACGGTCCCGTAGATCGTGCCCGCGGCTGCGGGAGGCGGAGGCGGCGCGGGCGGAGGCGAGACCACGGGCGGGGGCGAAACCACCGGCGGCGGGGACACCGTCGGCGGGGGGCTGACCGGCGCGCCGGCGAAGCTGAAATCGGCCGTGGTCAGGGTCGAAGAGATCACGTTCTTCAGCAGGATGGTGTCCGTCGAGGAGAACACCACCAGGGTGTCGGCGCCGACCTGGCGCAGCTCGGCGTAGGCCCCGTAGCCGGCGACCTCGATGCGATCCTCGGAGCCGCCGGCGATGAAGTCGGTGATCACGTCCTGGCCGTGGCCTTGGCCGTAGACGAACACGTCGTTGCCGCCGGCGCCCGCCAAGGTGTCGTTCCCCGCCCCGCCGGTCAGCCGGTTGGCGACGCCGTTGCCGGTGATCAGGTCGTGACCCGACCCGCCGACCGCGTTCTCGATCAGGGCGTTGAAGGCTATGGCCAGGTTCTTGGTCATGTAGCCGACGTCGGAATACTCGCCGGCGACCAGGGTGATCCGCTGGCTGGTCGACCACCCCGACAGGTTCAGGGTGTCGTTTCCGCCGGCGTCCCAGATGGTGATGATCGGATCGACGTTCTTGGCGAAATCGAACACGTCGCGCCCGGCGTTGGAGCCAAAGCCGTAAACGGTGTCGCCGGTGCGGGTGGTCATGTCCGCCCCGTACTTGGCGTGCATCGCCGCCACGTCGTGCAGCATCGGCGTCTGGGCGTAGCGCCAGCGCCCCGTCGAGCCGAAGTGGTCGACGCTCGGGTCGGCGTCGTCGGCGTCGAAGTAGGACATCACCGTGAACTGACGGGTGTCCTGGGCGTACTCGGCGTTGGTCGCGTAGGTGAAGGTCGCGCCGGACCCGGCGTTGTAGGTCCCCGGGTGCGACAGACCCAGCGCGTGCCCGATCTCGTGGATGTAGGTGATGAAGCCGTAGTTGCCGAGCACCATGTCGGCGTCGGTGTCGTGGCTGGTCCAGCCCGAGTTCAGCCAGATCCGGTCGCGCACGATATCGTAGTCGGAACCGACCCGCGCGCCGGTCCAGGCGGCGCTGTAGGTGCCGCCGTCGCTCGTGGTCGAGGAATAGGCGAAGGTGATGTCGGTGCTGACCGCGGTGGTTTCGGTCAGGGAGATGGCGATGAGGTCGTCCCACAGCTCGAACGCCAGCCGCGCGCGATCCTTCATCAGCGCCGTCATCGCCTTGAAGCCTGGCGCCTCCTCGGTGCTGTAGTTCGGCGCGGTGTCGGGCATCGCGTAGTAGACCACCGAGGCGTCGCGCCAGGTGCGGGTGGTGCCCTCGCTGCTTCCCCACTGGGTGGTCAGCTGGGTCACCGCGCCGCTCAGGCTCAGCACCGGCTTCGGCGCGGAGGCGACAGTGGTCCCACCGGCCGTGTCGGCGCTCTCATGGTTCCGGTTCGGCTCGCCGCAAATCACGCACATGGCACGCACACTCCCGCACGGCGTCTGACAAAACGCCGATCTTCAGCATTTTACAAATATTTAGCTGAAAATGGGGCGGAGCCCGTGCGACAGTTTATGCGCCAGACTTAAAGCTTCACCTTAAGAGCGTAGCGCTGTCGCGGCCTCGTGGAACGCCGCCTCGCCGGTCAGTTCGCCGTAGAGCGCGCTCAGGTCGGTGAACACCCGGTCCCAGGAGAACAGCGCCTCGACCTTGATCCGGGCCGCCCGGCCCAGCGCCTCCACGTCGCGCGCGAACAGCGCCTCGACGGCCTGGGCGTAGACGTCCGGATCGGCCGAGGGCGACAACTGGCCCACCCCTTCGTCCACCGTTTCGGCCACCCCGCCGGCGTTCACGCCCACCACCGGCACGCCGCAGGCCATGGCTTCCAGCACGATCAGGCCGAACGGCTCGCGGTCGTTGGCGTGGACGAAGGCGTCGGCGCTGGCGATCATCTTCGCCAATCCCTTGGGGTCGCGTTCGTAGGGGACGGCGAGCACGTTGTCCTCGGGCGGCAGGCCCGCGCCGGCGCCCACCAGCACCAGCACGTAGGGATCGCCCAGCCGCTGCACCGCCTCGATCAGCACGTCGATGTTCTTCTCCTTGGCCGGACGGCCGGCGAACATCAGCACCCGCGCTTCGGCGGGCAGGCCGAGCTTCTTCAGCAGCCAGCCCCGGTCGCCCCGGGAGGGATGGAAGGTCTCCACGTCGACGCCCAGCGGCCGGCAGACCACCCCGTCCACCCCCGCCTCGCCCAAGCGGTCGGCGATGAACCGACTGGGCGCCACCACCCGGTCGAATCGGTTGAACAGCCGCGCCCAGCGCTTCTCCACCGGCTTCTTGGCCCACTCGCCGAAGTGCAGCGCCGCCAGCGACGCCGGGTCGGAGTGGCAGAAGCCCACCACCGGCACGCCCAGCGCCTGACCGGCCTCCTGCGCCGCCTGGCCAGGCGTGTAGGGATCGCCCGCCTCGATCACCGAGGGCCGGAGTTCGCCCAGGCGCGCGGCCCACTTCTCGATGCTGGCCGGCCAGCGATAGCCGTCGCCGAACGGCAGCTTGGCCGCGTGCACGGTCACCAGGCCCTTCTCGTCGTCGCCCGCGCGCGAGCCGGGGACCAGCAGGGTGTGGCGCACGCCCGGGCGGTTCTGGGCGATCCAGGCGCGCTTGGCGGTCAGGTAGCGCTTCACCCCGCCGCTGCGGGGCGCGAACAGCATGGTGGTGTCGATCAGGTGGGGCGCGGGGCGGTCGGCGGCGCGGAAGGCCGTGCGGGGCGCCTCGGCCGTGTCCGCGCCGGGGCGCCCGAAGGTCTGCTGAACGTCGTAGGCCATGGCGTCCTCGCTGTCGGTCTGGGAAACGCGCCAGACCGGAACCGGGGTGCATTCACGGCACAGGTAGGTCGCCGAACGGCGATCTCAACGCCCCTCCCCGCCCTTGTCCGGCGGTTCCGGCGCGAGACCCCGTCGTGCCAGGGCCTCGCGCAGCAGCACCTCGACCTCGGCGTTGACGCTGCGCAGCTCGGCGGAGGCCAGCCGCTCGACCGCGGCCAGCACGCCCGGGCTGATACGCAACAGGAACGCCTTACGTTGGGCCATGACTCAGCCGCCGTACAGCGTGCCCGTATTGACCACCGGCTGGGCCTCGCGGTCGGCGCACAGCACCACCAGCAGGTTGGAGACCATCGCCGCCTTGCGCTCCTCGTCCAGGTGCACGACACCGCGCTCGCCGAGATCGGTCAGGGCCGCCTCGACCATGCCGACCGCCCCCTGGACGATCAGCCGGCGCGCGGCCAGCACCGCCTCGGCCTGCTGGCGCTTCAGCATGGCGCTGGCGATCTCGGGCGCGTAGGCCAGGTGCGCCAGACGGGCCTCGTCGACGATCAAGCCTGCGGTCGCCACCCGGCTCTGCAACTCCACCTGCAGCCGCTCGGCCACCAGCTCCGCATCCGCCCGCAGCGTCGGCTCGTGGTCCTCGCCGTGGTCGTAGGCGTAATGCGACGCGATATCCCGAAGCCCCGTATCGATCTGGATGTTCACGTAGGTCTGGTAGTCGTCCACGTCGAACAGCGCCTGGGCGGTGTCGCGCACGCGCCAGACCACGTTGGCGGCGATCTCGATCGGGTTGCCGCGCTTGTCGTTGACCTTCAGCGTGTCGCTGGTG
>DASPKD010000177.1:0-6713 GCA_035628275.1 Caulobacteraceae bacterium | reverse complement strand
GCCAAGCTGCGCATCACCGTCGACGGCAAGGTGCGGATGGAGGAGCTGTTCTGCGACGGCGCCCTGGTCTCCACCCCCGCCGGCTCCACCGCCTACAACTTCTCCGCCCACGGCCCGATCATCCCGCTGGGCTCCCAGGTGCTGGCCCTGACGCCGATCAGCGCCTTCCGTCCCCGGCGCTGGCGCGGCGCCCTGCTTCCGCACGACACCAAGGTGGGCTTCGAGGTGCTGGAGCCGGACAAGCGGCCGGTCAGCGCCGTGGCCGACAACTGCGAGGTGCGAGAGGTCGCCTGCGTGGAGGTGGAGGAGGTCCGCTCCCGCTCCCTAGTCATGCTGTTCGACGCCGGACGCCCCTTCGAGGAACGGGTGCTGACTGAACAGTTCAGCGCCTGACGTTAGGAGTTCTTAAGCGGCTTTCGCGCATGATCGGCGGAGTTTCGTGGAGACACGCCCGTGAACAAGCCTGCGCAAGCTCAGATCATCCAGACGCCCAACACCCTGCGCCTGAAGGTCGGCGGACGTTTCGGCGGCATCGATCCCGCCGCGATCGCCAAGGCGGAAGCCGCCTTAAAGGGCTTGTCCGACCAGTTCGCCCAGTGGCTCGACGACGAGCTGGTCAAGCTGGACGCCGCGCGCGCCGCCATTCACGCCGAGGGATGGAACGCCCGCACGGCCGAGGCCCTCTACCTGCGGGCCCACGATCTGAAGGGCCTGGGCACCACCTACGAATATCCGATCGTCACCCGCATCGGCGCATCCCTGTGCCGGCTGATCGACGATCCCGAGCGTCGGCTGAAGGCACCCATGGCGCTCATCGACGGCCACATCGACGCGATCAAGGCGGCCGTGCGCGACAAGATTCAGACCGACGACCACCCGGTCGGCCGGGTGCTGGTCACCGAGCTGGAAGCCGGGGTCGAGAAGTACGTCGCCAGCCTCTGAGGATCACGCCGCGTTGGCGTGAAGCGGCGGGTTCAGCGACTCCGCCGTACGGTCCAGCTTCTCCAGCAGGTAAGTCAGGTCCTCGCGCGGCGCGAACGGCTGTTGCGTCAGGAACCGCTGCAGCATCCGCTCCTGGAACCGCGGGCGGTCCATCGTGACGCCGTCCAGCGACTTCCAGGTGTCCACCCCCGCGCGGAAGGCGTTGAACAGGCGCGCAGGCAGGCCGGCGCGCTCGTAGATCGCCTTCAGGCCCAGCGGGCCCGCGTCGTGGACCATCAGCCAGGTGCGCTGGTGCGGCACGCCCGCCAGCTCGGCCAGAGCGTGCTCGAACAAGCCCATGTGACCGCGCGCCAAGGCGCGCAGCAGCAGCGACGGCGTCAGCCTTCCGGCCCGATTCAGTTGCGCGACCAGCCCTGGCAGGTCGGCGGCCGAGGAGTCGTGGTCCAGCACGTCGATGGTCGCCCGCTCGCGCGCGCCGGCGGACAGGGCGTGGGCGGCGGCGGGCCTGACCCCGTGCCGCTCGATCAGCTGCGCCCGCAGGCTGTCGGAAACCACCGACACCAGCCGCTCGGCGATCGCCGCCGGCAGAACCGCACGCCAGGCGATCGCCGAGGTCACCGCGGCGGATCCGGCGAAGCGGTCGAGCGCGGCGCCCAGGCCCTCGGCGTCGAACGCCGCGTCGTCGTTGGCGCAGGCGGCGCGCACCGCCTCCTCCACCCCGTGCACGGCGACCGCACCGGTCACCCGCACCGACAGGGCCGGGCGGCGTGCGACCGCGACCTGGCGCGCGGCCGAGCCGGCGCGCACGATCTCGATCAGGTCCTCGTCGGTGAAGACCGGCGAACCCTCGATCACCGGCACGGCGATCGCGTCCACGTCGCGCGTAAGCTTCAGCGCGGCGTCGCGCGGCAGCAGGTCGGAGGTCCGCAGCGTCACCGCCAGCGCCCGGCGCACCAGCTCGGCCGTATCCTGGGCCAGCAGCCGCAGGATCGCCTGAGCGGCGGCTCGGTCGCCGTCCGACAGCTCGGCGCGATCGACGCTGCGGCAGAACTTGTGCACGGCGGCGGCGCGCTCGTCGGCGTCCTCGCCCTTCACCAGGCGGCGGATCTCGGCGTCGGACAGGCGCACGCGCGCGGTGGTCATGGCGGTCCTTCTGATCGCGGAAGACTTGTCCCGGACAATGAGCCGTCAACCCTAACGAAGGTTTACCCTGTCGCTCGCGGCGCTCTTAAACCCCCGGCAAGGGTCGGCGCGTAGCCTGCGCTCAGGGGCAGGAGGTCGCCGTTGCACGCCGAGCCGTCGAACGCCGAAGGTAAGGTCTACGTCGAGCGCGCCATCGCGCGGCAGGCGCTGGACGCCCAGGTCAAGCTGCTGCCCTACGCCCTGGCCTTCTTCGCCATCGCCCTGCCGATCTTCCTGCGGGTCTCCGCCTTCGCGCCGAACGCCCTATGGCTGGCTTTGTGCCTGGGCGTGTACGCGTTCAACTGGGCCGCCTTCTACGCGATCTACGATTGGATCAAGCGCAAGCCCGAGGCCGCCGACAACGTGCGCCTGCGCACCCGGGTGCAGCTGTTCGGCGCGCTCTTGTGGGCGCTGGCGATCGTCCAGACCTCCTGGTTCGCGCTGGGCGCCGGCGCCCTGTCGGACACCCTGCTGGTGCTGTGCGCCGGCGCCGCCGTGGCCGTAATCTTCTTCTCCTCCCCCTCGCTGCCGAGCCTGCTGCTGGTCGGCCCTATCGCCGCCGCCGGCCCGGTGCTGGCGCTGAAGAGCAACCCCGCTACCGACTACGTCGGCAACCTGGTGCTGGCCGGATCGGCCCTGGCGCTGGCGCTCAGCCTGATCCTGAACCGGCACCTGCGCGAGCACTTCGCCCTGGCTGTCGAGCGCGAGCGGCTGATCGGCGAGCGCGAGGCGGCGCTGGAGCAGGCGCGCAAGCTGGCCAAGTCCAAGTCGGACCTAGTCTCCACCCTGTCGCACGAGATCCGCAACGGCCTGTCGGGCGTGGCGCACGTGCTGGCTGGCGCGCTCGGCGCCGGCTCGCGCGGGGCGCCGTCGCGCGAGCAGCTGAAGGCCGGACTGAACGCCGCGCGCGATCTCGTCGACGTACTGGACGCGACCCTGGACTCCGAGACCGCCGAGGCCGGCCGCCTGGTGGTGAGCCCGCGGCCGCTGGACGGCCCGGCGCTGGTCCACGACTTGGTGCTGCTGCACAAGCCGACCGCCTCGGCCAAGGCGCTGGACCTGGTGGCCCGCATCGACGAGGCCCTGTCCGGCGGCCGGGGCGCGGTGATCGGCGACAGCGCGCGGGTGCGCCAGATCCTGAACAATTTGGTCGGTAACGCGGTGAAGTACACCACGCGCGGGGTCGTCGAGCTGCGCCTGCGCAAGCTCGACGCGCGCACCGTCCGGTTCGAGGTGGTCGACACCGGCCCCGGCCTGTCGTCGGACGAACTCGCCCAGGCGTTCCAGCCGTTCACCCGCGTGGTCAGGACCGGCGCCGGCGTGCCCGGCGCGGGGCTCGGCCTGTCTCTGTCGCGCCGGCTGGCCACGCTGATGGGCGGCGAGGTGGCGGCCGAGAGCGCGCCGGGCGTCGGCAGCCGCTTCTGGCTCGACCTGCCGTTCGACCACGCCGCCGACGCGCCCGCCGCCCAGCCCGCGCCGGAGCCGTCACGGATCCTGAAGGTGCTGATCGCCGAGGACGATCAGCTGAACGCCGCCATGCTGCGCGCGGTGCTGGAGCAGCTGGGTCACAAGGTGCTGCACGCCCAGGACGGTGCGCGGGCGCTGGAGCTGCTGCGGGTCAGCGAGATCGACCTGGTGATGATGGACGGCCGCATGCCGGTGATGGACGGGGTCGAGACCACCCGGGCCCTGCGCGCGCTCGAGGGGGCGGCCGGTCGGGTGCCGGTCGTGGCCGTGATCGGTGGCGACGCCGAGGAGGCCCAGGCTCTGACCGAGGCCGGCGCCGACGCGGTGATCCGCAAGCCGGTCACCGTCGCCGGCGTGGCCCGCGCGGTCGCCGACGTGACCGCGCCCAAGACCCGCGACCTGGGCGTCCGCCAGGTCGCCTGAGCCCTTCGCCTTAGCGCCGCGCCGACGCCGTCTGCGCCCTCACCGGCCCGAACTCTGAGCTCGGCCGCCACTGCGGCCACCGGCGCGAGTTCGCCAGGCCCCGGCCGATCTCGTAGTTGACCATCAGGTCCTGGATCGCCCCGTCCCAGTTCCAGTCGGCGCGCCATTCGTCGTCCGGCTGGTGGTAGCGCTTGGTGATGTAGTCCTGCGCCGCCGCGCGGCCCGCCTCCTTGCCGCCGTTCACCAGGTCCTCGCCCGAGCCCGCGTACAGCATCGGCACGCCGCGCTTGGCCAGGGGGAAGTGGTCGGAGCGGTAGAAGCTGCCGGCCTCGGGGGTGGCTTCCGGCACGACGACCCGACCCTGAGCGGTCGCGACCCGTTGCAGATCGTCCTCCAGCTCCGACTGGCCGTAGCCGACCACCTCGACGTCCTTCGACGCGCCGATCACCGGCAGGCCGTCCATGTTGAAGCCCGCCACCGTGGTGGCCAGCGGATAGACCGGATTGGAGGCGTAGTACTCCGAGCCCAGCAGGCCCTTCTCCTCGGCGGTGAAGGCCAGGAACACCACCGAGCGATCCGGGCGCGGGCCCGAGGCGAACAGGCGCGCCACCTCGATCAGGCCGGCGATGCCGGTCGCGTTGTCCACCGCCCCGTTATAGATGTCGTCGCCGTCCGCGGCCGGCACGCCGCGGCCCAAGTGGTCCCAGTGGGCGGTGTACAGGATGGTCTCGTCCGGCCGAGCCTTGCCGGGCAGGCGGCCGACCACGTTGCGGGTGGCGATCCGCTCGCTCTTCACCCCGAAGTCGGTCGAGAAGCTGGCGTTCAGCGTCACCGGCCTGAAGCCCTGGCGCCGGGCCGAGGCCTTGGCCTGCTCGAAATCCAGCCCCGCCCGGCGGAACAGGTCGACGGCCACGTCGCGCTGGATCCAGCCCTGCGCGGGGACGCGCTCCTTCATCGGGTCGGCGCGGACGATGTCGAACTGCGGCGCCGACCAGGAGCCCTGCACCGTGGCCCAGCCGTAGGAGGCGGGCTTGGTCTCGTGCACGATCAGGATGCCGGCCGCCCCCTGGCGTGCGGCCTCCTCGAACTTGTAGGTCCAGCGACCGTAGTAGGTCATGGCCTTGCCGCCGAAGGTGCTCAGCGCCGGCTCTTCGAAATCGGCGTCGTTGACCAGCACCACGGCCACCTTGCCGCGCATGTCCACGCCTGCGTAGTCGTTCCAGTTCCGCTCCGGCGCCACGATGCCGTAGCCGACGAACACCAGCGGCGCGTTGTCCAGGGTCACGCGCGAGACCGGCTGCTGCGAGCCCACCACCGCCTGGGTCCCGTAGGCGACCGGCACGGTCTGGCCGCCGACCTGGAAGCTGATCGCGGGCGTGCCGACTTTCTCGAAGCGCTGCAGCACGACGTCCTGATACCAGGAGCCGTTCGGCCCGCCGGGCTGCAGGCCGACGGCGGCGAATTGGGCGGCGATGTACTCCACCGTCTTCACCTCGCCCGCCGTGGCGGGGCCGCGCCCCTCGAACGCGTCCGAGGACAGCGTCTGCACGTGGGCCGACAGGCGCGCCGGGTCGATGGTCGCCGGCGCCTCGGTCTCACCGCCGCCGAACGGCAGGGCGGAGCAGGAGGCGAGCAGCAGGGCGGCGAGCCCGGTGGAGACGAAGCGGATCATGTGAGCGGAAACCCTGTCCGGACCTTGGAAAAGGCCCGGACAGTAGCGAGGCGCCCCCGTCCCGTCGAGCCCGCTCAGCGGGCCTTGGGATCGACCGCGCCGCCCGTCGGCCAGTCGCTGTCGCCGACGCGCTTCAGGTTCATTTCGAAGAACTGCCGGGGCGGCTGGCCCGGGGCGACGAACTCGCCGATCTCCCGCCAGGTACCGTCCTTCACCGTGGCGGTGTAGCGGATGGTGTTCGGCCCGGCCGGCATCTCCCACGAGAAGCCGTCGGCGCGGGCGGTCAGCGGATAGTCGCCTTTGCGCCCCTCCGAGTAGGCCCGCATGGTGTAGGCCCCGGCGGCCGGATCGTAGCTGATCACGGCGAAGGCGTTGAACACCGTGGCGCCCGAGGCGTCGTAGCCGCGCCCCTCCACCACCTTCACCGACCCGCCGAGCAGCGAGCCGACGCGCTCGGTCTGGGTCATCTCGATCTTCTGACCCCCCGGCCCGGTGGTGACCGCCGGCCCGACCCAGCGCCCGTCCATCATGGACAAGGCGTCGATCGCGGCGCGCTGCTCGGGCGACCCGGCGGGCTGCGGCCCCCGATGCTGGGCGCAAGCGGCCCCGGCGGCGAGCACGAACGCGGCGGCGACTACGGCGGTGCGAAACGACATGGCGGTGATCCCCCTTCATATATGCTTTGCGATGTAAAGTAGTCTGCCGTTTCCGTCAAGCTCGCACGTTCGCATGGCGCGTTGGACCCGGATAAGCGCTCGCGCGCTTTCGGGGATGACAGGCGGGCGCGGGTTCTCGGCATCGGGCGGATCGCTCCGAAGTTCGTAGGGAGGCGCGGAGCGCGGGCGGACCGCCCGGAACCGTAGCCCTCTTGCGAGGGCGCTATGAATTTTCGGCGGGCACGCCCGCGCTCCGCGAAGTCGTTATCCGCAAGCGGCTCCTGGGCGGGTTCTCCTTGCCGGGGCCGAGGGGGCCACAGCGTTTTGCCGTCCCTCGGTACGCCTCTGCCCGGTTCGACCTTCAGGGAGCG
>DASPKD010000176.1:0-8055 GCA_035628275.1 Caulobacteraceae bacterium | reverse complement strand
GACGTTTTCGTCCATGTCAGCGCGGTGGAACGGGCCGGTCACGGCGACCCTCAAGAGGGCGACCGGATCAGCTACGACATCGAAAAGGGCCGTGACGGTCGCGAATCCGCGATCAACCTGCGCGCCCCGGAAGCCTGATTTCAGATCGCCGGATCGAAGCCCTGGGCGGGATCACCGCTTGGGCTTCGGTCCGGCTTTCTTTTTCGGCCCCGTCTCCGCCGCCCGCGCGAACTTGCGCGGCGGTCCGCCTTCGGCGCGCGCACCGGGGGCGTGTTCGCGTTTCTTGAAGCCCGGCTTCTTCGCAGCGGACGTCTCTCCGGCCCCTGCGCCGTAGCCCTTAGGTTTGAACCCGGCGTGTTTCCGGGCCGCAGGCGGCGCGTCGCCGTAGCTCTTGCGCTCGGGGCGGTCCTCGCCTTTGCGCGTCGGCGCGCCGGCGGGCTCGATGCGCACGCCCTTCTCCGACGCGCCCTCGGCGGCTTCCCAGAACTTGGGCGCCGCCTCGTCGCGGATCTCGAACTTGGTCTCCCGGTCGAAGATGCGGATCGCGCCGATCTCGGCCTTGGTCACGTGGCCCAGCCGGCAGATCAGCGGGATCAGCCATTTCGGGTCGGCGTTGTTCTTGCGCCCGATGGTCAGGCGGAACCAGGTCATGCCGGTGTCGTCGGGGTCCCGGTCGCCGTAGCCCTTGCGTTCGCCGGGGTCGCGTTCCGGACGGGGGCGCTTCTCGCCGAAGGCGCGCGGCTTCTCCTCCGGCGGCGGACCCGCGTCGAACACGTCCTCCGGCGCGGGCAGGCGGGCGCGGTACATGCGGATCAGGGCGGTGGCGACGTCCTCGGCGGTGCGCCCGGCCAGGACCGCGCGCGCCAGCTCCAGATCCTCCTCGGTCGCCTCCTCGGTCAGCACCGGGTCCTGCAGCAGCCGCTCCTGATCGCGCTTGCGGATCTCGTCGGGGCTGGGCGGCGCGCCCCAGCTCGCCTCCACGCCCGCGGCGGCCAGCAGCTGCTCGGCCTTGCGGCGGCGATTGTAGGGGACCAGCAGGATCGAGGCGCCCTTGCGCCCCGCCCGGCCGGTGCGCCCGCTCCGGTGCAGCAGGCCGGCGCGGTTGATCGGCAGATCGGCGTGGATCACCAGGCCCAGGTCGGGCAGGTCCAGCCCGCGCGCCGCCACGTCGGTGGCCACGCACACCCGCGCCCGCCCGTCGCGCAGCGACTGCAGCGCGTGGGTCCGCTCGTTCTGGGTCAGCTCGCCGGACAGGGCCACCGCCGCGAAGCCGCGCTCCGACAGGTTGGCGTGCAGCCGCCGCACCGCCTCGCGCGTGGAGCAGAACACCAGCGCGCCCCGCGCCTCGAACCAGCGCAGCAGGTTGACCAGGGCGTGCTCGACCTCGTTGGGCGCGCAGCGCACCGCGCGGTACTCGATGTCGCCGTGCGGCTCGTTCTCTATGGCGGTGTTGATGCGCACCGCGTCGCGCTGGTAGCGCTTGGCGAGCGTGGCGATCTCGCGGGCGATGGTGGCGGAGAACAGCAGTGTCCGCCGCTCGGCCGGGGTGGCGTCCAGGATGAACTCCAGGTCCTCCCGGAAGCCCAGGTCCAGCATCTCGTCGGCTTCGTCCAGCACCACCACGTCCAGCGCCGAGGCGTCGAAGTGGCCGCGCTCGAGGTGGTCGCGCAGGCGCCCGGGCGTGCCGACCACGATGTGGGCGCCGGCGGCCAGCGCCCGCTGCTCCTTGCGCGGGTCCATGCCGCCGACGCAGGTGACCAGCCGCGCCCCCGCGTGGGCGTAGAGCCAAGCCAGTTCGCGGTGCACCTGCACCGCCAGCTCGCGCGTAGGCGCCACGATCAGGGCCAGCGGCGCGCCGGGGTCGGCGAAGCGCTCCGCCCCGCCCAGCAGGGTCGAAGCCATGGCCAGGCCGTAGGCGACGGTCTTGCCCGAGCCGGTCTGGGCCGAGACCAGCAGGTCCTTGTCCTGCGCCCCGCGCTCCAGCACCGCCAGCTGAACAGGCGTGGGCTGGACATAGCCCTGGTCGGCGAGCGCGCGGTCCAGCGCGGGGTTCACGGCGGGGAAGGTCATGGCGCTCCTGTTCGGCCGCGCTCGCACGCGGTCGGGTGTGTCGCTTTCTCGCGCCGTATGAACCGGGGTCGAAGGCTGTGTGTTCGCTGAAGGCGCGTATGGCCGCGCCGCGAGATGGCCGCGCGGACGCGACGACGGCGGCCTTTAGCCGGTTTCCGTCCGAATATGAAGCGTCGTCTCCGCCGCGGCCCTAGTGCAGGCCGTCGACGATCAGGGCCGCGACCGCGGCGATCGACGCGAGACAGAGGATGATGGCCCCGAGCTTGCTGGCCCGGTGCCGACGCGGGGTGTCCATAAGCGACGCACCGAAATGTCGTGATAAGCCGGCGGAGGCCGGCCCGCGCAGCAAACTCCTCGGAACCGTTGAAGTTCCGGCGGCGGAACGGCCGGCTCCGGCGAGGGTTGAAGCCGGATGACCCCGGACCGCGCCGCCCCCACCGTCCCGCCGCCCGAACCTTCGGGCCTCGCCTCGGTGCTGGAGCGCAACATCCGGGCGCTGGAGGACCGCCGCCGGCGCGAGGAGCAGCAAGCCGGGCGCGACGAGAAACTGGCCGCCGCGATCACCCGCTTCACCGGCAGCATGGCCTTCGTCTGGCTGCACCTGGCGCTGGTGGCGCTCTGGGTGGCGGTCAACGTCGGCGTCGTGCCCGGCCTGCCGCGCTTCGATCCGACCTTCGTGATCCTGGCCACCGTCGCCTCGGTGGAGGCGATCTTCCTGTCGACCTTCGTGCTGATCAGCCAGAACCGGCAGGCGGCGATCGCCGAGCGGCGGGCGGAGCTCGATCTTCAGATCAGCCTGCTGGCCGAGCACGAGATCACCCGGACCCTGTCGCTGGTCTCGGCCATGGCCCAGAAGCTGGGCGTCGAGGAAGGGGCCGATCCGGAGCTGCACGAACTGAAGCAGAACGTCGCGCCCGAGGCGGTGCTGGACGAACTCGAGGCCGAGGACAAGCCGTCTGACAGGAAGCGCGGGCGATCCTGAGCCTTACGAGCGGGCGAAAGACGCCGTCTCGATCTGCGCCAGTCTGGAAGGGCCCTCGCAGACGGCCTGGGCCTGGGCCAGGGCGGCCTCGCCGGGACCGGACACCGCCGCGATCATCTGCCGGGCCGCGGCCTGTAGCGGGCCGAAGGTCGTGGTCACCCCGACCGCAAGCACCAGCATGGCGGCGACCTGGCCGGCGGCTTTCACCGCGCCCCGCCCGACCTTGGCGATCGGCGCTTCCGGCGGCGCCACCCGGCGCTCGGCGTCGAGCCGGCGGCGCAGGCGCAGCATGGCGGCCCCGTCGGCGGTCAGCCGCACGTCGAACCAGACGTCGCCGTGCACGCTGCGCTCGGCCTTGCCCTCGGTGACCCGCTCCAGCAGGCCCAGGTTGACCAGCCGCGAGGCCGTCCGGCACTCGGCCCGCTGGTCCTCGCAGACCTCGCCTTCACGCTGCAGGAACACCCGCGCCGAGGACTCGGTCTCGGCCTTGCGCAAGAGCGCATAATCCTGGTCGAGCAACATGAATTCCCCTCCCTTTTCCGAGGCCTAGGCTCTAACGGCCTGACAGGGGTTACGTTGCGTCAGTTCTCGCGGGGGTGGCAACCGGCTTGGCGCCCAATCCGGTGTCACGCCGCTCTTTGAACGGCGTGACGCCGATCAGGGTCACTTGGCGGTGACCACCAGGTCGGTGCGTCGGTTCTGGGCCAGGCTCTGCGCACCGGCCGCGCCGGTGGGCTGTTCGCCCAGGCCCGCGCTGCGGATACGCGCGGCAGGGACGCCCGCGGCGGTCAGGGCGCGCGCCACCGCGGCCGCACGTTCCTCCGACAGCTGCTTGTTCGCCGCCGCGTCGCCGCGCTCGTCGGTGAAGCCCTCGATGCGCACCGCCGCGCGCGGATAGGCGGTCAGGATCTGCGCCACGGTCGAGAGCGTCGCCTGCGAGTCCGGACGCAGGGTGGCCGCCCCGGTGTCGAAGTGCAGGTTGTCGAAGGTGAAGCGCCGGTTCGCCGCCTCGGTCGAGCCGAGATAGCGCGCCAGGTCGTAGGCGAGTCCGCCCGGCACGCCCTGGATCGCCGCTCCGCCCGGCAGGGCGACCGCCTGGGGCGCGCCGGCGACCGTGGTGGTCGTCGTCGTCGCCGGCATCGGCGGCGGCGATCCCGGCGCGGCGCCCGGCGTCGCGGCGATCTCGGTGTCGGCCACTTCCCGGTCCCCGCACGAGCGCAGCAGGCCGAACAGGATCAGCAGCGCCAGCGCCCCCAGGATCCACGGCAGCCACTTGCGCCAGGCGGGCGCGGCGGCGGGACGGCGGTCGTCGCGGTTCGCGTTCGGGTTGTTCATGCTCATGGCCGGGGTTCTCCTCGTGGCGGTCGAGGCACAACCGGGAGGCCGCGAAGCGGTTCCCTAGCGGGTCCGCTCGACGGCGACGCTTGGAGACGGCTAAGCTCGCCGAGGTTGTGCGGCTCGGGGGGGAGCATGTTGAATCAGCTCAGGCGCTTGATGACGGCGGCGTTTGTGGCGGCCCTGTTCGCCGCGTCGCCCGCGCCGGCCGCCGCAGCCAGGTGGGTTCGTGCGGAATCGGAGCACTTCATCCTGTACAGCGACGGCGACGAGGCGGTGGTGCGCGCCTATGCCGACAAGCTGGAGCGCTACGACGCGATGCTGCGCGAGCGCCACTACATCGCCAAGTCCGGCGCGGCCCCAAGGAAACTGCCGGTCTACCTGGTGGCTGACACCGCGGGTCTGCGCAAGCTGATCCCAGGGGCGAGCGAGATCCTGCGCGGGATCTACATTCCGACCACCGACGACATCTTCGCCGCCGCCATCCGCAGTCGGGACGAAGACAACACCCTGCTGCACGAGTACGCCCACCACTTCATGTACCAGAACTTCCCGTATGCCTTCCCCAGATGGGTGGTGGAAGGGTACGCCGAGTATTACGCCCCGACAAAGATCAAGGGCAAAGCCGTCGATTTCGGAATCAGCAATCAAGGCCGCGTCGAAGAGCTTGTGTACGGAAAGTGGAACGATTGGCGGCAAGTGCTGAGCGGCGCCGAGATGAAGACCGGTGAATCGGTATCGATGTTCTATGCTCAGTCTTGGTTTCTCACCCACTATTTCCTGAGCGACGAAGGACGGCGCGCCAAGTTCGGGGCTTATCTGAGCGCCGTGGGGAACGGTGCAGATCCGGTGGCGGCGATCGAACCGGCGATCGGCGCGCCGGTCGGCGATCTCGAGCGCATGATGCGCAGCTATCTGCAAAGCTCGGGAGTGGGGGCGTTCCGCTTCACCAGCAGCTTCAACCCGCAACCTGTCGTGGTGACCCCCATGCCCGCTTCAGCCGGCGACATGTTGCTGTTGGGGCAAAGGGTGAAACGGGGCGCCGCGAAGGACGCGCGCGCGGCGCTGCTGGCCGAGGTCCGCGCCGCCGCGGCCCGCCATCCGGGCGACCGGCTCGCGGAGGTGACGCTCGCGCGCGCGGAAATCGAGTTCGGCGATCTTGCGGTCGCGGACGCGATACTGGCCCGCTGGACCGCCGCCCTGCCCGACGACGTGGAGATCGCGCAACTCTCCGCCATGAGCCGGATGGCCGCCGGGGACAAGGTGGAGGACTCGCAACAAAAGGCGGCCCTCTACAAGGAGGCTCAGCGTCACGTCGCCCGCGCGTTCAAGGTCAAGGCGGACGACCACCTGACCCTGTATCTCTACTTCCGCGCCCGCGCTCAGGAGCGCGGCTTCCCGAGCGACAATGACGTGGAAGCACTGTTGGCGGCGCAGGAAATGGCGCCCCAGCTGCACAACCTGCGGGTCGAAGCGGCGCAGATGCTGACCTACCGCAAGAACTACGATTACGCGCTCCACCTGTTGGCCCCGCTGGCCAACGACCCGCACGACGCGTCTTTCGCGGCCTGGGTGCGCGAACAGATGGAGGATATTCGCGAGCAGAAGGCGAAGGGCGCAAACAAGGAGCCGAAGTAGGGAGCCCGTAGCGGGTCTGCTCGACGGCGACGCTTGGAGAGGGCTAAGCTCGCGGAGGTTGCGAGGCTCGGGGGGAGTGCATGGGCCGGAACGGATTCAGGCGGACGCTGCGTCGTTTCGCGGCGCTGCTCGGGGCGGCGATTGTGCTGACGCCGGCCGTCGCGCACGCCAAGTGGCTGAAAGCCGAGTCGCCCCACTTCATCGTCTATAGCGACGGCGCGGAAGACGATCTGCGAGAGCAGATGCTGGAACTCGAAGAGTTTCATGCGGTCCTGCGACAGTACCACATGCTCAAGAGCGACAATGTACCGTTGCGGAAGTTCGAAATATACCTCGTGGGACGCACCACGACTTTGCAGCGAATCGCGCCGCATCTGGGACAGAGCGTCCAAGGTTTCTATGCGGCGGGCACGGAAGATACCTTCGCGGTGGCTGTCCGCACCAAGAACGACAATACTGGGCGTCAGTTCCTCTTCCATGAATACACGCATCATTTTATGATGCAATACTTTCCTTACCCGTATCCTTCTTGGCTAGTCGAGGGGTGGGCCGAGTACTTCATGACGGTTGAGCCCGGCGTAAAAGAGATCACCGTCGGCGAGCCCAGCGACTTGCGGGCGATGTCCTTCCAATGGATCCCCATGGAGGACCTTGTCGGCAAGCACCACGGGCAACTGAAGAACGATGACAGCGTACATTTTTACGGACAGGCGTGGCTGCTGACTCATTACATGCTGTCGGATGACACGCGTCAGAAGCAGCTGATCCGTTACATGAACATGATCGGACAGGGCGCCGGGTCGCTCAAGGCGTTCGAGGAAGCGACCGGCATGACCATGACGGCGGCCGCGCGCGCCTTGCGAGACTACGCGTCCAAGCCGCTGCCCTATCGCAAGTGGACCCGCCGGCCTCGCACGGACATGTCCATAACCGTCACAGCCCTGGGACCTTCCGCCGACGACCTGCTGCTGGAGGGGCAGCGCATGAAGCGGGGGGTAGCCGAGGATGATCGGCCCGGATTCCTGCAGACCATTCGCGCGCGGGCCGCGAAGCATCCGGGCGACCGGCTCGCCGAGCTCACGCTGGCGCATACAGAAATATCGATCGGCGACCGCGCCAGGGGCGAGGCGATCCTATCCCGAATGCTCGCGGCGAACCCCGACGACGTGGACGCGCTGTTGCTGATGGCGGAGAGCCGCCTTGGCGCGGTCGAAGACGACACCGCTCCGGCGGTCAAACTGGAGCTGTATCGCGAAGCCCGCCGCTACGCGGCCAAGGCGGCCAAGCTGGATCAGAACCGGTATCAGGCCTTCTATACCTATGCGCTGACCCGCTCTTTGGAGGCCAACTACCCCACGAACAACGACCTGGAGGCGGTGCGGACGGCGTATGTCCTGGCGCCGCAAGTCACCGCCGTTCGCATGGCCGCCGCCCAGGCGTTGATGCGGCGAGGCGAGTACGAGGAGGTGGTGGCGGTCGTCGCCCCGTTCGCCAACAGTCCGCACGGAGGAGAGGCCGCGAAAGCAGCGCGCGCGATGCTGGAGGAGGCCAGGGCGAAGCTGTCGCAGGCCCCCGCCGCGCCCGCCGCCGCGCCCGCGGGGTGACAAACGGCGGAGGGACCGCTAACCCCCCGCCCACATGTCAAAGCTCGCCCCCGCCGCCGAGGCCGCCCGCAGGCGGACCTTCGCCATCATCTCCCACCCCGACGCCGGCAAGACCACCTTGACCGAGCACCTGCTGCTGGCCGGGGGGGCGATCCGGGCGGCGGGCGCGGTGCGCGCGCGCGGCGAGAACCGGCGCACCCGTTCGGACTGGATGAAGATCGAGCGCGAGCGGGGCATCTCGGTCTCGGCCTCGGTGATGACGTTCGAGCACGACGGCAAGATGTTCAACCTGCTCGACACCCCCGGGCACGAGGACTTCTCCGAGGACACCTACCGCACCCTGACCGCGGCCGACGCGGCGGTGATGGTGCTGGACGCGGCCAAGGGCATCGAGCCGCAGACCCTGAAGCTGTTCGAGGTCTGCCG
>DASPKD010000175.1:0-12361 GCA_035628275.1 Caulobacteraceae bacterium | reverse complement strand
GTCGGACGCAGTTGTCGGCTCCCGGCTACGGGAGCGCCCCTTCGCGAACGGTCCAGGACGGCGGACCTCGCCTCGGGGCGGAACGCGCATGGGCGCGCCCGCATGACGGAATCGTGCGGAAGGGCGCGATGTAGTCGCTTCACGCGGGAATTGGAAGCCCCGAAATGCGGCGGCGCTTCAGGCCCGCTCGACGTCGGTCAGGACGAAGTCGTCGCCTTTGTAGAGCAGCGGGGCGCCGCGCGCCTTGGCGCAGGCGTAGGCGAAGCAGTCGCCCATGTTCAGCCGCGCGGGGTGACGGCCTTTGCCGAACCGCGCGTGCGCTTCTATGGCCAGGACCGTTTCGGCTTCGCCTAGCGCCGCGATCTCGATCTGGCCCGTGCGCAGGTACGCCGACACCAGCGTCTGCATCTCCTCAGGCGGCCGACCTTTGCGTCGGGACAACGCCAGCACCGCTTCAAACACGCCGGAGAACGGGATGGTGCGGTCCTCGCTGGTCAGCAGCCGTTCTTCGTGTTCCGGCCCGTCCGGTTCGTCGGCGAGGATGGCGACCAGCGCCGAGGCGTCGACGACCATCAGTCGTCCGCTTGGCCGGACAGGTCGTCGTAGAAGGCCTTGTCGGCCTTCAGCCCCGTCTCGGGCCAGCGGGCGATCTCCTCGACGATCGCCCGCATGCGCTTGCGGCGTTCCTCCACGTCGACCTGCTTGCGCTCGAGTTCTTTCTTGACCGCCAGCTTGACCGCGTCCGTCAGGCCCAAGCCGTCGCGACGCGCCAGCTCCCGGACCAGGGAGTCGGTTTCCGGATCACGGATGTGGAACGCCATCGGAGCACCTCGTCTAGCCGAAAGATAGCATCGGCTAGACGATCAACCAACCACCTCAGCCCGCGTCGAAAGTCAGGACGGTCACCGCCTCGGGCTTGAACCGCTTGCGGTCCTCGGCCGAGGGGAACGGCGGGGGATGGTCGCCGACGATCACCACGCGGGTGGGACGGTCAAGGGTCGCGATCGCCTGGCCGAGCCGGGCGAAATAGGCCAGGTGCTTGCAGCGGTAGCTCGCGATCGGGTCTTCGAGCCCGCCGCACTCCGGCTGCGGCAGGTGGGTCTCCAGCGTCAGCTGGTACAGGAACCGGCCCTCGGGCCCGGGCTTCACCGACAGCAGGTCGCGCAGCACGTCCTCGTCGCAGGCGCCGGGGAAGGCGCCCTCGCAACGGCGGTCGCGCTCGGGGTCGAGAAAACGGGTCCGCTGGAAGCCCAGCCGCGGATAGCGCTCGGTGCGCTTGTAGAAGGCGCCGTCGTAGGCGTGGGCGGCGGCCACGCTGTAGCCGGCCTGCGCGAACAGCCGCGGCAGGCACCGCTCGCGGGCGTGGGTGATGGAGTGGTCGGGGGCGCCCAGGCCCGTGCTGCACAGCACCCGCAGCTCGCCGTCCAGCGTCACGCCCTTGGACGTCTCGACCCCGAACCGAGCGTCCGCCACGCCCAGCGCCGACGCGATCTCGGCCTGGAAAGCGGCCTGTTCGGCCGGGTCGGCGAACACCCCCAGCGATTCCGCGGCGATCACCAGAACGTCGCTCTCGCCGCGGGCGGCCAGGGCGGCGTCGTAGGAGCGCACGCCCTTCAGCACCGGCCCCGGCCGGCCGCCGCCGTTCAAGTGGGCGGAGACCAGCTCCACCGCCGCTCCGAACGAGGTGTAGGCCAGGCGCGGCCCCGGTTGCGCGGTCGGCGCGACGCTGAACCTTCCCTGGCTGCTCGCGCCGTCGAAGGCGGCCAGCATCAGGCCCACGCCCAGCAGGGCGGCGTTGCGGAACCGGAAACGCGAGGCCAGCCGTCCGAGGCCGAACAGCACGCCCGCCGCCAGCAGCAGGCCCGCGGTGTAGCGCGCCACCTCCGCCAGCGGCCACGCCTGGACATAGCCGAACACGTCGAGCAGCCGCCCCAGGTCGAACAGATAGACCCCCGCCACGTAGCGGTAGATTTCGTAAGCGGCGCCGACGATCACCAGCGCCACCGCCGCCGCCCGGCCCCAAGGCCCCTTGTGCAGCAGGAAGGCGGCCAGCAGGAAGTCGAGGTTCACCGGCGGGCGCGCCACCCCGGCCGCCGCCGCCAGTCCCATGAAGGCGAGATTCAGCCCGACCGCCAGCACCAGGGCCGAGGCGGACTCCTTCTTCAGGACCAGTCTCAGGGCCTGTCGGAGCAGCTTTCGCCGCGCTGTGGATAGAGAAGCCCCCGTCATCTCGATCATCAGCTCTCGAACAAACGGCGGCTTATAAACGATTTCCGGGAAAATGACAGTTCGGCGTCGTGCGGCTCTTGCGACGCGGCGCAACCGCCTCCGAGCGGCGCCGTTCCGCCTTGCATGGCCGCCCATGATCCGACCCGGCGTTCGTTCCTGTCCCGCGCAGGGGCGCTGGCGCTGGGCGGGGGGGTGCTGTGGCTGGGCTGGCGGCATCTGCGCTGGCCCGAGCCCACGGTCGCCTTCCAGGGCGGCGGCGCGTCTTCCGGTCCGATCCCCCTGCCCCGCCCCGGCGACCGGCTGCTGCTGTTGGAAGGCACGGTGAACGGGCGGACCGCCCCGATGCTGGTCGACAGCGGGGCGCAGTACACCGTGGTGGATCGGGCGTTCGCCGAACAGGTCGGGCTGGAGCCGGCGCTCGCCCCGCCGGTGGTCGCCTGGGGCCTGACCGGCGGTCCCAGCGTCGGGCGCGCGGCGCGGCTGGACGCGGAGGTCGGACCGATGCGGCTTCAGGGCCTGCGCGCGGCGGTGCTGGACCTGTCGGCGGTCTCGGCCTTCGGCGGGCGGGCCTTCCCGGTGATCCTGGGCCGCGACGTGCTGGGCGCGGTGACGGCGGACCTCGACTTTCCCCGCCGCCGCGTGGTGTTCCACCGGCCGGAAGCGTTCGTCTGGCCCGCCGCGGCCTCGACCGTGGCGGTGCGCAGCGGCCCCGCCGGCCTGTTCGCGGCGGTGACGGTGGAGGGGCGCGGCCCGGTCGAGGCCCTGGTCGACACCGGCGCCTCCACCGCGCTCGCCCTGTCGGAGGCGACCGCGCGGGAGACCGGCCTGCTGGACGGGCGGCGGGTGCGCACCGCGCCCAGCGTCAGCCTGGGCGGGATCAGCGCCGACCGGCTGGTCCGCGCCGAGCGGGTCGGGTTCGCCGGCCGAACCTTCGAGGACGTCACGGTGCAGATCTACGTCCCGCCCTCCGCTCCGGGCGTGCCCCAGGCCCTAGTCGGCGTCGGCCTGCTGGAGCGTTTCCGGGTGCTGCTGGACGTGGGCGCGGGGCGGCTCGGCCTGATCGGCGCAACCGCAGGTGACGCGTCATAAAAACGTTGGTTTTTCTACGGTCGAGGGCCTAACCCTCGGTGCACGGAAGATCATCCGGCTCGGCTCGAAGGGGGAGACGAGATGTCGGAGCGGCGTACGCAGGTTTCGGACCTGCTCGACCAGGGGCTGTCGCACCGCGACGTGGCGGCGCGGCTCGGCTGCTCGCGCCAGAACGTGTCCGAACTCGCCCGCGCCGAGCGGGTCGAGCGCTGGCGCCAGGCCTATCTCGGCCGCTGGGCCGCCGACATTCACGCCCAGGCCGCGCTGACGCCCAGGCTCGCCACCGCCCTGATGGACACCGAAGGCGCCCCGGCCGATTTCGACGCCCTGCTGGCCCAGGACGACGCCGTGCTGGCCGCGATCGGCGGGGAACGCTTCGCCAAGGCTATCCGCTGGATCCGCGCCCGCCGCCCGCCGCCCAAGCGGCTACAGCCCTAGGCCCGCGCCTCCCCCTCGTCGCCGCCGTGCAGCAGGTAGACGCGTTCGCCGGCGCACCACACCTCGACCCGCGCGTGGCTGCGGGTGAGCTTCAGCGCGCGATCGTAGGCCGCCAGGCGGGTCGGGTAGGCCCCGGAAAAGGTGTCGGTGATCCGGAAGCTGCGGTCGGAACAGACGAAGTGGAAAGACATCACGCGAACACACGCCGGTTTTCAGGTCGGAACGTGCTTCCCGGATAAACCGGCGTCGGACGAACGGCAGTCCGCCAATTCGCCGCACGTCGTCGGGCGAACCCCGTTACGGCCAAGGCGGCCCTACGTAGAATCCCCTAGCCCGGCGGGGTTTGCGGTCCTGAGCCGGTCGATGCGGCGTCCGCGCGGCGGTTCGTCGCACAAATTCGTTGAACGTGCTCGAATCGCTGCTAAGGTGGGTTTCGCAGGAGTATCCCCCCGATAAAACTGCACCAGCGCCCGGGCCGGCTCAGCCGCCCGGGCGCATCTCTTTTCAGCCTCTCCTCACTTCACCCCGAGCGTCGCGCGCAGCATCCACGCGTGCTTTTCGTGCGCGGTCAGGCGCTGGGTGATCAGGTCCTCGGTGACCACGTCGTCGTCTTCGGCGGCGGCCTTCAGCGCCGCGCGGGCGGTGGCGATCACCGTCTCGTGGTCGCGCATCAGCTCCTCGACCATGGCCGGCGCCTGCTTTTCCGGATCGCCGTCGCGGATCGAGGTCAGGTTGGCGAAGGCGGCGTAGCCCTGGGGCGCGAATTCGCCCAGCGCCCGGATGCGCTCGGCCAGCTCGTCCAGCGCCTCCCACATTTCGGTATACTGGGTCGAGAACAGCTCGTGCAGCTCGGAGAAGTTCGGGCCGCGGACGTTCCAGTGATAGCCGTGCGTCTTCAGGTACAGGGCGTAGCTGTCGGCCAAAAGCTTGGTCAGCCCCGCGGTGATCGCGCCGCGCTCCTCCGCCGTGAATCCGGTTCCGATCTCCACCGCCATGCCTGTGTCTCCTGGTTTTTCGGGGTTTAACGTAAGTAGCCGCGCCTGAGGTCAAGACAAGGCGGCGAGCCGGTCCAGCGACCGGTCCAGCCGCGCGCGGTAGCGCCGCTCCTGCAGCCGCAGGCCGCGCCGGTCCGGCCCCTCCGGCAGCCCCGAGGCCGACAGGTGAGTCCAGCCGGTGCGGAAGGCCAGATAGGCCGTGTCGTAGAACGGCAGCCGCTCGGCCAGGCGCGAGTCGCCCGCAAGGCGCCCGACCTCTTCGGCGAACGCCGTCGTCTCCGCCTCCGACAGCCCCCATTCGGTGGCGAACCCGGCGACGTCCCACGCGATGTCGGTGGCGCCGGGCAGGAAGTGGTCGTCGCCGTGGTCCAGCGCGTCGGTCTTCAGCACCCCGCGCGGTCCGGCGATCCACTCGTGCGGCGCCATGCGCCCGTCGATCGCCACCTGCGCCGCCCCGGCCAGCCGCGGCCGCCAGCCGTCCAGCCGCGTCAGCCGACGCAGGCCCTGTTCACCCAGCGAAAGCTCCACGTTGCGCGTGACCATGGCGAACAGCTCGCCGCCCTCGACCGCCTGGCCGGTGCGCGCCGACACCCCCAGCCAGCCGACGTAGGCGGCCGCCCGCGCCGTGAAGCCCGCGTCCCGGTCGCGGCGGCGCATCGGCCTTCCCTCGACGAAGCGGGTCGCCAGGAAGCCGTCGGCGAAGCTGACCGGCTCGGCGGCGAAACCCGCCTCGGCCAGCCGTCCGGCGCGGTCCAGCTTCTGCCGCCCGTCGCGGCCGAGCCCGGCGTAGCGCATCAGCACCTCGCCGTCGGCCGACAGGTATTTGCGCCGTTCGTGCTGGGGGGCTACCGGCGGGCGGGTCTCGCCGCCGAACACCACCTCGCGCCACAGCCCGCCCGACACGTCGCGCGCGGCCAGGGTGGCGGGCGCCAGGTCGGCCCGCGCCGCCTCGAACGAGACGTGCACGCGGCGGTGACGCTTCCACCGCGCCCTGGCGGTCTCGGAGCGAAAGCCCGCGCCGTCGGTCTCCACGCTCGGGAACAGCACGATCTGCTCGTCGCCCGCGCCCAGCCGCGCCAGCGCCTCGGCGGTGCCGCAGAAGGACGAGCCGGACAGGCCCGGACCCTCGTCGACGATCAGGAACCAGGCGCCGGCCTCGGCCTGTGCCCGCAGGGCGCCGCGCAGCCGCGCGTCCAGCCGGGGCGTGCGTTCGTAAGGATGGCCGCGGGGCCGCAGCGTCAGGCTGTCGATCGCCCGCCCTTCCCGCTCGAGCGCCGCGACGACCACCGCCGACAGGCTGGTCCCGATGCCGCGCAGGCCCACGGCCACGGCGGGCAAGGGCGCGCTGGAGGCGGCGAAGCGGCGGGCGGCCTCGGCGTAGAGGTCGGGATAGAGCGCGTACCAGGCGTAGCCCTCGGGCGTCCGCACCGCCAGCGACGGCGGGGGACGCGAGGCGCGCACGCGGGCCAGGGCGCGCCTCGCCGCCTGGGCGCTCGCGCGCGCCCGGCCGGGTTCCGCGTCGCGGGCGTGGAGGAACAACCGCCCCGCCTCGAGGCTGGCTTCGCGCCAAGCCCGTTCGGAGGCGCCGAAGCCGTCCTGGTCGGGATTGAGGGCGTCGACCGCCGCGGCTTCCAGCGCGCCGAGGTCGATCAGGATTTCAGTCGCCGCTTCCCGGGCCTCGCCGCCCTCGGCGACGCCCTGCAGCAGCCTGTCCAGGCGCGCGATCTCGCCGAAGGTGTCGAGCCTGCGTTCGGCGTCGCGATAGACCAGCATCCGTTCCTTTCGACCCCGCGCCGCCTTTGCGGAAGGCTCGCATCCAACCGGCGGAGCCGTAGCGTCGTTCCCCCCGGGTCTCAGGCCGCCTTGGAGCGGACCGTTCGGAAGGCTTGCAGGTTCTCCGCCGCCAGGAAGGCCAGTTCCAGCGCCTGATCGGCGTTCAAACGAGGGTCGCAGTGGGTGTGGTAGCGGCTGGACAGGTCGTCTTCGGTCACCGCCTGGGCGCCGCCGAGGCACTCGGTGACGTTCTGGCCGGTCATCTCCAGGTGGACGCCGCCGGCGTGCACCCCTTCGGCCGCGGCCACGTCGACGAAGCCCTTCACCTCCGACAGGATTCTGTCGAAGGGCCGGGTCTTGTAGCCGTTGGCGGCCTTCAGGGTGTTGCCGTGCATCGGGTCGATGGCCCACACGACCGTGCGCCCCTCCCGCTTCACAGCCGACATCAAGGCCGGCAGCCGTTCGCCCACGCGATCGGCGCCGAAGCGGCCGATCAGGGTCAGCCGGCCCGCCTCGTCGGCCGGGTTCAGCACCTCGATCAGGCGCAGCAGCTCGTCCGGCTCCATGGTCGGACCGCACTTCACCCCGATCGGATTGTTGATGCCGCGCGCGAACTCCACGTGCGCCCCGTCGACCTGGCGGGTGCGCTCGCCGATCCAGACCATGTGGGCCGAGGTGTCCCACCATTGGCCGGTCGCCTGCTCGGTGCGGGTCAGGGCCTCCTCGTAGTTCAGCAGCAGCGCCTCGTGGCTGGTGAAGAACTCGACCTTGTGGATCTCCGGCTGGCTCTCGGGCGTCAGGCCGATCGCGGCCATGAAGGCCAGGGTCTCGGAGATTTTGTCGGCCAGCTCGCGGTAGCGCGCGCCCTGGGGGCTGTCGTGGACGAAGCCCAGCGTCCACTGGTGGACGTTGTAGAGGTTGGCGAAGCCGCCGCCGGCGAAGGCCCGCAGCAGGTTCAGCGTCGAGGCCGCCTGATGGTAGCCGCGCAGCAGCCGCTCGGGGTCGGGCACGCGCGACCTGGCGTCGAACTCCATGCCGTTGACCACGTCGCCGCGATAGGACGGCAGGGTGACGTCGCCTTGCGTCTCGGTCGGGCCCGAGCGCGGCTTGGCGAACTGCCCGGCGATGCGGCCGACCTTCACCACCGGCCGCTTGCCGGCGAAGGTCAGCACCACCGCCATCTGCAGGATCAGGCGGAAGGTGTCGCGGATCATGTCCGCGTGGAACTCCTTGAAGCTTTCGGCGCAGTCGCCGCCCTGCAGCAGGAAGGCCTCGCCGCGGGCGACACGGCCCAGCTCCGATTTCAGCCGCCGCGCCTCGCCCGCGAACACCAGCGGCGGCAGCACGCGCAGCTGTTCCTCCACCCGCGCCAGCGCGGCCGGGTCCGGATAGTCCGTCGGCTGTTGCAGGGCGGGCTTGCCGCGCCAGGAGGAAGGCGTCCAACGCTGGGTCATGTCAGGCACTTAAGCGCTCGCGGGCGCAGTCTCAATCGCGCTCGCGCGGTCGGGTCATTCGGCCGCTTGCAGTTCGGGCGGCACGTACTTCTCGCGCATGGTCACGATCTCCTCCGCCGCGGTCGGGTGCAGGGCGCAGGTGGAGTCCCACTGGGCCTTCGTCACGCCGGCCTTCACGGCGACGGCGGCAAGCTGGATCATCTCCGGCGCATCGGGGCCGACGATGTGGACGCCTACCACCCGGTCGGTGGCGGCGTCGACGATCACCTTCATCAGCATCCGCTCCTCCACTCCCATGAAGGCGTACTTCATCGAGCGGAAGCGGGTCAGGTAGACGTCCACCTTGCCGAAGGTCTTGCGCGCCAGGCCCTCGCTGTAGCCGACCGTACCGATCGGCGGCTGAGAGAAAACCGCCGTCGGAACATAGTCGTAGTCGAACCGGCTCGGGTTGTTTTTGAACGCGGTCTCGACGAAGGCCACGGCCTCGCGGATCGCCACCGGCGTCAGGTTCAGCCGGTCGGTGACGTCGCCGATGGCCCAGACGTTCTCGGCCGTCGTGCGGGAGAACTCGTCCACCTTGACCGCGCCCTCGGGCGTCAGCTCCACGCCCGCGCTCTCCAGCCCCAGACCCTCGACGTAGGGACGCCTGCCGACCGCGAACATGACCGCGTCCGTCTCGCAGCGCATGCCGTTGCTCAGCACGTTGTCCAGTCCCGTGGCGGTCTTCTCGATCGCCTGGTGCTGGGCGCCCAGGATCACCCGCAGGCCGCGCTTGTTCAGCTGCTCGGTCAGGTGGGAGCGCACGTCCTCGTCGAAACCGCGCAGCAGGTTCGGCCCGCGGTAAACCAGCGTGGTCTCCACCCCCAGGCCGTGGAAGATGCCGGCGAACTCCACCGCGATGTAGCCGCCGCCGGCGATCAGGATGCGCTTGGGCAGCTCCTTCAGCTCGAAGGCGCCGTCGGAGGTGATCGCGTGCTCCACGCCGGGGATGTCGTTCGGCAGCCAGGGCCGCCCGCCCGTGGCGATCAGCACCTTGTCGGCGGTCACGGTCACGCCCTTGTCGACCAGCTCGATCGTGTGGGCGTCCAGCAGTCGGGCCTTGGAGTGGACCATCTCCGCCCCGGCCTTGGCCAGGTTGGCCGCGTAGATGCCCGACAGGCGGGCGATCTCGACATCCTTGTGGTTCATGAACGCCGGCCAGTCGAACACCGGTTCCGGCACGGTCCAGCCGTAGCCGCGCGCGATCTTGAACTGATGCGCGAAGTCCGAGGCGTAAACCATGAATTTCTTGGGGACGCAGCCGCGGATCACGCAGGTGCCGCCGACCCTGTGCTCCTCCGCCACCCCGACCTTGGCGCCCAGCATGGCGGCCAGCCGCGCGGCGCGCACTCCGCCCGAGCCCGCCCCGATGACGAACAGGTCGTAGTCGTACTCGGCCATCGGCGTCTCCAGGCGGTGAAGGTCAGGGAGTTAGGTGCTCGACCCCGGTTTGGGAACCGATCAGGGCTTCGTCGGCGAGATCCAGGAACAGGCCGTGGTCCACCACGCCGGTCACGCCCTTCAGGTCGGCGGCGAGCGCGGAGGGGTTGGCGATCGCACCGCAGTCCGCGTCGTAGATCAGGTTGCCGCCGTCGGTCAGCACCGGAGCGCCCCCCTTGGAGCGCAACCGCGGGGCCATGGCGATGTCGTGGTCGATCAGCACGTCGGCGATACGGTTGGCGGTCTTCTTGTGGCCGAAAGCGACCACCTCGATCGGCAGGGGGAACCTGCCCAGAGTCTGCACCCGCTTGGCGGCGTCGGCGATCACCACGCAGCGGCGCGACGCCTCCCACACCAGCTTCTCGCGCAGCAGCGCCCCGCCGCCGCCCTTGATCAGCGACAGCCCCGGCCCGACCTCGTCGGCGCCGTCCACCGTCAGGTCGATCTCGCGCGCCTCGTCCAGCGTCAGCAGCGGAATGGACAGGTCGCGGGCCAGGGCCGCGGTGGCCTCGGACGTCGGCACGCCGCGCAGGTCCAGCCCGGCCTGCACGCGGGCGCCCAGGGCGCGGACGAACCAGGCCGCGGTCGAGCCGGTGCCCAGCCCCACGGTCATGCCGGGCTCGACCAGGGCCGCCGCCGCCTCGCCGGCCGCGCGCTTCTGCTCGTCGGCGGTCATCCGGCCTTCTTCGCCTTCAGGGCTTCCTTCACCTGACGGAAGCGCGCGGCCCAGCCCGGCTTCTCGATCTGCGGCGGCCGGGCCAGCGCCAGCGAGTCGGGCGCGACGTCGCCGGTCACCACCGACCCGGAGCCGACGTAGGCCCCCGCCCCGATCCGCACCGGCGCCACCAGGCTGGAGTTGGAACCCACGAACGCCCGCTCGCCGATCACCGTCCGCTGCTTCTGGTACCCGTCGTAATTGCAGAAGATGGTCCCGGCCCCGATGTTGGCCTTGGCCCCCACCTCCCCGTCGCCGAGGTAGGTCAGGTGATTGGCCTTGGCGCCGGGCCCCATGGTCACGTTCTTCACCTCGACGAAGTTACCGACATGGGCGCCCTCGCCGATGTCGGCGCCGGGGCGCAGCCGCACATAGGGGCCGACCTGGGCGCCCGCTCGCACCACCGCCTTCTCCAGATGGCTGAAGGCGCGGATCTCCGCGCCCGCTTCGACTTTCACGCCGGGGCCGAACACCACGTAGGGCTCGACCCGCGCGCCCCCGGCGATCTCAGTGTCCCAGGCGAGCCAGACCGTGTCGGGGGCCGGCATGGTCACCCCCTCGGCCATCAGGCGCGCCCGGCGGTGCGACTGGAACACCCGCTCCGCCTCGGCCAACTCGGCCTGCGAGTTGACGCCCATCACGTCCTCTTCCGAGGCGAAGGCGACCCGGCAGGAAAGCCCGCGCCCGCGCGCCAGCCCGACCACGTCGGTCAGGTAGTATTCGCCCTTGGCGTTGTCGTTGCGGACCTCCGCGAGCAACTCGAACAGCAGGCCGGACGGCAGGGCCATCACGCCGGAGTTGCAGGCGCGCACCGCCAGCTCCTCAGGCGTCGCCTCCTTGGCCTCGACGATGCGGTCCAGCTCGCCGCCCTGCACGATCAGCCGGCCGTAGGCGCCCGGATCGACCGGCTCGAAGCCCAGCACCGCCACGTCCCCGCCCTGCGCGCGTAGGCCGAACAGCGGCTCGAACGCGGGCGCGTCCAGCAGCGGCACGTCGGCGTAGGTGATCACCACGTCGCCGTCGAAACCCGCCAGCGCCTCTTGCGCCGAGCGCACCGCGTGGCCGGTGCCGATCGGCGGGTCCTGGATCGCCACCGCGGCCTCGCCCAGGCGCTTGCGCACGTGCTCGCCGACGGTCGGCGAGTGGGTCCCGACCACAACCACGATCTTCTCGCAGCCCATCCGCTCGGCCGCGTCGATCGCCCGGTCCAGCATGGCTCGGCCGCCGACGGGGTGCAGCACCTTGGGCAGCGGCGACTTCATGCGCGTACCCTGGCCCGCGGCCAGGATCACGGCGGCGCGACGCGTCATGGACGACTCTCCGGTTGCGACGGGGGCCGATCTAGCCGAAACCGCAGCCCCCCGCGACTCTAGAAGGACCGCGCCCGTGCTGCTGAAGGACGCCACCGTCGTGTTCGACCTGGACGGGACCCTGGTGGACACCGCCCCGGATCTGATCGGCACGCTGAACCTGATGCTGGCCGACGCGGGGCTGCCGACCGTGCCGCCGGCGTCCGCGCGCCACCTGGTCGGCCGGGGGGCGCGCCACCTGCTCGAGCACGGCTTCCGCGAGGCCGGCGCCGACCTTTCCCGCGAGCGCGCCGACGCCCTGGCCGAGCGTTTCGTCGATCTGTACCTTGAGCGCATCGCCGACGAGAGCCGCCCGTTCGAGGGCGTGGAGGCGGCGCTGGACGCGCTGACGGCGGCGGGCGCGCGGCTGGCGGTGTGCACCAACAAGCTGACCGGCCTGTCCAACGCCCTGTTGGACGCGCTCGGCCTCGCCTCCCGTTTCGCCGCGGTGCTGGGCCCGGACGCCGCGGCGCGGCGCAAGCCCGACGCCGACCACCTGCTGCGGACGATCGAGCGCGCCGGCGGCGATCCCGCCCGCGCGGTGATGGTCGGCGACAGCGAGACCGACGTGGGCGCCGCGCGCAACGCCGGCGTGCCGGTGATCGTGGTTTCCTTCGGCTACACCGAAATCCCGCCGCAGGAGCTGGGCGCCGACGTGCTGATCGACCGCTACGCCGATCTTCCGGCCGCGACGGCGCGGCTGCTCAACTGAGCCCTTGCGGCGGCTGAGCGAGCGGGCTATCTCACCGCCTCCCCGGGCGGACGCGTAGCTCAGCGGGAGAGCACACCCTTCACACGGGTGGGGTCGTAGGTTCAATCCCTACCGCGTCCACCATTCCC
>DASPKD010000174.1:0-2190 GCA_035628275.1 Caulobacteraceae bacterium | reverse complement strand
GGCACCGCCTTGAAGAAGTCGGCGGCCTCTTCCACCGTCATGTCCAGCACGTCGGCGATCGACTTGCCCTTGAACACCACCTCCAGCGTTTCGCGGTTGTAGCGCCGGCCCTTGCAGACGTCGCAGGTGACGTAGACGTCGGGCAGGAAGTGCATCTCGATCTTGATCAGCCCGTCGCCGGCGCAGGCCTCGCAGCGCCCGCCCTTGACGTTGAAGCTGAACCGGCCGGGGCCGTAGCCGCGGGCCTTGGACTCCGGCAGGGCGGCGAACCAGTCGCGGATCGGCCCGAAGGCGCCGGTGTAGGTCGCCGGGTTGGATCGCGGCGTGCGCCCGATCGGCGACTGGTCGATGTCGACCACCTTGTCGAAGTGCTCCAGCCCCTCGATCCGGTCGAACGGGGCGGGGGCGTCGGCGGCGTTGTTCAGACGGCGCGCGGCGGCCTTGTACAGGGTCTCGATGGTGAAGGTTGACTTGCCCCCGCCCGACACGCCGGTGATGCAGGTGAACAGGCCGACCGGGATCTCGCCGTCGACGGATTTCAGGTTGTTGCCGCTGGCGCCGCTGATCTTCAGCATCCGCTTGCGGTTCACCGGCCTGCGATCCTGCGGCACCTCGATCTCGCGCGCGCCGGTCAGGTAGGCGCCGGTCAGCGACTTGGGATGGCCCATGATCTGGTCGGGCGTGCCCTCGGCCACGATCGAACCGCCGTGGACGCCCGCGGCCGGGCCCATGTCGATCACATAGTCGGCCGAGGTGATCGCCTCCTCGTCGTGCTCGACCACCAGCACCGAATTGCCGAGGTCGCGCAGCCCTTTCAGGCTGTTCAGCAGGCGGGTGTTGTCGCGCTGGTGCAGCCCGATCGACGGCTCGTCCAGCACGTACAGCACGCCGGTCAGGCCCGAACCGATCTGTGACGCCAGCCGGATACGCTGGCTCTCGCCGCCCGACAGGGTGCCGGAAGAGCGCGACAGGTTCAGGTAGTCCAGCCCCACGTCGTTCAGGAACCGCAGCCGGTCGTTGATCTCCTTCAGAATGCGGCGGCCGATCTCCAGGTCCTTGGGCGACAGGGTCGGCTCCAGCTCGGCGAACCACGCGTGGGCGGCGCGGATGGCGAGGGTGGAGACCTCGCCGATGTGCTTGCCGCCGACCTTCACCGCCAGGGCCTCGGGCTTCAGGCGATAGCCTTCGCAGGCCTCGCACGGCGTTTCCGACTGGTAGCGGCCGAGTTCCTCGCGCACCCAGGCGGAGTCGGTCTCGCGCCAGCGGCGCTCCATGTTCGGCAGCACGCCCTCGAACACCTTGGACACGTCGTAGCGGCGCGCGCCGTCGTCGTAGGAGAACTTGATCTTCTCCCCGCCGGTGCCCTGCAGGATCACGCGATGGGCCACTTCAGGCAGCTCGCGCCAGGGCTTGTCCATCGAGAACCCGTAGTGGCGCGACAGGGCCTGCAGCGTCTGGGTGTAGAAAGGGGAGGGCGACTTGGCCCAGGGCGCGATGGCGCCCTTGTGCAGGGTCTTGTCGCGGTCGGGCACGATGCGCTCGGCGTCGAACGCCAGCTTCATCCCCAGCCCGTCGCAGACCGGACAGGCCCCGAACGGGTTGTTGAACGAGAACAGCCGGGGCTCGATCTCGCTGATGGTGAAGCCCGAGACGGGGCAGGCGAACCTCTCGGAGAAGATCAGCCGCCGGGGCTCGCTCTCGCCCTCCTCGACGCTCGCCCACTCGGCCACGGCGATGCCGTCGGCCAGCGACAGGGCGGTCTGGACGGAGTCGGCCAGGCGGGTCTCCAGCCCCGGCTTCACCACGATGCGGTCCACCACCACGTCGATGTCGTGCTTGAACTTCTTGTCGAGGGCGGGCGCGTCCTCGATCGGATAGAACTCGCCGTCGATGCGCAGGCGCTGGAAGCCCTGCCGCTGCCAGTCGGCGATCTCCTTGCGGTACTCGCCCTTGCGGCCGCGCACGACGGGAGCCAGCAGGTAGAGGCGCGTGCCTTCGGGCAGGGCGACCAGTTTGTCGACCATCTGGCTGACGGTCTGGCTCTCGATAGGCAGGCCGGTGGCCGGGGAGTAGGGCACGCCGACCCGCGCCCAGAGCAGGCGCATGTAGTCGTGGATTTCGGTGACGGTGCCGACCGTCGAGCGGGGGTTGCGGCTGGTCGTCTTCTGCTCGATGGAGATGGCCGGCGAC
>DASPKD010000173.1:0-6004 GCA_035628275.1 Caulobacteraceae bacterium | reverse complement strand
TCGCCGTCGAAGTCCAGCTGGCGCAGCATGGCGGCGGCCGATCCGCCCGCGTGGCCCGCGCCGACGATCACCACCTTCATCCGATCACTCCGGCAGGGCCGGGTCGAGCCCGGCGGAGCGGCGGGCGGCCGCGTAGGTGTTGGCCAGCAGGCAGGCGATGGTCATGGGGCCGACCCCGCGCGGTACCGGCGTGATCGCGCCCGCGACCTGGACGGCTTCGTCGAAGGCCACGTCGCCGACCACCCGGGTCTTGCCCTCGGCCGCCTTGGCCGGATCGCGGGCGGGCACGCGGTTGATGCCGACGTCGATCACCGTCGCGCCCGGCTTGATCCAGTCGCCGCGGATCATCTCCGCCCGGCCGACGGCGGCGACGAGGATATCGGCCTGGCGGCAGACGGCCGGCAGGTCGCGCGTGCGCGAGTGGGCGACCGTCACCGTGCAGTTCTCGGCCAGCAGCAGCTGGGCCATCGGCTTCCCGACGATGTTGGAGCGCCCGACCACCACCGCGTTCAGGCCTGACAGGTCCCCCAGCCGGTCCTTCAGCAGCATCAGGCAGCCGAGCGGCGTGCAGGGGACCAGCGCGGGCAGGCCCGTCGCCAGCCGCCCGACGTTGACCACGTGGAAGCCGTCAACGTCCTTGTCCGGGTCGATCGCCGCCAGCACCGCGCCGGAGTCGATCTGGGGCGGCAGCGGCAGCTGCACCAGGATGCCGTGGATGTCCGGGTCGCGGTTCAGGGCGTCGATCAGGGCCAGCAGCTCGGCCTGCGACGTGCTCTCGGGCAGCCGATGAGTGTCGGAGCGCATGCCCGCCTCGCGGGTCTGCTCGCCCTTGTTGCGGACGTAGATCTGGCTGGCCGGGTCCTCGCCCACGATCACCACCGCCAGGCCGGGGGTCAGGCCGTGCTCCGCCTTGGACGCCGCGACCGCCCGCCCGATCCGCTCGCGCAGGCGCACGGCGAAGCCCTGGCCGTCGATGATCCGGTCGGCGAGGTCGGGGGCGGGGAGCGGAGCGGCCATGGGCGGCTGCTATAGCGCCCTCCCGCCCGTCCGGGAACGCCGGTCTTCAGCCCGCCGGCGGAATCTGGGTGGTCGTGGTGGTGGTCGTCGACTGCCCGGTCATCGGCGCGGCGGCGCCCGCCGGGGCGGCGGGGGCGGTCGCGGGCACGCCCGAACCCTCCGGAGCGCCCGCCGGGCCCGGGGCCGGGTTGCTGGCGCCCTCGCCGTAGCCGGGGTCGGTGGAGGTGCTGGTGGTGGTCGCCGCGTTCTCGGCCGGCGAGCCTTCGGCGGCGTGGTCGGCCTGCTGGCCGCAGGCGGCGAGGGTGAGGGCGGCGGCGGCGAGGAGGATGGCGGATCGCATGTGAACGGCTCCCGGTCGGTGTCGAGCCTCAACCGGCGGAGCGGCGCGGCCGTTCCCGTCAGGGCGCCGCCGGGGCGGGCGCGGCGACGCCCTTGCGCGGCAGCAGCCGCTTCAGCGCCCGCGAGATGCGCGCCCGATAAAGGTGATTGAACAGGAAACCCGCCAACTGCGGTCCCGCCAGGCCGCGCGCCAGGGCTTGCAGCGGACGGCCTTGCTCCAGGGCGGCGACCACCCTCAGATACTCGGCCTTCAGCCGCATCAGCCCCATGTGCCGCCGGACGGCGCGACGGCCCGGCGGGTCCAGCACCGCGGTCGCCAGCAGGGCGCGGTCGAAGGCTTTCAGGGCCAGGAAGTCCTCGGCCCGGTGGTGCTGGCTCAACGACCCCGGCGTGACCGTGGCGAGATAACCGACCGCGTCCACGCACCGGAAGCGGGCGCCGGCGGCCAGCGCCTCGGCGTAGAGGGCGTAGTCCTCCCCCAGCCGCAGCTCGGGGCGGTAGCACAGGCCGGCGGCGTCGCAGAACGCGCGGCGCATAAGCGGCTGAAGGAAGCCGAGCTCCCGTTGCCTACGCACCCGACGCGGCGTGTTGCCCTCGACGAACTCGACGAAGCCCAGGTCGCGCGGCAGAGGCCCCACGGGACGCAGCTCCTCGTAGCCGTCGTCCGGGTGAACGAAGCGGATCGCGTCGGCCAGCAGGTCCCAGTCCGCCCCGCCCTCCCGCAGCAGCCGTGCGAGCCGCCCGGAGACGAACCGGTCGTCGGCGTCGAGCACGCACCAGACAGGAGCTTTCGACATAGCGACCGCCCGGTTGCGGGCCTGCGCCGGGCCGGTGTTCGCCTGACCGACCACCCGCAGCCGCCCCGATCCGTCGTCGGCGGCGCGGGCGACTTGGGCGGTGGCGTCGGTCGAGCCGTCGTCGATCACCACGACCTCGGCGGTCTCGGGCTCGGCCAAAGCCGAACGCACCGCTTCGCCGATGCTGGCGGCGGCGTTCTTGGCGGCGATGATGACGGCGACGCAGGGATGTCCTGGGCCGATCCGGTCGTGACGGCCCATTGCGGGTACGGTCCTTGTGCCGGGCGCCGAACGTCTGGCGCGGGAGGGAGGTTCCGTTATTTCGCCGGACGGCTCATCGGCGTCAGGCTCGTCGCCGCCTGTTTCTGCGCCGCCAGCTGGTCGGCCGGCAGCGGGATCAGGCCGCGATCCTGAAGGTAGCCGCCGCGCGCCATGGCCGCGTCGGAGGTGAACTCCGACAGGAAGGCGCGCAGCCCCGGCTTGGAGTCCAGGTGCGCCTTCTTCACGTAGATGAAGAGGCTGCGCGACAGCGGGTAGGACCCGTCGGCGATCGCCGCGATCGAGGGGGCGACGCCGTTCACGCGCACGGCCTTCACCTGGTCGGCGTTCTGCTCCAGGAACGAGAAGCCGAACACGCCCAGCGACCCGGGCGTGCGGGTCAGGGTCTGGACGATGGCGTTGTCGTTCTCGCCCGAGTCGATCCAGGCGCCGTCCTCGCGCAGGGTTTCGGTCAGCGCCTTGAAGCGGTCCTCGTCCGAGTCCTTCAGCGCCTTCACGGCGGGGAAGCTTTCGCCGCCCTTGACCGTCGCCAGCTCGACGAAGGCGTCGCGGGTGCCCGAGGTCGGCGGCGGGCCGTAGACCTGGATGCGGGTCGCGGGCAGGCCGGCGCGCACCTGGCTCCAGGTCTTGTACGGATTGGCGGCGAAGCCGGCGCCTTGCGGCACCTCCTTGCCCAGGGCCAGGAACAGGTCCTTCTGGCTGAGGTCTAGGTTGGGACCGCTCTTGGCCGAGGCGATCACGATGCCGTCGAAGCCGATCTTGATCTCGACGATGTCGGTGACGCCGTTCTTGCGGCAGGTGTCGAACTCCGACGCCTTCATCGGGCGCGACGCGTTGGCGATGTCCGGCGTACCGGCGCCCGCCCCCGCGCAGAAGGCCTTGAAGCCGCCGCCGGTGCCTAGTGATTCGACCTTGGGCGCGGCGCCGCCGCTCTTGCGGGCGTAGTTTTCAGCCACGCGAGTGGCGAACGGGAACACTGTCGAAGAGCCGACCGCCCAGATGCCCGCGCCCTGGGCGCCGCCGGTCGCGGAACCGGCGCCCGCGGGCGCGGCTGTCGAGGCGTCCTTGGACTGGTTCTGGTCGCAGCCGGCGATGGTCAGGGTCGCGATGGCGATCAGCGGAACGATCTTGTTCATGGCGGCTCTCCAATTCGGTCGCCCGCGCTGTAGCGAGACCCCATGACAGTTCGATGTAATCCGGCGATGGAAGCAGGAGCGAACTAGGCTGCTTGACAAGTTGGAAAGTTCGCTTGACACTCCCTTCCGAAACCTCGGGGGAGGAGCACGCCATGCAAACCGCGACCGACCGCATTCCCAATCTGGACATTTTGCGCGGCCTGGGGGTGCTGGGCATTCTGGCGGTGAACGTCGCCGCCTTCGCCCAGCCGTTCTCGGCCTACGCCTGGCCGGCGCTGCACCCGTTCCCGAACGAGGGCGACTCGGCGACCGTCTGGTGGGCGACCCACACCTTTTTCGAGCGCAAGTTCGTCACCCTGTTCTCCATGCTGTTCGGGGCGTCGCTGTTCCTGGTCGGCGGCGAGCGGCGCGATCCGCAGCGTAGCCCGGTGATCCGGCGACGGCTGACCTGGCTGCTGATCTTCGGCCTGATCCACGGGGCGCTGATCTGGTACGGCGACATCCTGCTGCTGTACGCGGTGTGCGGCTTCATCCTGCTGCTCTGCCGCTCGTGGAAGGGTCGCACCCTGCTGACCGCGGGCGCCCTGCTCTACTACGTGCCCACCCTGCTGGGGCTGGGCGCGACGTCGATGCTGGCCTTCGCCCCGCCGGAAGCCCAGGCTGAAGCGCTGAAGGGCATGCAGGCGTCGTTCGGAACTCCGGCCCAGATCCAGGCGGAAATCGCGGCAATGCAGGGCTCCTTCGCGAGCGCCTTCCAGCAGAACCTGAACAACTGGATCAAGCTGCAGAGCATGAGCGTGTTCGGCTACCTGCTGCCGACGCTGGCGCTGATGATGGTCGGCATGGGCTTGCTGAAGACAGGCGTGTTCTCCGGACGCGTGCCGGTTCTGCTGTACGTCGTGATGGCGCTGGCCGGGGCCGGGGCGCTGTACACGATCGGGCTGCAGGCGCGGATCAACATGGAGGCGGGCTTCCCGCTGCTGGCCATGATCGGGCCGGGCAGCGCCGCCAACGGCCTGCTCGCGCCGGTCGCCACCCTGGGCTACGTCGCGGCGGTCGCCCTGCTGCTGAAGGCCGGGGCGGTCGGCAGGCTGCTGTCGCCGCTGAAGGCGGTCGGGCGCATGGCCTTCACCAACTACATCGCCCAAAGCGTGATCATGACCACCATCTTCTGGAGCGGCCGGGGCTTCGGCCTGTTCGGCGAACTGGACCGGCCGCAGTTGGCGATGATCGTGGGCGCGATGTGGGTGCTGCAGATCGTGGTCTCGAACCTGTGGCTGGCGCGCTTCAGCCAGGGTCCGCTGGAGTCGGTGTGGCGGGCGCTGTCGTTCGGCAAGGCGGGCCGGCCGGCCGCGGTCGCCGCTCCGGCCTGAGCGGCGTCACTTCAGGGGCAGACGCTCGATCGGCAGCACGCCGGTCAGCACCACAGCCATCACCGCCGCCCACAGGATCGCCGAGACCCAGGTGGTGGTGATCAGCTTGCGCTTCAGATTCGGGTTCACCGGGGCGCCGGGGTCGCCGCCGTCGTTCGGGTGCGTGCCCGCCTCGTGGTGGCTCTGCATGCCCAGCGGCAGCACCGCGAACAGCACCACCCACCAGCAGACGATGTAGATGGCGAAGATGGTGACCGGCCCCATCAGTGCGCGCCCTTCGGCGTCTCCATCAGCTCCACCAGCACGCCGCCCATGTCCTTGGGATGGACGAAGACCACCGGGGTGCCGTGAGCGCCGATCCTCGGCTCGCCGGTGCCCAGGATGGTGCAGCCCCTGGACCTGAGCGCGTCGCGGGCGGCGATCACGTCCTCGACCTCGAAGCAGACGTGATGCTGTCCGCCCTTGGGGTTCTTGGCCAGAAAGCCGTTCAGCGGCGAGGCGTCGCCGTAGGGCTCGATCAGCTCGATCTGGCTGTTGGGCAGGTCGACGAAGCAGACCCACACCCCCTGCTCGGGCAGGGCGAACTTCTCGCCGATCCGGGTCGCGCCCAGCAGGTCGCGGTAGAGGGTCACCGCCTCGTCGATGGACGGGGTGGCGACGCCGACGTGGTTGAGTCGTCCGATCATGAGCCGGGTCTTACACCCGAAGCACGATCGTCTCCACGATCGGGCGGCGGTCCCAGATGTGCTGGCTGGCCTTCTTCAGCGCGCGGGCGACGGCCTTCTCGACCGCGATGTCGTCGTCCCGCTCCTCGCCGCTCAGGCGCTTGAGCGCGCCCTCGGCGGTTTCGGCCAGTTCGTCCAGGGCGTCGTCGAGGCTGTAGTCCTCGTCGCCCGGCAAACCCAGGCCGCGCACCTCGACATCCGACGCCAGCTTGCCCTTGCGGTCGAGCGCCACGGAGACGAACAGCATGCCGTTGGCCGCCGCGTGCTTGCGCTCGCGCAGGGCCTCGCCGCCGGCCGGGACCAGCACGCCGCCGTCGACGTACATCCGGCCCGAGGGC